>JAOABG010000016.1 GCA_026418475.1 bacterium | reverse complement strand
CTCCAAGAGTTATTATTGTTAACTCCATGCTTGTTCCTAATTGGGCTAACTGGGAATACTTTAGAGGACTTGAGGCTAAAGGACTTATAATGTATGGACAAATGACTGCTGGAAGCTGGATATATATAGGTACACAGGGAATAATACAAGGGACATATGAAACTTTTTATTCATTGGCTAAACAGCATTTTGGAGGTAGTTTGAAGGGGAAAATTGTTGTTACTGCTGGTTTGGGAGGAATGGGTGGTGCTCAACCACTGGCTATTACTCTAAATGATGGAGTTGCTCTTATTGCAGAGGTTGACAAAAGTAGAATAAAAAGAAGGCTGGATACGATGTATCTTGATGTATCTTCAGATTCTATTGAAGATGCGGTAAAAATGGCTTTAAAACATAAATCGGAAGGTAAACCTATTTCTATAGGTGTCCATGTAAATGCAGCCACTTTGTTGGAATATTTGTATAAAAATGAGATTTACCCCGATGTTATAACAGATCAGACTTCTGCACATGACGAATTGAATGGGTATGTTCCAGAAAATATTGAATTTGAAAAGGCTTTGGAATTAAGAAAAGTTAATCCCCAAGAGTATATTAAAAGAAGTTTGGAGACAATATTTAAACATTGTTATTATATGGTTGAATTCAAAAAGAAAGGAGTTATTGTTTTTGATTATGGAAATAATATAAGGGGACAGGCTTATAAAGCTGGTTTCAATGATGCTTTCTATTTCGATGGATTTGTTAAGCTTTATATAAGGCCTCTGTTTTGTGAGGGTAAGGGGCCATTTAGATGGGTTGCTCTTTCTGGGAACCCTAAGGATATATATGAGACAGATAATGCAATTATTAAGCTGTTTCCTGATGATGAGGGAGTTAGAAGATGGATAGTTAAAGCTCAGAATAAGATAAAGTTTCAGGGGCTACCTGCGAGAATATGTTGGTTGGGTTATGGCCAGAGGGACAAAGCTGGTATGTATTTTAATCACTTGGTTGAAAAAGGTATATTGGGAGCACCTGTTGTCATAGGTAGGGATCATCTTGATACTGGCAGTGTTGCTTCTCCTTATAGGGAAACTGAGGGTATGCTTGATGGATCCGATGCAGTGGCTGATTGGCCTATACTTAATGCTTTGCTTAATACTGCCTCAGGTGCACATTGGGTTTCTGTACATCATGGTGGGGGAGTGGGTATTGGCAATTCAATTCATGCGGGTGTTGTTATTGTTGCCGATGGTAAAAAACGCTCCTATGATATATTAGAAAGGGTTCTTACAAATGATCCTGGTATAGGAGTTATAAGACATGCTGATGCTGGTTATGAAATAGCTAAAAAAACTGCTAAAGAAAAGGAAATAAAATGGATAGAATAGATCAAGAGAAGTTAGAACTATTTTTGGAACATTTTGAGAATTCCCCTTATAGAAGAAAGATGGAAATTTTTGATGTTGAGGTTGAAGGGGGAAATCCTGGTTGTGGAGACATAGTAAAAATATATATGAAAGTCAATCATGATAATACTACAGAATTTTCTTTTGAGGGTTCAGGGTGTACTATTAGTCAGGCTTCTACTTCTATTCTTATTGAAAACATTCAAGGAAAAAAAATAGAAGAAATTGAAAATATTGATCTCAATTTTCTTTGGGATTTAATAGGTAAGGATGTATACACATTAAGACCCAACTGTGCTTCTCTGGGACTTAACGTTCTTAAAGCGGTTCTAAAAAAATATAAAAGACTCAAATAGGTTGGTGAAGGGATTTTCTACTATTGAGATTATCACCAGTACACTTATAATTTTTTCATTGATATTGATTGCCTTTTATTATTATTGGTATAATATAGAATATGCTCGTATGGTTTCTTTCATCCAGAATGTCAGGTTTTTAAAGATAGCTTCTGAAAAATATTATCTTGATAAAAATAACTATCCAAATTCTATTGTTGATTTATTATCTGATCCTTACAGGGATTATTTACCCAAGTCTTTGGCAACTACTTTCATGTATTCTCCCTGGAATACACAGATAATGCTTGAAAATGTGAACTATGAAAATAGGTCTGTTCTTTTTCTTTATCTTGAGTACAGCTTGAAAAAGAGAGATTATATTCCCTATTTTATACGCCAAAAGATAATGAAAGAGATTTATTTCTTTGATTATTATCGTTCCAATGGAAGTGAATACATGATTTTTGTTATTTCTTTTGTATGGAGGTAGTTTTTCTTTGTAGAGAAATCTTATTTATTAAAACAATTATGTTTGATAAGAGGATTGATATGAAAGCAAATATTTCTATGTTTGCAAATTTGGAAATGTATGCTGAAAACTCTCCACGGGGTAGAAAAAAAATTATGTCCTCTTTTTTGAATTTTATTTTTGAATATTTAAATGCCCAATATGTAGTTAATATTTTTAAAACTGTAAACAAAGGTATAAGTAGTAATATTGTATAATTCAAAGATACTTCTACATTTAGTTTGGTTTTACTCATGAAGTCAAGGATAAAAAGTCCTATTGAAAAATTTTTTAACGGTTCCAGTTTAGGTCTTATTGAATTTGAAACATTTTGTGATATAAATAACGATGAAAAAAACATTATTAATACTTCTGGTAAATGCAGTATTTTTGATAGCGAATATAATAATAAAAAATATCCAAGTATAAAGAATATACCTATTTCTTCCTGAATATACCTTTCCAAGAATGGGGAATATCTATTTATAACAAATTTTGATAAGAAAAATATTAATATTATTACTACAATTGTTAGAATAATTGTGATTATTGGGGATTTATTTTGGCTTAGGGAATATAAGCTTAGAATTGATAGTATCATTATCAGTATTATATCTTCAAATAGTAGGATTCCTATCATTATTTCTGCCGCCTTTGATACCAACTTCTTCTGAAATTCCAATATTTTTACAACTATAGCTGTACTTGATGGATATAAACAAATTCCTAAGATAAAAGATAAGAAAAAATCCTTTGTTATTATATATAATATTACGAAAGGAATGAATAGGTTGAATAAATCAAATAATGAACTAACTAAACTTTTTTTTAAGTTGCTAATGAAAGCTTCTATTGTGTATCCCAATCCTAAGGAGAAAAATATGAATGATATTGCTGTTTCTGAAAATATACTCAAACCTTCTATAGAAAAATTGAAATTATAAAAACTATTTAATATTGCAATTAATGATCCAATCAATATACTTACCAATACAAAAGAAACTCTCAAAATGATTGAAAGTAAAAATATCATAACCATTATAATAGAAACCAAAATTTCGTTCATATTAATTATATTTTTCTTTGTAAAATTTTTGCCTTTTTTGTAGGAAATTTTATCTTTCTATAGAACTATAATAACTAGAAAGATTTTTACAAAAAGGGGGAAAGTTTATTATGTTGGCTACTCTTACAAAAGCTGAAAAAGAATCGATTATAATAGAAGCAAATAATAGGGATTGTGGTAAAGTTGAATCAAAAAATATAAGAAATAAAAGTTTTGTTCCTGCTTGCCTATATGGAAAAGATATACAAAATAAAACAATTTCTATTTTATTAAGAGATGCCATGAAACTCAGAACTGGGCAAATAGTACAACTAAAAATAGAGGGTGATTACTATAGAAGTGTTGTTAAAGAAATACAATATGATTACCTTAAAGATAAGATAATACACATAGATTTTCTAGGGTTAGTTGAAGAGAGATTCATTGAAATTGAAGTTCCTCTTGAAATAACGGGTGAAAGCCAGGGAGTTAAAAAAGGTGGAATACTTCAAATATTACTTAATACATTGAAATTGAAAGTACTTCCCAATAACATACCTGAAAAAATAGTTTTAAATGTAACAAATCTTGACATTGGTGATAGTATTCATGTATCAGATCTAATGAATATAGAGGAATTCAAGGGAATAAAATTTGTTAACAGAGCTGATACAACGATAGTTACTGTGACTTCAGCAGAGGAAAAAACTGAAAAAGAATAATTCAAATAAAATCATTTTTAATGAATCAGGTATCTGAAAAAATAATAAATATTTTTAAAAATAATAAAGAAATATTGGCTATATATACTTTTTCTGATTTGAGAAATATATTTGGACAAAATGTAAAAGATGAAATTATTGACAATGTTAAAAAAGTTCTTGAAAATTTAAAAAAAAACATGAATTTTGATTATATAACTTTCAACATGAAGGATTATACTATTATTGCTTTTAAATACCAGCAGGAAATAATTATTATTTTTGGTATTCCTAATATCAAGGAACCTGTAATAAGGGTGAGTATAAAATCATTATGAAAGAAAGAAAAGACTTGAAAAAATTAATATATGAGTCCTGGTATAAGCAGGGTACCAGAGACATAGATGTTGCTAACCTATGTTTAGAAAAAGGTTATTATGAGTGGGCGTGCTTTTGTTACCAGGAAGCAACTGTTAAAATCATAAAATCATCACTTAAAAAATTGGGTTTAGATTCGTTTAGACACTCAGTTTTTAGTTTACTAGAAACTTTGAATGAAAAGGTTAGTATTCCGGAAGAGTTATTTGAATTTGCCAAAGAAATAGACAAACACTATATCATATCTAGGTATCCTGGTGCAAATATGCTTAAACCTCCTTATGAGAATTATAGCATTGAAGATGCAAAGCAAATACAGAAACTATCTAAAAAAATTATTGAATTTATTGAACAAGAAATTATTAACAAGTAAATTTGTCTCTCCAGTATTTGTTATTATTCTTCTGTTAATTTCCAATTCCTTAGCAATTACTAAAAGCGGCGGTTATTATAAACTTAATTTAGATTTTTTTTATGACTCAGAAAAGATATATATTCAAACAGATGCTCCATTGACTTACAAAATTTTTTATACTTCTCCAAATGAGGTAAACATATTCTTTCCTTTTGTTGAAATTTATGATAATCAAATTGAGCATTCATTCTATAAGATAACAACTTTTAATAATCATTATTATTCTGTAATAAAAGTTAATACTTTTTATCCCATACCCTATGAGTTGATAAATTTTGATAATGATGAAGAAAATGATAAAATTGTTATTTCTTTTCCTTTAGAATATAAAATAGTTAACACACTTTATTTTTATACTCCCGACAATAGGGTTATAGCTAAATTAAATTACAAAATGTTTTTACAAGAATTTCTGAAAAATAAGATAAACATTTTTTCTTACAATATTCAAATACAAGATTTCAATTTGTTTAATATTAGATTTATTCAAAATGAAAACAAAGAGGATTTAGATTTCATTAAAGATGGTTTCTGGTTTGCTGTAAATGGTACCTATTTTGCTAAATTTAATAACAAGTATTCAACTGTTGCAGGGGTGGTTTATGATAATCAAATCTTATCTTATCCAGTAGAACACAGGCCTCCAAGAGGTTTTTGGAGCGTTCTTAAAAAGGAAGATGGTTATTCTTTTCTTTTTGACAGACTTCCAAACTTAAGGAAAGATTTTGAACAGTTTATAAGTTTTTTGAAAAGAGAGCACAATATATACTTCCTTATTCAAGCTGGACCTCTTATATACAGAGATTTTTCTTTTGTTATGGATCCAGATCTGGAAGCTTTGGGAACCAAAGGCAACAATATAATAGACCCTTCGCCAAGAACAGTTATCTACATCGATAAAAATAATAATGTAAATTTTGAAACAATCTATGGTGTTGGTATAAAGAGGAAAGCTGGACTCACTCTGTATGAATTGGCTAATTATCTTTATGATTCTAAGGACTCTATAAATTTGGATGGAGGAAGTTCCACTTGTATGTATGTGGCTAATAAAAAATTAGAGCCCCTTTTTCAAAAAAGTTTCCCCTTTAAATCACAAAACTATATAGTTTTCTATACTGATACAGATTTTTATACCGTTTCTCCCAAAAATGTATACTATTATTTTCCTGGTATATTTGGAATTGATCATAATAATCTTTCTCAGGATAAAACTTTTGGAACTAAATATGTTACTTTCTTTGATGGTTACCAAAAGTATCAGAAAGTAATTTATAACGATAGTCTTGAATATTTTGATAATAGGGATAAAAAGATGGTGTTTATTCAGACCAATGATATAGAGCTTTCATTGGAGAAATTAAATCTTAAAAACCCGAAAAATGTTGTAAAATACTATAACTGTTACATTATTGAATATGAATGATTTATTAGTTTCATACAGAAATGGATTGGATCTTTTCAGGGAATACAGGTTTTGGGAAGCACATGAAAAATGGGAATATTTATGGAATAAAATGAAACTTGATGATAAACTTCATTATAAAGCAGATCTCATTAAAGGAATAATTCAAATTTCTGCTGCTTTCCATAAGTTGTATAATCAAAAGAACATATATGGATTTAAAAAAATTATCCTGAATTCAAAAAAATATTTCCAAGATTATCCTCAAATCGTAAAATATCTCAATTCATTTTATTATGATATAGATGTTATGAAGTATCAAAGAGTGTTTGAAGACTTAATTGAATCAATAGAAACGGATATTTTCAAAATCAATTTTTAAAATAATAATCTATGGAATCATTTTTTAATGATGTTTTTGGATTCGTACTTAACTATTCCTATTTCTCCATAGTTCTGGTGATAGTAGTTTATTTTAGTTTCCAGTTCTTGAATCTTCTTTTCATATTTATCTTTCATTTGTTCTATTTCTTCCAATAGTTTTATTATTACTTCTATTCCTGGAGTATTGATACCCATATCTTTGGATAGGTTTGTTATAATTTTAAGCTTGGCTATATCTTTGATGTTGTACATTCTTCTTCCTGTGGGTGTTCTTGAGGGTTTTATTAACCCCTGTTTTTCATAGTTTCTAATTGTCTGTTCATGGATTTTGAGAATTTCTGATACTGTTTTTATTGAAAAATAGTTGCCTTCCAATGGATAGTTTTCAAAGAACATTTTCAGTATTTTTTCTACCATATTATATCACCCCTGTAAGTATTTCACTTATTTTTTTGAGTTTATCCTTATTTTTGGGTATGTATGGAACCGGTACTATAATAAGGTCTCCTGCTATTTGTTTACTATCAACTAACCCTAATGACTTGAATACCACTTCACTATACAATTGATCAATATTTATGTGTGTTTTAAGTTTTTTATTGTTTGGAAGGAGAACTGTAATTTCTTCATTGTTTAGGATTTTCTCTATTTCTACTGGTAAAATTAGTAGCAAATTTTTTTCTTGGATTATTTTATAATTGGATGATTTAATTTTTATTTTTATTTTTATGGGTCCATATTGTGTGTTTACAGTTATCTTTGAATTCTCTTTTATTCTTGGTGGTATACTGATATTAACATTGGTATTTCTGTTGTTTATATTGAGTGTTATTGTTTTATTAGTTCCTGTATATATTTCTTCGAGACTAAAAAATATTTCTACTTCTGGGACATTTTGTGAAGTTTGATAGTTGTTTAAATTATCCGAAATGTCAAAATCAAAAAATATGTTATCAAAGGGAGATTTTTTTGATCTGGATTTACCAAAAGAACCGAATATTTCTTGTAATATTTCTTCCAAATCTTTTGATGCTTTTGATTGATAGGTATATCCTTTGGGGTTGAACTGTTCTGGATCATAACCTTTCTTACTCGCTTCGTATATGTTTTTCCAGTTTTCTCCGTATTTATCGTAAAATTTTCTCTTTTCTGGGTCACTAAGTACTTCGTATGCTTCATTTATTTGCCTGAATATTTTCTCGCTTTCTTCTCTGTTAGAAGGGTTAAGATCAGGGTGGTATTTCCTTACCAGTTTCCTGTAAGCTTCTTTTAATTCTTTTTCTGTCGCATTTCTACTAACACCCAGGATAGAATAGTAATCTTTCATACTTTTACCACCCCTTGTTTTTGAACTTTTCCATATTAATTTTTATACAAAATTATAAAAAATCCTTACAAATGTTTTATAAATTTATTTATAAATATATTTGAGAATTTTTTATTTTGTGTTATGTGAATAGATTTTCTTCAACAATTCTAAAAATAGAATTGAAATAATAAAAATAACTAATATTGATACAACAGTTAATGAACTTGCATATCCTATATCTAAATATTTAAAAAAGTTCTCATAAATATACATTGGTAAGGTTTTTGTTGAGTTAGCAGGTCCTCCTCCAGTTAATACATATGGTAAATCGAAAACCACCATTGCATAAAGAAGCCTAAACAGAAGTGCAGTGGATATAGCGGGAATACATAAGGGAAGTATAACCCAAAAAACCTTATGATACCAGTTTCCTTTTTCTACATCTATGGCTTCAAAAAGCTCTTTATTTATACCTTTCAAAGCTGAATAGAACATTATAGCTATAAAAGGTGTTGTTTTCCATACATCTATTAAAATCATCCATATGAAAGCCCAAACAAAATTTGATAAAAAAATATTTTCAATATTAAAAAAATTGAAAAATTTAGGTATTATTCCATATTGCTCGTTTAACATGAACCTCCAAGATAAAGCCATTATAGCTGTTGGTAAAGCCCAAGGAAGTAATATGCTTATCCTCAAAATTTTGTTGTTTTCATTTTTCCACACTAACAGAGCCAATAAAAAACCTATTACCAATTCGATTACAAAAGAAATTAAACTGAATCTCAAACTGTTGTATAAAGAATTCCAATAACTCTGATCCGTCAATATGTAATAATAATTATCCCAAAAAACAAACCTCTTTAAATCCAAATATATAACTTCTATGTAAAAAGAAGAAATGAATATTTTCATAAATGGGTATATTACAAAAATAAATAGTAAAGTTATTGTTATGAGATTTATTGATAATATAATAAAATCTTTTTTTTCTTGCATTTTAGTTTTTGTATATGTCTCTATGTTCTATTAACACTCTAATGTTTTTATATCTATTTTTAATATGTTGTGCCAAATATTCTGTTACAAATACTGATCTGTGTTTACCTCCTGTACACCCTACTCCTATTTCTAAGAAATTCTTTACATTTCCTAAATATGATTCAACAATATAATCTATATATTCTAATGTTTTGTCTAAGAAACTTTGTGTTTTTGGATCTTTTAAGAGATATTCTTTTACCTCTTCATCTAAACCATTCTTTTCTGATAATTCTTTAACGTAAAACGGGTTTCTTAAAATTCGAGAGTCTATAACAATATCGGTATTTATAAAACCGTGTTTATAACCAAAAGAAACTATTTTTACAATATATAATTTTTTTAACAATATGAATTCAGAAATTTTCAATGATAGGTCATAAGGTGATAATTCTGAAGTATCTATTATATAATGAGATTTATCCTTCAGTTTTTTTAATAACTCTTTTTCTATTTTTATTCCTTCCTCCAAATTTTCTGTATTTAATGGATGTACCCTTCTGTTTGAGTTATATCTTTTTATTAATGTTTTTTCATTACAATCTAGAAATATTATTTTTATATCGTTCTTTTTTGATAAGTTCAAAGTTTTATCTATGAGCTTAGTGATAGATCTTTTTAATTTTTCATGTCCTTTTTTAGAAACAAATATCATTCTGGGATCAATTATAAAAGCTATATCAGATATATTACTATTTTGTGCTATTTCGATAATTTTGGGAATAAGATCAAGTGGTGCATTGTCTATACAATAAAAATTGTTATCCTCTAATATTCTCAAAGCGGTGTTTTTACCTGCTCCAGAGATACCTGTTATAAATATTATCACTATTTATCTTGTAGAAACTGGAGTATTTTATTTACTTTTTCTTCTGCCTGATCCAAAGTATTTGCTTCAGAATAAATTCTTATTAAAGGTTCTGTTCCTGATGGCCTCAATACTATCCAATTTTTATCATCTTCTACTATCTTTATGTAATCCTTTATCTCTATGGTTCCATTTATAAGGTTCCTTATTTTTTCAATGTTGTTTATAAATTTTTGATAATTTTCTCTTTGTTCTTGTATTGAGTTAAAATGTGAGTCTTTTCTATAACAATATGAAGTTCCAGTAAATGAATGTAGGTAATCTAATATTTCAATAGGTTTGATATTCATATTGGAAAGCATCTCTATTATATAGAGGGCATTTAAGAGACTATCCCTTTCAGGGATATGATTTTTGAAACCTATTCCACCACTTTCCTCCCCACCTATTAAAATATTGTCCTTTACAAATAAATCTGCTATGTATTTAAAACCTACGGGAGTTTCTATTGCTTCTAAACCCATTTTATCTGCTAACCTTTTTAGTTTTGTTGATGTGGGTAATGTTCTTATTAATTTTCCATCCCAATTCTTATTTTTTACTAAGTGTATTGCAAGCAATGGTAATATTTCATGTGGAGATATCCATTCTTTGTAATTTACAGCAAAAATTCTATCTCCGTCCCCATCAAAAGCAAAACCTATTACATTTTCTCCTAACATCTTTATTATGTTTTTTAAATCTTTTAAATTTTGTGGTATCGGCTCTGGAGAAGCACCATTAAAATAAGGATTCCTATTATTATTGATTTCGATAATATTTTTTGAATTTATAATTGATTTAAAACTATTGGAAAGCACACCAAACATGTAATCTACTACGATCAATATGTTATTTTTCTCAATAAAATTCTTTATTTTTTCTGTATCAATTTTGGATTTTATGGTCTCTAAATATTCTTGTTGTAAATTAATTGAAGTGTCTATTATCTCTTTTTGGGGGATTATTGAGTTTGGATGTTCTTTAAGAAAATTTTCTATTATTTTTGTCATTTCATTTGTAGCTGAGCCACCATATTCGGCTTTGTATTTTACTCCATTATAAAAATATGGATTATGTGAAGCCGTTATCATTATTCCTGCAGCATAGTTTTTAAACACTTTTAAAGATAGTGCAGGTGTTGAACATGGAGTATTTGATAAGAGAACAGGTATATCGAAACTCGTCAATACCTCTGCAACTTTTTGAGCATAATGTTCTGACATGAACCTGTGGTCATAACCAACCACTACTCCGGATTTATAATCCCTGTATTGAACCTTATAAGAAGCAAAGGGATACTGATTATAGTCTATGTTATAGATTTCTAAATTTTTTCTTGTTTCTGATTTTATAAGTTTGGCTATTCCTACTGCTACTCTTTCTAAATTGTCTATCGTAAAGTCTTGGGATATTATTGCTCGCCAACCATCAGTTCCAAAATTTATCATAATTTTATGTTTCTATTCGTATTATTGCTTGTGGTGCAGAATCACCTCTTCTGAAACCAACTCTGTATATGCTGAAATAGCCACCTTTTTCCTTGTTTTTTGAATTCAGGATGGAACCGAGATCTATTGAACTTTTTACCAATTTTCTATCACCCAAATAACTGTATATTTTCCTTGAAAGATTAACCAATTCAGTTTTTAATTTCTCTTTTTTATCTTCTGGAGCGTTATTTATTAGAGCTTTTATTTTTGCTGCTTTACGAGAATAAGTTAAAAGCTTAGACCCAAAATTTGATAAAGATTTTGCTCTTGCCAATGTTGTAACTATTTCTAAACGTGGACTGGTAATAACATTTTTCATTAAGTTTCTTAACATTGATAATCTATGTTCTGTATATCTTCTCAATTTTTTGTATCTTTTTCGGTGTCTCATATTTACCCCCTGATTATATCATTTTTAATCCACTTAATTTGTTATTAACTGTTTCCTCGAAATTCTTTAGTAATCTATCTAAATCTTTCTTTATAGATAGGTCAAGAACAACGTTATCACTTATTATCATTGCTCCACCTATTATTTCAGGATCAACTTTTATATTTTTTATTTTTATTTTTAAACCTAATTTTTCTTCCAGTATTTTTATTAATTTCTCCAATTCTATTTTATCTATTTCAAAAGCTGTACTTATTTCAACCTCTATTATATTGTTGTATCTATTATAGAGAGATTTGTAATAATAATATATTTTGGGTAATAATTTTTGTCTTTTTTTATACAATAATAGTTTTAGGAAATTTTTTGTTATATTTGAAAAATCTACCCTTTTTATTATAATTTCTTCTTTATCAGTTGATGATATTGATAAAGAGTTCCATAATTCTAAGAGTTGTTTATTTTTTTCCAATAGTACCAAAAAATTTTTCAGATCTTCTAAAACTTTATCTATTTGATTTTCTTCTTTTGCCTTTTGGAAAAGTGAATTTGCATATCTTGCTGATATTGATAACATTTTTTATACCCACTCAGTTTTTTTCTATTTCTTTGAGTTTTTCTTTTGTAACCTCAATTATTTTTTTATTTATATTTTGATCAACCACTTCTTTGAGAACTCCTTTAGCAAGAGATGAAACTATTTCTATATAGGTATTTTTTATTTCATCTATAACTTTTTTCTGTGCCAATTCTATCTCTTTTAATGCTTTGGATTGTATTTCGTTTGCTTTATTTTGTGCTTCTTCTATTATGTAGTTCTTAATGTTTTCGGCTTCTTTCATTGATTCCTGAATTATTCTCTCTCTTTCTTTATATATTTCGTTTAATTTGGATTCCAATTCTTGTTTAATTTTTTCTACATCTTTTCTTATTTCTTCAGCTGTTTGAATATTTTTCTGTATAATATTTTTCCTTTCCTCCGTTATCATTTTAAAAGGTTTGTAAAATAGAAAATAAGCCAATACTGAAAAAATAACAAAGTTAACTATCTGTAATAAAAGAGTCCATCCACTTAATATTTCAGACATATATTTTCACTCCCTATTTTGCAAAGAATAATTGGAATACAAAGAATAGAGTATAAAGAACCTGAGCTTCTATCAACGCAAATGCTATAAAATACCATACTAACATTTTATTCGTTGTTTCCGGATTTCTATAAATACCTTCTATGAAAGCTTTGGATAATAATCCTATACCTGCTGCTCCTCCTCCTGCAGCAAAACCCAACCCTGCTATACTCAATGCTTTGAATAATTTATCACTTAACTCCACTGAATTTACAGTCTTGGGAACATCCGTAACAATATTTGTGGCTTCATTAGCAAAAATCACAACCATTGTTAAAATTATTATTGCCGTTGTTATAACTAGTATTTTTCTATTCATTACTATCATACCTCCTTACTAATGTGATTCATCATGTGGTAAATATAAAGCTATATAAATAGCACTTAATACTTCAAAAATTAAAGCCTGTATAATTGAAGCTGCTAATCCTAAAAACATTACAAAAAATGTTAATACATATAGGAAAATTTTAATGAAAACTATGGAATTTTCTACTATCTGCCCCACAAATTTTTCAACCATCAGATGTTCAGAAAATATATTTGCAAATAAACGTAAAGATAAAGATAGAGTTCTTGCAAATATATCCACAAAATTCAAAAAGAAAAATAAAGGTAATAAAATTATACCAATGAGTATTGTAAACTTCTCTTTGCTAATTTTAAACATGTATGGTATTGGAAAAATAAAATGTTCTAACCAATTTTTTATACCGGTTTCTTTTATTGCTATGACATTGTATGTTATTACAGATATAAGAGTTAAAGCTAGAGTTGTGCTAAAGTCTGATGTTGGTGGGACGAATAAACTCTGACCCTCATATTTTAATACTGGAGGAATATATCCAAAAAAATTGGAAAATAGAATAAAAATAAAATAGGAAATAAGTAATATCATATATTTGTCTGCTATTTTATTTCCCAATACACTTTGATTAATGTTATTAATTGCTTCTATTATCATTTCAAATATATTTTGGATACTTAAAGGTTTTGGTATTAAAAGTTCCGATTTATAGGGATAGGTTTTCAATTCTTTGAGTGTTTTCATAACTGAAATACGATAGAGTATACCAAATGAAATTATTATACCCATCACAATCCAAGTACTTACTATTGTGTTTAAGTGTATTTCTATTGGACCCAAATTATACTTTATGAAGCTGCCTAAAAACATAGTTTATCCTGTTTTTGAGTTTTTCAGTGGCAACCGCAGTTTCCATTTCCACAGCAGCAGCTATGTGAACTATCTTCACCAGAGGAACACCCACAGCTACCAACTTTTAAAGAATTTAATACAAAGAATGTTTTCCCTTCTTTTTCTGTTATATCTATTTGAAGGTTTTCCACAAATGGAAAAGAAAAGTCATCAACTACCACTTTGAAGTCATTGAAATCCAGAAAATTATCTGAACTATCTATTTCATTTGTTAATTCCATTCCAAATTCTAATCCACAGCATCCTGCAGGCATCGCATATACTCTCAAATAATAATTCCCATTTTCTTCTGTTATCATCTCTTTAATTTTTTCTTTAGCTTTTTCTGTTAATGAAAGCATTAATATTACCTCCTTTTTAATCCTTTTATATTTATTTAATTATATTAAATTATGTTTTCCCCTTCTTTTTGAGAATTTTAAATTTTTACATTTTTTTTACAAAATAATTTCAAAAATTGAACCACCATTTTTTACTTTTATAGAAGAAAAGGAGGTAAATTTTTTATGAATACAACAGGTATTTCCAGTAATTATTACAAACCAGGTAATAAAATTGAATTTCTTAACTCTGAAGAAGTAACATCAAAAGAAGTTGAATTAATACTTAATGCTCAAGACACCATACATATAGCTAAGTATAGTTTCAACAGTATGCTACTTTCCAATCTTTTGGTAAAGAAGGCTAAAGAAGGTGTGAAAGTTAGAATAGTTACAGACCCCTTATCACTCTCCGGTTCAGGTAAAGAATGGGAAAAAAGAAAATATGTAATAGAGTATTTAAGATCAAATGGTGTTGAAATTGAGGTTTTCCCTTTTGTCCCAACAAAAAACAATGCTAATAATATGAAGCCTATGGATGTCAAGTTTCATACTGTGGATAATACTTCACAAGTAAAAGTTGAGAATCCCCAAAATCCTCCTAATGGCAGTCCATCTAATGATTATGAAAATAAATCCAACTATCAGTTAATGCATGCCAAATTTGTCTCAGTGGACGGTAAAAAAGCTGTTGTTTCTGGTGTTAATTGGTCTGATGGGAGTTTCAAAAATACTGATGCTGGTATTTTTGTTGAGGGTAAGGTAATAGATGATTTGGAAAAAAATTTCTGGTTTTTGTTTAAGAAATCTGGAGGTAAAGATTATGAATATGTTCAAAGAGCTGAAGAAGCAGGAAATTCTAATGCTTCATTATTATTAGCAGATAAGGATTTCCAAAAAACCAGTTATTCAGCAGCTGTATACAATACACTAAGAAATGCTCAAAAATCTGTTTATATAAGTGCTTTTGTTCTCTCTGATCCTTATCTGATAAAGTTGCTAATCGATGCTAAAAATAGGGGAGTCAAAGTTAAAGTTATAATGGATCCAAACACTTCACCCACTTATAGTAACCCCAATTACGAGACTGAAAAAAAATTGAAAGAAGCGGGAATTATCCCAAGGTGGTACAAAGTGCAAACATATAACACTACCTTGAGTAATTTTTTGCATAGTAAGATGTTAATAGCTGATGATACTCTGATAGTGGGAAGTGGAAACTTTTCTTACCGTGGTCTGAGAATAAATCATGAGGTTGGAATACAAACTGATGATAAAACTGCTGTTTCGAAAGCAATAGAATATTTCAAAAAGATATGGAAAGAAAATACCTCAACAATACCTTATTTACCACCTCCACCTCCAGATCAAAATCAGCCTGTTCACGATTTATCAGATGATAACCGGAGGGTATCTATTTATGAATAAAAAGAGGATATTTTAAAAAGTTATGGAATATTTATATTGAAGACGTGGGGGCGTAGTTCAGCACGGTCAGAACGTTGGCCTGTCACGCCAAAGGTCGCGGGTTCAAGTCCCGTCGTCCCCGCTCCTCTATTAAATGAAAAAAAATAATAAAAAAGTTCCCCAAAAAAATTCTGGCAAAGAAAACAAAGAAATAAAAAAAGAAGTTAAAATAGTTAAAGATTTCATAGAAACTGAAGGCGAAGTTATCGAGGCACTACCAAATGGTGTGTTCAAAGTAAAACTTGAAAATGGGAATATTATTTTGGCACACTTAGCAGGAAAAATGAGAATAAACTTTATTAAAGTTTCAATTGGTGATAGAGTGGTTGTCCAACTTTCTATATATGATCTTACCAAAGGAAGAATAGTATATAGAAAATAGTAATACTTTTAAGAATTAATAAAATCCTGTGTCCACTTTATGAAGTTATATGATTTTCTTTTAGGTTTTTTTGTTGCTACATTGGTTATATCCAATATTGTCACAATTAAAGTTTTTGAGATTAATTTGTTAGGTTTGGATTTGGTATTTGATGGTGGAGCTCTTATATTTCCTCTTTCATATATTTTTGCTGATATATTCACGGAGGTTTATGGGTATAAAAAAACTAGGAAAATAATATGGATAGGGTTTATTGTTTTGTTTATTTTCAATTTATTACTTTATGTTACTATAATTTTGCCTCCAGAAGATAGCTGGGATTCTTCAATAGGGCAGGAAAACTTTGAAAAAGTTTTGGGAATTAGTCCTAGGATAGCCTTGGCAGGGATAATTGGATATTTTTGGGGTGAGTTTACCAATTCTTTTGTTTTAGCAAAAATGAAAATAATTAATAAAGGCAATTATTTGTGGTTTAGAGTTATCCTTTCCACCATTTTGGGACAGATTGTTGATACTGCTCTTTTTTGTACGATTGCTTTCTGGGGAGTAATTGACTTTTATTCAATGATTAACTATATACTTACAGGATATGTTTACAAAGTTTCTGTGGAACTAATTTTAAGCCCAATAACTTTGATCGTTATCAAAAAGATAAAAAAAATAGAAAATATGGATTATTATGATCATTATACGAATTTTAATCCTTTTTTATTAAAGGTAGGTGATTGAAATGAGGAAGACTTTTGAATCCAATAATAATAAATTTTTGATTATTTTTAATGAGGATAAAAATTTAGATTTTGGAATATCAGAGGTTGACGGAATAATTTTTATTGATAAAATAGAAAATAATATTATTTTTTTTGATTTATTTAATATAGATGGTAGTAGGGCAGAGGTTTCAGGTAATGGTTTAGCTTGCCTTACTCTTTTTGTTTCAAATATTTTTCAATTTAAAGAATATAAAATGATTAACTCTTTTTTTAATGATGGTAGGTATTTTTGTACGAAAATTAATGAGGAAGGAGTTTTGGTTGGTTTTGATTTGTCTAATATAGGCTTTCATGAGTTGGTATTGAATTCTGAAAAAGGGTATGTTTTGTATATCCCAAATCCTCACTTTGTTCTACCTGTCTTTGATATTCCATCTACGGTAGCAATAGATAAAGCTAAGAAAATTTTTGATCATTTTAAAGGAACATTAAATGTTCATGTATTTGATGTAACAAAAATGTATATGTATACTTTTGAGAGGGGAGTTGGATGGACAGATTCTTGCGGTAGTGGAACAGTAGCCTGTGCACATGTTTATAATAAATTTTTATCTGCTTCCTGTGACGATAATCTAATTATATCTTCAAAAGGGGGAGATATAAAAGTCTGTATAATGGAAAATTTTTATTGGATATCCACTTATCCTAAGGAAATATAAAGGTAATCAATAAAGATATATAGAAATAAAAAGATAGGAGGTAAAAATGACAAAGTTAAAAAAAGTAAAATTAAAAACTAAGAGATCCTTGGTTAAAAGGTTTAAAGTTACGGGTAAGGGAAAGATACTTCATAAACAAACTAATACTGGATGTGGACATTTGAGAAGAAAAAAAAGTAAAAGTACTAAGAGAAGGCAGAAGCTTTATGCCGAGGTTCCCAAATACGCCTATAAAAATCTGAGAAACATATTACCGCTTGTTGGGTAAATAGCGGTATAGAAATAACCCAACACTTAAAAAATATGGAAAAAATGAACAATAATTACTATAGGGTTCTCTATATAACATGTCCCAATATGAATGATGCAGAAAATATAGCGAGAGTGCTTATTAATAACAGAGTTGCTGCCTGTATAAATATCATTCCAAACATTAAATCCATATACACTTGGCAAGACAAAGTTGAAGAATCAGAAGAAGTGCTTCTTATAGTAAAAACCGTTGAAGATAACCTTGAAATGTTGGAAGAAATAGTTAAAAAATATCATCCCTACACTGTTCCTGAGATTATTTCATGGGGTATAAATTCTGGGAACACTGAATATCTAAAATGGATGAATGATGTTACTAATGTATCAGTCTGATTAATCTTTTTAACCAAGGTCTATTAATTAAATACTCAGTTAAAGATATCACAGGATTAAAAATAATGATTTGGTTAAATGCAAATTTAATACAATATAAAATAATGCGTTTAATAATATTTCTTATGGTTTTATGTTCTTGGGGAGTTTATGCAAACATAGAAAAAGAATATTATTTGGTATATAAAAAATTGGAATATTTTAAAGGCGTTTATGGAAATATTAATAAATATGCCAATTTAAACTATGAGTATCAGGGAGTAAATAATAACTATAGATTATACGTGGATAATACAAATAATGAACAGGAGTTAATCTTGTGGAATTTGGATGAGAATTGGGAAATAAATAGGCTAAAAGTTAATAAAAGGGTTCAAGAATTTTGGGGATACGTCAATAATTATGGAATATTTGTAATTTATAAAAGATCTAATGATATATATTGGAAAATATATAGAACGAATACTGGGCAGGAGATAATTGGAGGGTTTCTTACAAGTGAGGATGTTCTGAATTTGAAACTGAAAGATACATATTTTGCGTCTTACAAGCAGGGAGCTTTTTGTTCTTTAGTATTTCAAGATAATCTTGGGACACAGAAGTATCAGATTTATTACATTGATATTTGGGGAAGACACGATTTGGTGACTCAAAAATGATAGAAGATTATATAAAGAATCATACATTTTTTCATAATTGGAAACAAGAATATGTTGATAAGATTGTGGAGATTTCTTCTTTGGAAACGTATCCCAAAAATCATAGGATTATAAGTGAAGGTTTTTACGCCGATAAATTTTATATTATAATTACTGGATTGGTTGAAATTAAATCAATGGATATAGTTTTGCAGATGCTGGGTCCTGGGGAAGTTATTGGTTGGTCATGGCTTGTACCTCCATATACCTGGAATTTCTCTGTTGATACCATTAAAGAAACTATTGTGGTTTTGATAAATTGTGAGAAACTGAAAAAAATTTTTGAATCAAATAAAGAAATTGAATGTTTAACTTATAAAAGCATGTTTTTCGTGGTATCTAATAGATTAAAAGGTTCAAGACAGAAAATAGTAGAACTTTGTATAAACAAATGAATAATATTTCTATTCTTAAGAAAATATCTACTGTTATTGATTTACTTAACAAAAAGCAGTATACTTTTGCTATTAATGAACTTAGGTCTCTAATAAATGAAGATTTTTTTTCTCTTTGTAACGGTCTGTTGAAAAATCGGAAAGATATCGAAGAAATACTACTTTATCTCAATAACATAATAAAATACTACAATGATAAGAGATTGAATCTATCTAACAATAGTGAAATTGTTTTATATTCTTTGGAAAAACTTAAGTTTATTATTTGTGGTTTGCTAACTTTGGATGATTTTAATTATATTGATGAGTCATTGAGTTTTACGGATATAAATGATATTATCCATGAAAGAATTTTTAAATTTTTTGTTGAGCATTTTGAAGCAGTGTGTTCTTTGAATCTTGAAAGAGTTTATAATAGTTGGAAAAAGTTATGTTTTTATCTCGATAAACACGCTTATGTAGAGGATACAGTTCTTGAACCTGTATACATATCTTTTACTACAAAATTTGGTGTTCCTAAAGGTGGTGAGTATAATCAATTCATATATGAGCATAAAATATTAAAAAAGATATCTAATGATGTTGAAAAATTAATATGTAATATTGAAAAAAATTATGAATATATTGTAAGTAATTTGGATTCCTACTTTTATTTTAAGAATTTTTGGGTTCATCACAGTTTAAGAGAAAGAAATATATTTTATAAATTTTTGGAAGAGAAATTGGAACATAATTTTAAACAGGAATTAAAGAGGGAATTAGTGAAAAGTATTAGGGAGTGGGAATTTTGAGTATTCTTGTTGCTTTTATAGGTTTGGTAGCTGGTATTTTGAGTGGAATGTTGGGTATTGGTGGTGCTACTGTTGTTATACCGGGGCTTGTTTATTTAGTTGGGTTGGATCAAAAGACTGCTCAGGGTACCTCGTTGGCTTTGCTCATGATACCTGTAGTTTTCACTGCCTTTATTAATTATTACAGAGCTGGTTTTTTTCATAAGGAGTATGCTCTATTATTGATTTTGGTTTTTCCTATTGGTGCGTATGTTGGTTCCTTACTCGCTTTATCATTAGATTCTTCTATTTTAAGAAGAATATTTGGTATATTTCTTATTTTTGTTGCCATTAAGATGATATTCAGTAGGTAGGTGTTTAAGATGGGTATAATCAACCGAATAAAAGAGGGGCTCAAAAAAACAAGGGATATTTTATTCACAGATGTACGTGATCTTATTAAAGGCAAAGCAATAGATAATATATCTGCTGAATTCTGGGACAATCTTGAAGAAAAGTTATTAACTGCAGACGTGGGAGTCAATATAACAAAACACATAATTACGGTTTTACAAAATGCTGTAAAAAAGAAGGAATCTGGTGTTATATGGCAAGAAATAGAAAAGGAATTGGTTAATCTTTTAGAAATACCTTTCTTTTATGATGAAAAGTATTTTCCTTTGAGGAACATTATTAGTGGTTATCCACTTGTTGTTATGGTGGTTGGTGTTAATGGAACTGGAAAGACTTCATTTATAGCCAAGTTGGCAAGTTACTATAAAAATAAAGGACTCAGTGTTGTATTGGGAGCAGGTGATACTTATAGAGCCGCTGCTATTGAACAGTTGGTTCATTGGGCAGAAAAGTTGTCTATTCCCATAGTTAGACAGAGTATGGGTTCTGATAGTGCTGCTGTTGCTTATGATACCATAAGTAGTGCTATATCCAAAAATATTGATGTTGCTATAATAGACACTGCTGGTAGAATGCATAATAAAAATAATCTTATCCAGGAACTACAAAAAGTTGAAAAAGTTATAAAAAAACATCATTTAGAAATGCCTCAAGAAAAGATACTAATATTGGATGCAACATATGGGCAAAATAGTATTCAACAGACCAAAGTTTTTACTGAAGCTATTAACATTACATCTGTTGCTGTAACAAAAATGGATACTTCTTTTAAAGCAGGTTTTGTCTTTTCTATAACCTCTACACTTGGTGTTCCCATAAAGTTTATAACATTTGGTGAGAGTTTGGAGGATATCCAGCCCTTTAATGCAAAAGTATTTGTAAAAAATTTATTGGAATGACATTATGAATAGAAAAAAAATAATACAGGAATTTATTGATGTACAGGAAAGAGAAACTTTTGTTTTAGATTTTCCTTTCAAGGTTATTTATAAAAGAGTTAACAACCCAATAAGTTTTGTGGCTCTTTTTACCAAAGTAGGATCTATTTATGAAAAAGATGAGTATAAAGGTATTGCTCATTTAATAGAGCACTGTATTTTCAGAGGTTCTGAAAAATATCCTCAGAATATATCCAAAACCATTAATTCTATGGGTGGATATACAAATGCTTATACATCTTATGATCAGACAGCTTACTATATCAATTTGCCATCAACTGGACTTTATGAGGCAATTGATATCTTGTGGGATATGATATTCAATCCTTTATTTAGAGAGAGCGATGTGGAATCCGAAAAGAATATTATTTATCATGAAATAGAGATGAGAGATGATGAACCAATGGTTGTCCTGTTTGAAGAAACATTAAAGAAGATGTATATATCAAACCCTATAAGAAACCCCATAATAGGATACAAAGAAACTTTACAGAATATTGATAAAAAATCTATAACTGAATTTTATTCGTATTATAAGAATCCGTACAATTCATTTTTTGTTCTGGTTACTGATGAAAATAAAAATAAAATTGAGAAAAAGCTTGCTAAATTATTTAAAAATGTGGATATTAATAGTCAACCATTAGTTTCCACATACGATACGGGTGATTATATTAAAACTGGTGAATTGAAATTAAAGGGAAATGTTAGTAAAACTTATTTAATGCTTTCTTACAGAGCACCAACGTTGATGGAAAAAAATGGAGATATAGAAAAATCTTATTACTTTTCTTTAATGAGTTATATTTTATCTGGTTCCTCTTATAGTGTGTTTAACAGAATTTTGAAGAATGAGATGAAGCTGGTTGATGCTGTTAGTTTTGATATATATTCTACGAATGAATTACCTGGAATTATTTATTTTTCAGCAATAGCAGAATCAAAAAATATTCAAAAAATAATAGATGAGTACTCCAAGATTATAAAAAATCTCAAATCTTTTGTTGAAGTTGAATATTTTAATATTGTAAAGGAAAACTTTTATAGTTCAGCTTTTTGGAATTTCGAAACTTCTTCTAATCAGGGAATGCTTATCGGTTCCAATGAACTTTTTAAAACATATAAGGAAGCCTATAACTATCTTTACAAAATAGAAAGTATTCAATTAGCAGATTTGTATGATATTTTTTATGAGTATGTTGATCCAGATAATTTTGTTGTGTCTATTTATGAAAGGGAATAATATTACCGCTTACCTGAGTGGCGGAATATAAATAACTCGGGTATAAAAAAAGGTATATCAATGGATAATGACCCAAAACAAATAATAAATTCAATGAAAAAACAGATGGATGATGCAATAAATTACTTATTAAAGGAATACAGGTCGATGAGGACTGGTAGAGCTTCTCCTGCTTTATTGGAAGATCTTAAAGTTGAGTATCATGGTAGTGTCGTTCCTATTAAAAGTTTAGCCTCCATTTCTGTTCCTGATTCAAGAATGATTGTAATTCAACCTTTTGATAAGGGTTCTGTTTCTGCTATAGAGAAAGCTATACAGAAATCAAATTTATCACTTAATCCTCAGGTTGAGGGTGGACTAATCAGGATAATAATACCCAGATTGACTGAGGAAACTAGAAAGCAGCTAACCAAATTTATAACCCAGAAATCTGAAGAAATAAAACAATCAATAAGAAACGCCAGAAGAGATGCAGTGGAAAAAATTAAAGAATTGGCTAAAAAACAAAAAATTATTTCCGAAGATGAGTCTATTAGACATCAAAAAGAAATAGAGAAAATAACAAAGGATTATCTGGATAAAGTAGAAAAATATACAGAAGAGAAAAACAAAGAGATACTTAATGTTTAGGGCTTCATTTTGAAAGGAGAATGAATTTTTTAGTCGATGGTATTTTTGAAACTAAACTTTGGGTTTCTAACATTAGTATGATTTTGAAAATAATAGTTGCAATTTTATTTATTATTGGTGTATTTTTAATAATCTCGGCATTTAGATATAAACAAGATTTGGAAGAATTCTTTTTTGTTCCTTTATTTCTTGGAATAATTGATTTCATTTGTGTTTACGTTTTATTGTCAAAAAATTTGGGATATAAGATACTTTTTAATGGGAAATTATTTATTATTTCAAAGTTCTCAAAAGAAGTAGCCAAGTTAAGTTTGAAAAATTGTGATATTGTATATAAGAGAAGGTTTTTATATGATGTTATAGAATTTTACGATAAAAACCATTTTGTTTTTAGTTTACCCTCTTATTGGTTTAGGAAAAACGATTTTCTGGATATAAAGGAAACTTTGTTTAGAGCAAGGAAATATTACAAACAAATGGGTTAAAATTATTAGAATAGAATTACTAAATTATGTTGAAGATTAAGGATTTAAATAAGTATTTTGGTAACATTCAGGTTTTGTATGATATAAATTTTGAGATTTCTAAGGGAGTATTTTTGAGTATTTTGGGGCCTTCTGGATGTGGAAAAACCACTTTACTCAGATGTATTGCAGGTTTGGAAGAGGTACAAACTGGAAAAATTTATATAAATAATAGGGATGTTACTTTTGTTCACCCTTCTAAAAGGAATATTGCGATGGTTTTTCAAACCTATGCTTTGTATCCTCATATGACTGTTAGAGATAACATTACAATAGGTTTAAGAATACAAAAAGTGGATAAGAAATTGATTGAAGAAAAATTGAATAGGGTTTCTAATTTTCTCAATATTGGTGATATTTTGAATAAATATCCTTCACAGATATCTGGTGGTCAGAGGCAGAGAGTTGCTATTGCCA
>JAOABG010000169.1 GCA_026418475.1 bacterium | reverse complement strand
TTATAGCACGGAAGAATGTAGATAACAGATTAGACCCCTATGAATTGTTTTTAATATTAATAGATAAGAACAATAAACGAACAGAGGAGAAAATACCATCATATATAATTCCATATGACATCGGTTGTTATAAAGGAAATATAATTTTATTTAATACGGATTTTGGAGACAATAAGACTATTTTGATATTTGATAGAAGTATTAAGAAATCTAAAATGATCAGGATAGGTGGAGATATTGATTTTATCAAAGGATATGAAATAGATAACGAGTTACTTTTTTATTATAAGAGAGGGAAGATTGGACTTTTTTATTGGGAGGATGAACAAAGAGAGTGAGAAAATAAAAGGAGAGAAAGTGGAATCAGATAAAGAATTCTGTTGTTGGTATTACATAGAAGAGACAGGGCTCTATTACAACTGGTGGAGGTGGTATAAGAACGAGGTGGGGAGGTACGAACAAAGAGATTTATATGAGCATAAAATAAATTCATATGTGTATGGAATGAATAACCCGCTGCTATATATCGATATTTCTGGAGCAAAAGACTGCTATGGAGAGTGGCAAAGACATGGGTGGGATAGGGTATTTAACATCGTATGTAAATGTTATTGGCTATGTGTTCCATGTGATATTCCTATCATATGGAGTGGTAATAAAC
>JAOABG010000168.1 GCA_026418475.1 bacterium | reverse complement strand
TTTGTACATACTCTGTAGGGAGCTTGAGGACATTTACAGGGTTCTGTGTCCGGACAAGGAACAGAAGAGGCAGGTTTGGTTGTACATTGTATAGGCTTGCAATGGCAGTCAGATGCACTTTCAACTTGTTTTGTAAATAAAGTGATAGAAAAAACACTTGCTAAGACAATTATAAAAATAATTGTGCAAAAATAGGATTTGATAGTGTTTTTTATACGCATGGTAAGTATCCTTTTTTTAGGGATTTTCGTTTTTTTACTCCACATGCTTTATTCAACTTTCCAATAAATATAGTTTAGCATTTTTTTTTGTAATGTCAAGCATTTTGCAAAAAATTTCCTTTAATTTATGTTGTGTGTGTAATTATTTTTTTAATTGCAGAGAAATTTATCTTGGTTGCTTTAAGAGGCTCAGCAACCAAGAGATAGAGTAGCACAGGCATCTTGCCTGTGTGTGGGATTAAGGTAACAAAAGCGTCCCGCTTTTTTAATTTAGACTTTCTCGCCTAAACACAATCATTCGTAGGGGCAATTCATGAATTACACCTCTGTGAATTATGTATTTGAAAACTCTTATGATGGTTCATTTGCTAATATGTTTTATTCGTTCAACTGCTTCGTAGTTGTTTTCTTTTTTTGCTTATGCCCCCCAGTTATTACTGG
>JAOABG010000167.1 GCA_026418475.1 bacterium | reverse complement strand
CCCATACATATTGCAAAATCCTGTAGGGGCAGACCTGTGTGTCTGCCCTGATGAACATACATTTGCCCTATTATGGGCGAACACATAGGTTCGCCCCTACATTAACAACACACAGGCAAGATGCCTGTGCTACTTTATTCATGAACTTTTATAGGAAAAAACTTTAAAATTTTTTGCAAAATGCTTGACATTAAGAAAAAAATGCTAAACTATATTTATTGGAAAGTTGAATAACAAAGTAGTAGTACTAACTGAAAGCACTAAAAGAGGAGTTTCATTATGTGTACTAAAAGATTTATTAAAAGTTTCTTTCCAAAAATATTTGTTTCATTTTTAATATCCATTTTTTTATCTTTTGTCTCTTTATTATTTTTTCCCTCAAAAGATATAAATGTATATGCTCAATCCAATTGCTATTGCAAAAAGATATATTGCGACAACACAAGATTACCTGAAGACCGTGATAAATGTAATGCTCCTCCGGGAACTGTTCCCCCTTGCAGATGTGAATATGGTTTATACATTGTTGTTTGTCCTGAGAATTCATTTTTTGAAGATTGTGTGAGGCAGGTTGGGTGTGGTGGAGGTGAATATTCATGCGATATAAGTGATTGCGATACTCCATATCCATGTAATCGGCAATACGCTAATTGCTATTTCGGT
>JAOABG010000166.1 GCA_026418475.1 bacterium | reverse complement strand
GTGTGTTGTTAATGTAGGGGCGGACCTGTGTGTCCGCCCTGAAAAAATTGTGTGTGATAATTTTTGATATAAAGAAGAAAATGTTAATCATGCAAGATTTTATTTTTAACAAGTGGAGTTGGCGTCTTGCCTGTGTGTGTTGATGATGTAGGGGCGAGCGGCTGCTCGCCCCTACATCAACAATACACACAACACACAGGCAGGATGCCTGTGCTACATCTTTATTTAGGGCGGACACACAGGTCCGCCCCTACAACACACAGGAAGGATGCCGGCTCTATTGTCTTGTAGAAATTTTTCCTCTGAAAAGGTAAAATATTTTTTGTTTACATCCATTTCTTTCATTTATGGGTAAGAATCTGAATAAAAATCGTGAAAAAATTGTATAATCTTTATGTTTAATATAATCAGAAAGGATTTTAATGTTAGAGAAGCAAAGAATTAAGAAATATGAAATTGTTTTATTTTGCTTATTGTTTATAATCGTTTTTTCTGCAGGTGCGGAGGTTACAATAACACGACAGGTTTCTGGGGAAGGTGTTTATGTTTCGGATAATGTCTTTTATTATATTCCTGGAAAGTCAGTTAACATAACTATCTCTTTTGTAAATAATTCCTCTGAGCAGGTGCTTGCGTTGGGTCTGCAATCTTACATTCCGTCAGGTTGGCAGTTTCAGGG
>JAOABG010000165.1:265-680 GCA_026418475.1 bacterium | reverse complement strand
TAATAAGATTAGTCCCAATAATTGTGAAAATAACTGCAATAACAACATTTTTAATCATCATAACCTTAATTGAAACGATTAATAATCAAGAAAATACAAAACAAAAAATAAACAAAACTAAACTTAAAAACACATTAAAATTTAGCATAAACCAGTTAATCATAAAACTGTTTGAAAATATTTCTTCATCTTCACTAATATTAATGAGTATCTCTTACCTACTAGACACAAAAAAGATTATAGAAAGCCTTAACAACTATACTAACACTTACATAGACAAAATATTTGATGAAATAATTCTTCTAAAAATAAAATCAATATTTAAAAAGGAGGTACATTGAATTGAAAACAGATTGCATCTTCTGTAAAATAATAAACAAAGAAATAAACTCAGATATAATTTTTGAGGATGAAA
>JAOABG010000165.1:0-255 GCA_026418475.1 bacterium | reverse complement strand
CCAGTCCACTGGTTAATAGTTCCCAAAAAACACATAGAAACACATATGGAAATAAAAGAAGAAGATCAAGAATTAATGGGACACTTACATATCATTATTCAAAAAGTAGCAAAGAAAAACAATATCAATAACTACAAACTTATTATGAACTGTGGATACGAAGCGGGACAAAGAGTATTCCATATACACTTACATCTACTTTCAGGGAAAATATTAGGTGAAGTATAGTGCCCAAACAACAAATAGAATACTTTC
>JAOABG010000164.1 GCA_026418475.1 bacterium | reverse complement strand
AGATTTAGTTAAGAGATATGTTGAAGAGGGAACGGATACTATAAACGGTGAAGCTGTTTTTGAATATGATGACAAAGTGAAAATAATAAAATATAATTTTTCGTTGTTGCATTTTCCTATTGATTCTGAAGATATTATGTTGGAAGAAAGTGATATCTATAACTATCTTATTGTGCTTAAAGATGTTACTGAGCAAAAGAATCTTGAGAAGGAGAAGGATGATTTTGTTGCCACCATATCTCACGATATAAAGACTCCTTTGACTACTATGAAGGGATATCTTTCAGCTCTTCTGAGGTATCCTGATAAAATAACTCCTGATCAGAGAGATTCCTATTTAAGAGTTATAAATTCTGAAATAGATAGGATAAATAGAATGCTTAATAATTTGATGGATCTGAGAAAATTGGAAGGAAATATCCTAAAAATAAATCCTGTTAAGTTTGATATTATTAAAGTTATCAATAAAGTTGTTGATATTTTTAAAATCAGTTATGTAAATTTTGATTTTTTTGTTTCTTCTAGTGTCAATAGCGTAGTTATCTACGCTGATAAGGATAAAATTGAACAGGTTTTACATAATCTTTTATCCAATGCAGTTAAGTACTCTCCCACTGGTGGAAAGATCACTATTAACCTTGAGATTAAGAGTAAAGAGGTTGTTATCAGTGTTTCTGATCAGGGTATAGGAATACCAGTTGAGGAAATTGATAAAGTATTTGAGAAATATTATAG
>JAOABG010000163.1 GCA_026418475.1 bacterium | reverse complement strand
AATAACTATCTACGAGGACAGGTAAAGTATTTATTGTATACTTTACCTGTCCTGACTATGTAAGCCCACTCACAAGTAACTTCTAAGGTACTTTAAAGCAACTTAGAAACTTCTAAAGAACGTTTCCGTCAGCCTTTCGTAAGCGTCAATTAGGCCATCACCTAACAAAGTTAATGTCAACAGAAGCCATCCTTGGCAATACTTTTTACCTCGTTAAACTGCTTTCTAATAAGCTTTTTAAACTCTGTGTCGGATAATCCGCCTCCGGCATCTACACCATTTTCTATAATCCAATCATAAAAAACTTCCGCATATTCTCTGTGCTCACGTGCCATTTTCTTGTAACGGGCCAAGATTTGAGATTGAATGTCCAACTCGAAAATGTAGCGTGGCATTTTACCAGACACATAGGCCTTAACCATTCCCATCATAAAATCAATATTGGCTCCCATGTCAGTCTTCCTCCCAAGCATATTTTTCAGGTTCTGCTCCTTTAGGATTTGGTATAAACACCTTCGGTGGTATTTTGCCACTACCAGGCAGAAAATCTTCAATTGAGGATAAATAGCCGGGCTTCCCAAGGTTGGGGGCATGCGTAAGAATCCATGATAAATATTCAAAAGGATTCAACCCGTTTTCTATAGCCGTCACTATCAGACTGTAATAAACTGCACTTGCCCTTGCACCGTTTGGTGTGTTAGAAAAAAGCCAATTTTTTCGTCCAATAACAAAGGGCTTAATGC
>JAOABG010000162.1 GCA_026418475.1 bacterium | reverse complement strand
GGTATTATGAAATCTCTAAAGGGTCTAATATCATAGCCCCCAATGAAGAGTGGGGTAACAAAAAAGAAAACCAACTACGAAATAGTTGAATGAATAAAACATATTAGTTCAGCGAATGAATTCATTATATATAGAGGTTTCTAAAACATAATCCACAGAGAGCAATTCATAAATTGCCCCTACAAGACGATTGTGTCCATACGAGGAGCCTAAAATAAAAAAAGCGAGACGCCTTTGTTACCCTAATACATCACACAGGCAAGATGCCTGTGCTACTCTTCAAAGTGGGGGGAGCGTCTCGCTCCCCCTTTTTTATGTCGGCAAGACGCCGACTCCACTTTTTAAAAGACCCCGAACGGGGTCTAATATCATAGCCCCCAGTGATAACTGGGGGGATGATAAATAAAAAAAGGAATCAACTACGAAGTAGTTGAATTTATCAAACATATTAGCAAAAGAACTTATCATATACAGAGGTTTCTAAAACATAATCCACAGAGGGCAGTTCATGAATTGCCCCTACAAGACAATTGTGTTTATACGAGGAGCCTAAAATAAAAAAAGCGAGACGCCTTTGTTACCCTAATACATCACACAGGCAAGATGCCTGTGCTACTTTTAAAGTGGGGGGAGCATCTTGCTCCCCCTTTTTTATGTCGGCAAGATGCCGACTCCACTTTTTAAAAGACCCCGAACGGGGTCTAATATCATAGCCCCCAGTGATAACTGGGGGTTAAGGGGTTAATATGTAAAAAAGAAAAACAACTACAAAGTAGTTGAA
>JAOABG010000161.1 GCA_026418475.1 bacterium | reverse complement strand
CCTTAATACAGTAGCTCTTGAACCCAAAAATCCAACCGCAATAAACTGATTATTTTTATAATCAACTGAAAAATATATATCTGCTTGAGAAACTTCGTCATATACTCTCCAATTATAACCATTATAATGTGTAACCAAACCAAAATTTCCTACAACTATTATATCATTTATAGAATTACCTCTTATCCTATCCATAAAATATCTAGGTAATCCTTCAAATTGGACCCATCTTGACAATTTTCTTTGCCATATACCATCCCCAGATACAAAAATTGTTAGCTCTTTATTAAACCATACAGAATGTGCCCTATAATTACTATCCCATTGGATATTATCAATTGAAAAATTCTCATTGATTCTTAATATTTTCTTCTCACCAGCTGTATAAACATAACCTGCAGTACAAATTATTATCTGTTTATCTTTTACTTTACAACCCCAAATATCATAGATCGGCAATGTCGTCCCGCTCTCTATCCGCCGCCAACGGACTCCATCAAAGTGTGCAACGAAACCATTGTCACCAACTACATAAAAATCTTTACTAGATGTTCCCCATGCTTTGTTTGTACGAACACCATAAAAAATTTGATCAAATGACAGTTCTTGCCATTGAATTCCATTCCACCGTAATATTGTGTTAACCCATATATCATTTTCATTAAACGCTAAAATCCAACGAAGGTGCTGTATGTTATTTTGATAATATAATCTATACAATGTCCATTCCTTTCCATTCCACTTCGCTAAGTTAAAAAATGTATAGCTCTCACTACTATCACTA
>JAOABG010000160.1 GCA_026418475.1 bacterium | reverse complement strand
ACCTTATATTAGTATAATAAAATTTCATAATTAACTTAAAATCCTCATCACCTTTATACACAACCCTAAAATCAGATAGAAAGTTAATTATATTATAACTATCCATAGATTTTTCTATTTCTCTTAAATTATATCTTATATTCTCTTGCAAGTACTCAGGAATATTCCAAAAAATTACCTTATCGAATCTCTTAATTATCTTATGAAAAAAGAGCACAACAATAGAATTAATCCTATAACCAATAAAAGAATCAAGAATATTGACAAAATTAGATATCCTTTTCTCAAAATCCTCAACGCTTGAAATGGAATTAATATATTTATTCATATCCTCTTTCAAATTGGAATACTTGATTCTATTTTCAAGACCAATCATCTTCTCATGATAACCAAATATTTCTTGTTCCAATTTTTTGGTTTTATTGTAAAGATTTTTCATTTCCTCCTTTTTTATTCTCAACTCATTTTTATAGGAATCAAACAAAAAGTTTATGGTAGAAACAATTTCAAAGAAACTTTTCACTATTCCTATTTCCTTGGATATATCACCTTTAGGATCAATAGAATTAATAAAGATAATATCAAATATTATAGGTTCATTTTTACCTTTAACCATAAAGGAGAAAGTTCCCACGAAATTAGACGGATTGAAAATATCTTTTGAATAATTATATATCAACTCCGAAAAATTCTGATACTTAGGATTAATCTTTATAAACTCAAACTTGGTTTTTGATTTGGTAGAATAGGCATACAAAGCAGCATTATTCCAAATTTCAAAAATAAAATCAACAATTTTTATGATTGCATTATCTATGGTAAATTTTTCGGTTCCAACCAATTCTTTAATTA
>JAOABG010000015.1 GCA_026418475.1 bacterium | reverse complement strand
GTTTTATTCCATACAAAAATCCAATCTTTTGGGACAGTTCGAGACTTCAATCATAAAAATAGGTGAGAATACTGAGAATCTCACTTATGCATTAAAAAAACTTGAAGATTTACTTGTTAAAAGGCAGAACTTAATGCAAAATTTAATTAAGTCTATGATTTTCCCTCTTATTTTTATTTCTGTTCTTTCTTTTATAATGATAATATTTAAAAATTTGATAATACCCGCTTTTAATAATTTGTATGTTGACTTAGGTATAGAGGCTCCATTTGCTTTCAAAATACTTAGTTTTTTAACCAGTATTTTTGATATTAAAGTAATTTTATTTTTAGGTTTTAATATGATTATAATTTTTTTTATTATATATAATCTTTTTAAGTCAAATTTGAAAAGTTTTTACAGGTATGTTTTTATGATTCCTGTTTTGGGTAAAATTTTTTATAGTGCTTATGTTGCTCTTGTTTTAAATTTGTGGGCAGTTGCACTTGAAAGCGGATTGCCTTACTCTTTAACATTCAAGATTTTGGAGGATGAGACTGTTGAGCCCTTTTCTTCTTTTTTTGCAAGAATGTATGACAGAGCTAAAAGAGGGGAGCTTTATGAGATTGTTAATTTTGAAAATACTTTCAAAAGTATGTATGTTAAACAGATGAATATTGCACTTGAAAGTGGGGAGTTACCTTTTACTTTAAAAAAGTTAGCAGAAATGGCCGAAATAGAAGCTAACTCTGCTCTTGATACATTTAACAGAATATTGGAACCACTTATGGCTACTTTAGCTGGAGCTATCACTGCTACTTTGTGTTTATCCATATTTTCTCCCATAATGTATATAATAAGGAGTATATAGTAATGAGAAGAGGTTTTTCTCTTGTAGAATTAATGGTTGCTATGGCTCTGGCTTTACTTCTTATGATTATTATCCTAGTCTCAACCGTTACCATAAATAAAGTCAGTATGAAGCTTTATAAAAAATATGAAATATCTTTGAAATCAAAAGTTTTCCTGAATAAAATAACAAAAGATTTGAATAAGAATAATCCTCCTGTTGCAGGTAAAAACCCAATTATAAGCGTTAACAGTAATAGTATAGAGTTTTATTCTGTAAGAATAGTTTCCTCTAATTCTAATCCTCAAGCAACAATTATTAACATTATTGTAAATTCGAGTAATGTAAATAATGGTGTTAGTTATGTTGTTGATAAGAAGGAATATAGTTTAAATGGGAATGTATTAGAGGATAGAAGATATACTTTTTTCATTGAAAGTCAAGCGTCAAAATTTGAATTTTATAATCTCCACAATGTTGTTATAAGAATATACCTTAAAAATCAGTTTAACTTCAGAAATCAAAAACATGAAATATACTACAAAGTTGATATCCCTGTCAATATACAATGAAAATAAATGTCAGTAGGAAAATCTATAATAAGATAAGCAATGGATATCTATGGATTTTCAATGATGAAATAAAGAAGAGTGATTTAAAAGATGGAGACATAGTAAATTTATATTATAATGATAAATTTCTATGTAAAGCCTATTATAATTCTAAATCAAAAATATCTTACAGAGTTATTAGTTTTGAAAACAGAGAATTGGATCTTGATTTTTGGTACGAAAAGTTGTATAGATTATATGAATACAAATCTCAATTTTATGGTGGTAATTTTAGATTAGTTTACTCTGAGGGAGATTTTTTGCCTGGTTTAATTATTGATTTATTCACAACTTTGGATAGTAGAAAGGTTGTTGTTTGTATGCTATTAACATTGGGTATAGAAAACCAGAAAGAAAACATATTCAGAGTTTTAAAAAAAATAGGGATTGATTGTATAATAGATAGAAGTGATAGTAATTTGAGAAAATTGGAAGGATTAGAACTCAGAAGAAGGATAGAATATGGAAAAATAGAATTGCCCTTTACTGTTAGTATTGATGATATTTATTTTTTAATAGATCCTCTTAATGGCCAAAAAACAGGTTTTTATTTTGATCAGACTGAAAATAGGAGATTCCTTAAAAATATTTCAAAAGGTTCTGTTGTTTTGGATGTTTTTAGTTATATAGGATCTTTTGCTCTATATGCTTTAAAGTATGGTGCAAAATTTGTTGAAATGGTTGATGAATCTTCTTTTGCTTCTAGTATTGTTCCTCAGATAATGAAATTGAATGGTTTCCAAGATAGGTATATTTTTCATATGGATAATGCTTTTCATAAGTTAAGAGAGTTAAGTAATTTTGGCCGCGAGTTTTCTATTGTTGTGATAGATCCTCCCTCTTTTACTAAAACAAAAGATAAAATCCAAAATGCTCTCAAAGCCTATTTTGATATTAATTATTTTGGTTTAAAACTTGTTAAAAATGAAGGATATTTTATTACTTCATCCTGTTCACAAAAAATAAAGGAAAATGATTTGTTGAATATTATAAGAGAAGCTTTGCATAAACAAAAGTACTTCGGGAAACTGATATATAGAGGTAACCAATCTTTGGATCATCCGATAAATGCTTCAATGGAAGAAACAGGATATCTCAAATTCTTTGTCTTTCAAATCAATAAGCAATGAATAAGTGTATTGTTATATTTGCAGATTTTGATGATGACAATTCTAAGATTTTATACAACAAGATAAAATCCATGGATATAAATTCTATTTTTATTGATACCAAGAGATTGTCTGTTGATTATGATATTTTTATTGAAATGGAAAAATTGAGATTTTGGGGTTCTGATGCTGATAGATATAGTTATTTTGTGAGGGCTATAAACCTTGTTCCTCTAAATCCTTTTTCTTTTACTGATACTAGAAAGTTTTCCGAATATAGGAATTACTATTCTCTTATGTTTTCTTTTTTGGAGATTTTGCATAGTAAGGGGGTAAAAGTTGTCAATCCGCCGTCTACTTTTTGGTGTCATTATTTTAAGCCATATACCTACTTTTTGGCTAAAAATTGTGGAATGGATGTGCCTATTACATTTGTTACCCCTTCTTTTAGAGAGATATATAGAATATATAAGGATTCGAAGGCTTTAGGTAAAAAATTTGTCTTTAAACCTATTGCAGGAGGAAAAACTGTTAAAGTCTTGGATGAACAGAATATTGAGGATTTTAAAATTTCCACTGAAGTTTATATTTTCCAGGAATTAATCTATGGTCAAAATTTTCGTGTTTTCACCTTGAATAATGAATACTTATGTTCTTTTTCATTGGATTATGATATACAGAAATCGATAGATTACAGGGATTTGGATCCTACTCAAGTCAATGTGAAATATATAGAGCTAGATAGTAAAATAAAAGCTGTTGTTTCTTTATTATCTTCTAAGATAGGGCTTAAATTTGCAGGTATTGATTTTATTTTAAATGAAAAAGGGTGCTATTTTTTAGATATAAACCCTGCTCCAATGTTTGTTGGGTTTGAACATCATTCTGGGTTTCCAATTATGGAAAAAATAATAAACTACTTATGTAGTTAATCCTCCGTCAAACGTGAAGTGCTGCCCTGTTATATATGTATTATCTTCAGATAGAAGGAATGATGCAAACTTTGCCAATTCTGAAGCTTGTGCTATTCTGTTCAATGGTATTGTCTTTTCTATGGAATTTTTGAATTCTTCATGGTTTATTCCTATAATTTCTGACTGTTTTTTTATGAATTCTTGTAGTCTTTCTGTATAAATGTATCCTGGAGCCAGGGTGTTGATCAGAATATTTTTTTCTGCTGTTTCCAAAGCTATGGTTTTTAGAGCATTTACTAATCCCATTCTTAAACTGTTTGAGATACACATGTTTTTCATCGGCTTAATTGTTGTAAAAGAAGTTATGGCTAATATTCGTGGATATTTTGATTTCTCAAGATATTTTATCATTTCTTTGATTATTCTTAATGGAGCGAGGAACATAGTGTTGAAATACTCTATCCATTCTTGTTCTGATATGTTTATGAATGGTTTTATTGGAGGTCCGCCATAATTTAATAATATTGAATCTACGTATCCATAATTATCTATTATTTCAGTAAGGTTTTTGATAAAGGAATCTTCTTTTATATCTCCTGGTAGTTCTATAACTTTGAAATTATTTTCTTTAAGGTATTGTGTTGCATTATGGGGGTTCCTTGAATTTAGGATTATGGTGTATCCTTTTTTTGCCATTTCTATTGCTATGGAGAATCCAATTCCTTTGGAACCTCCTGTTATTAAACAGAGTTTTTCCTCACTAAAATTTTTCATATTATTTTCTCCTATTCGGTTTCTATCCATTCTGTTATGTCTCTTATGTATACTTGATTTTTTAAACCTTTGGTATTTACTGCATCTTGTAGCATTAGTAGACAGAATGGGCAAGCGGTAGCTATATTATTTGATACTTTTATTGCTTGTTCTAATCTTTTGTGGTTTATTTTGGGATATTCCTTTTGTTCTAGCCAATACATTCCTCCTCCTGCCCCACAACAAAAAGAATTCGATTTATTATTTTCCATTTCTTTAATATCATAGCCTTTTAGGGTATCTCGTGGTTCTTGGATAATACCGTTTTGTCTTCCTAAATAACATGGATCATGAAATGTGATGTTATCTTTTTGTTTTTTTGTTTTGATTATTCCTTTTTTGATTAGTTCTGACAATATTTGTGAATGATGATATATTTGTGGTTTGAAATTGGTATCTATTTGTGGGTACTCATTTTTTATACTATTGTAGCAATGTGGACAAGATGTTATTATTTTTTTGTTGTATTTTTTAAGGAGTTCTATATTTTTTTCTGCCAATATTTGAAATAGGTATTCGTTTCCTATTCTTCTTGCAGGGTCACCTGTACAGTTTTCATTTTTAAGAATTCCAATGTTTATATTTGCTTGGTTTAAAATGTTTGATAGTTTTATTGCTATTTTTTGTGCTTGCTCGTTGAAGCTAGTTGCACATCCCACCCAATATATATAGTCAACATCTTCGTTAGCGTTTTCTATGATTTTCACGTTTTTTGTATGTTTTGTCCAGTCTAACCTATTTGATGTTGTTCCTTTGAATGGGTGATTTCTTATTTCTATTGAATTTAGTGTTTCTTGGAGTTGTGGTGGTAGTTCTCCCTGTTCCATAACCAAATTTCTTCTTAAATCTATTATTTTCTTTAGTGGATTTATAAGTACTGGACTTGAGTTGTAGCAAGCTCCACAAGTGGTGCAACTCCCTATACTTTCAGGCCTTTTATAGTTATCTATTATTTTTTTTGTGGTACCATTGATTTTAAATTCATCAATGTTGTCTAATAGTTTTACCAGTATTGACTTGGGTGATAGAGGCTGATTTGATGTAAAAGCGGGGCAGGCTTCTTGGCACCTGCCACATTCTGTACAGCTGAAAATTTCAATAAAATCTTTAAATCCTATCTGTTTTATGTTTTCTACACCTAAAGAGTTTTCGGAATCAAATTTGGCTGAATCTATCGTTTTTATGGTGAAATCTTTTTCTTCTGTTTTTATAATGTTTACTGGTCCAAGCAAAATATGAAATAGTTTACCTTTATCTATTCTAGATAACAGAACATAAAGTAAAGATATCCAGGTCACTCCAAAGAAGAGCTGTAAATGAATACTTTTTGGTATTCTGAAATAGTTATCTATAGCAAACAGTAAAGGTGTTGTTGAGTTAAATGAGAAATATGAAAAAAACGTTAGTGTTAGAATATTAATAAATAAAAGGATGTGATAAATCAAGTATCTGTCTTTAGTTGAAGAAATTATTATTCTTGGAACTTTTAGAACATACCTTCTTAATATTGCTAAAATTATACCCACTAATCCGAGAATTAGTATTGAATCCAAAATCCACTGGATTAATATAGGGAAAAACAGAAATATGGGTGATATTATGAAGGATACTGCAAAGATAAACAATGAACTGTGCATTAGTTTGGTTCTGAAATTTGAAATCCTTATTTGTAGGATGATATGTTTAATAATGTTTGGTATGAAGTTTTTTTTGTCTACGTTTTGTAATATTGGTTTTTGATCCGTTATTTTTGTATAAAATTCTTTAAATGAATTTATTTTTTTTAACGCTACATATATAGTTAAGATCCATCCTATTAGATAGAGCAGGGAAAAAAGAGAATACATTTTTATTTATTTATTTCAATGTTATTATTCAATTCCCTTTTGATTATCTTTTTTATGAATCTTATTCCTTGATTTACTGTTTTTATTTTGTTAAGAATGTACATTTTATCTATAGTTTTTGTTAGTTCTTTTATTTTTCCTAGTTTCAAATCTTTATTGAAGTAATATTTGGCTATTGATTTTATGAAGGGAGGATTAATTTTTAATTGGTTAATAAAAAGTTTTTTGAATACTTTTTTGAGAGTGAATTTCAAGTGTAAACTTTTGGTTTTAAAAAGTAAAAAGATTAGTAAGATAAATATATCTGCTTCGTTGTGTTTATAATACAGTTCAATAGATAGCCTTTTTAAATACTTTGGTTTTATTTGTTTATTTTCTTCATTAAATATTACTTTCCATATTTCTGATAGTTTATGGATATTTTGAGATAGGATATGGTTATATTTAGTATTAACTATAAAATTTTTGGCAATTAAAAATGAAAAAATTACTTTGTTTTTATCGTAGTTAATATTTCTTTTGTTTTTTTGGTTATTAAAGAATTTTTCAAAACTTGTTATTGATTTTCTTAGGATTTTTAAATCCTTTATTAAATGGTCCATACTTTGTCTACTTTCTAGTTCTAGGAGGTTTATCGGATCAAATTTGAGGTTTGCAAATTCTTCGAGTATTTTGTCAAATTTTTTTTCTTGGTTTATTCTTTTAAGTTCGTTAAATATTCTGTTTATTGATAGTAAATTAATGTACTTTAGTGAGTTTTTGATTAATTCATGTGTTAAGGGGTCAATGTTCAGATTTAGTCTGACTTTGTATTTAAGTAGCCTGTATATTCTTGTTGGGTCATCCACAAACGAGTTTTTGTGGAATACTCTTATAACTCGATTTACTAGATCTTTATATCCTCCAAATTGGTCTACTATTTCAAACATTATATCTGGATGATGAATTTTTCTTTTGAGTAGTATGGAATTTATTGTTATGTCTCTTCTTATTAGATCTTCTGTAATACTGTTTGTATTTTTGATAATTGGTAATGAAGTTGGATGTGGATAGTATTCACTTCTTGCTGTTATGAGATCAAGAATTATTCCATTTTTAAGTACTATTTTTGCTGTCAAAAAATTTTGATGGAAATATTTTTCTTTAATTAGCTCTCTGAATTTTTCCGAGATTATTAAGAATATTTTTTCTACAGGTTTAAAAAAAATAATATCTATTTCATTAGTTTTTAGTTTTTTTTTGTAAAAGTATAGATCTCGGGGTATTCCTCCTACAAAACCCCATTCAATTGATTCACAATTTAACCTTCAATAAATTCAATTAAAAACTTTATTTTTTTTAGAGTTTTGTATTCAAAAATATTTTCTAATAAAATCATAGCTGGATTTCTATTTGGGGATAATAAATTCTTATTTGATTTTTATTTATTCTGTGATATATATAGTTTTGGGTTAATACAATGTTTTTGTTTTTTATTGTTAGATCCTGAGAATAGATAAATACAGGATAATTTGTGTTTATTTTATTATTTTCTTTGAAATATATTGTAGCTTTTATGTGATTGGTTTTTGCATAGGACAGGTTAGTATATATTTCTAAGGATGGTATTGACAACTTTATTATATTGTTTTGGTTATGTTTGTATATATCCACATTTGTGGAATATATATAGTTGCTATAGAAAGGGGTTAGTATTTTTTCTGATTTTGCTATAAAATTAATCTGATTGTAATTTTTCCAATTAACTATCTGAACATTGTATAGTGTTAAGAACATTTTTTTTTGATTTATGGGTTCTATATTTGTTATGTACTCATTTTTTGCCATTATAAAAATTAGAATGAAGAATAGAAATATTGTTGATAATGAAATCAATGGATTACTAAATATTTTTTCAACCAAACTACAGTCTCTATTAGATTTTTATTACTTAAAGTAAAAATCTCTGTCTATTATTTCATTGTTTTCATTTAGGATTTGTATTTCGTATTTTCCATTTTTATCTATATTAGGGATTGTCAATGTATTTTCTTTAGCTATTTGATTCCATTGGTATTGTGCTATTTCTTTATCATAGTGTTTTACCAATATTTTAAAGTTTTGTGGATTAAATTGTAATTTTAACGGATTTATATATTTCAATTCAAAAACCAGATTTTTATCTATGATTTTGGGGTTGTAAATTGCCAAAGTGGGATCTAATGGTTTTGTGTCTTGGTATAGTGGTTCAAATATTTGTCTTGGGAAATCTACATTGTAGCCAGCTTTTTGTGCGAATCTCAATGCGTTTACCATTAGTTCTCTGTGTTTTCTTGCAAAGTATTTATCGTTTCCTGAATCCCAGTCATTACCATACCACCAGAACCAATCAGACCCTTCTGCAGCAAAGAGCGTATGCCAAGCTTTAAATAAGTAATGTTTTTCTCTATCTTTTTCTATATTTGGTTCTTCTATTAAGTTGTTCGTTATTTCTTTTATGTATGGAATTTTTATAAATTCTTGTCTGAGTTTATTTAGTAGGTACCATCCTTTATTTTCTGATTCTTCTCCTATCCAAGTTGTTAAGTCACCATATACCCAGGAACCTGTTGCTAATGGTTCCAGCTCCCATTGTTTGTCTACTGGTTTTACAGTAGTTATATATTCTTTGGGAGGCATTGTTTTTATTTTTTCTTCTTTTTGGAGCAAATCGTATAAAGCCATCAAGAAGTCTTTACCATCGTTTTGATAGTAAGTCCATACATTTTCTCCATCACAGGTATTGGTTATATATATTGGTTCATTTGCTGGAACACCGTTGTAATGTTTTTGTGATTTTAGGTAGTTAATGAAATCTTTGGCTGCTTCGTATCCATCAGCTTTGCCTCTGTAGTATCCATAGTCCCATCCTACTTTATCATGTATTGATCTTGGGATTACCGATATAGCATCGTTATTTAAGTTATCAATAAATTCGGTATCTACATCTACTCTGTATGGTTGGAGAACGTCTCCTGCAAAGCCTGATTTGAAGATTACTTCATGTCCTGTTGAGAACCATTTGATTCCATTTTTTGCTAAGTGTTTTATAATGCTTTCTCCAACGGCTCCCTCACCTGGCCACATACCCATTGGGTACTTTCCAAAGAGTTTTTTGTAGTATTCCACTGCCATTTTTACCTGTGAGTCTGCATCTTCAGGATATTTGAATACTGGAGGAGTGGGTATTTGAGGTGTTTGTTCTTTTGTTGAATCACTATTGTCTATTAGTGGCAGTATTGGATGATAAAATGGGGTTGTTGTTATTTCTATTTGTCCTTTATTTTGTAAGTATCTATGAATTGGGATGACAAATTTCATTATTTTATAGGTTTCAATTATTATATCTTTTGCGTCTTCTTCAGTAAAATTTTGTCCTCTTAATCCTTTTGAATAAATGTCTTTAATTTTTGTTACTTTGTCTTTTATTATATTCCCATTTTGAGTTTCTCCAATTAATTCAGTATCTTTATTTAGGAAGTCTGGGTCGAACCAAACTAAATGAAACCATACCTTCAGGTTTAGATATTCTTGATTGGTCAGTGCTTCTCCGTTTTTTACTTTTTCAAACAGTTTTTTATAGGCAGGGTATTTAAATATTTGCGATTCATGGTGTGCATCAAAAAATCTTTGTTTAGCAAAATTTTTATCGTCCTGAGTCCATTGGTCCACAGGTTTGAAAAGTAGATCCAGTGCTCTGTCCAGCTTACCTTTTGGAAAAGCGGATTCTTTTTTATAATTTGGGCTATTTTCATCCGCATAGTCTTTCAACTTATCCACGTAATCTTCTATTTGTACTAATAGTGATGGTGTTAAGTTTATTGTTAATTTCACCTTCGGAAAGTTCAGTAGTATCGAGGCCATATCGTAGTAGTCTTTGGTTGCGTGTAACCTAACCCATGGGGCAGTATATGTGTCCTTTATTGAGTCTTTATAGATTGGCTGATGTTGATGCCATAGAATATTCAAATATATTGGATCCATATATTATCCCTCCTCTTTAAATATCTATCTCTATTATAATTCTTGTAATTTTTTGATTTGAAACCCTTTTGTGATAGAGGGAAAAATTTTGTAAAATTTTTGTAAAAAAAAAATATAAAAATTTGTAAAAAAATTATAAAAAAATAATATTGTTATTACTTGTTATTTTTCAATTCTGAGATTTTTTTTCTGACTTTGGCTTTAGAGGATATATCAGTGTAAAGGTCATAGGCTTTTTGATAAAATTCTAATGATTTGTTTTTATCTATTTTTTGGTATATATCACCTGCTAATTCTAAGTATTCTGGATTTTCACTTTGTTTAAGTGCAGAGTCAATGTATTTTTGTGCAGAAGTTATATTATCTTGTTTGTAATATATTTGTGCCAGTTTATATAAAGTGAAATGTTTTGTGGGAATTTGATTAATAACTTGAGTTAATAGGTTTTTTGCTTTTTCCAATTCTCCTTCATTTAGATAAATATCCCCCAATTTTTCTAAATAATATGGATCTACTTGTTGGTATTGGTTTACTATTTTTTCAAGAATCTCTTTTTGTTTTGTTTTATCTTCTGTAAATAAGAACTGTGCTATTAATGAGTCTAAGGAGTTGGATTTTGAAATTAAACTTTGCAATATTTTTTGTGATTCTTCTTTTAATCCTATTAGATCATATATTTCAGTTAATGTTATATATGTTTTTTCTTTCTTGTCTGCTGGTATTTTTACTATTTCTGAAAGTAGGTTATAAATTTCATTAGTTACCTTATTTGTATCAATGTTAAGATAATTGATTTCATCTTTTATGGCTTGAATTTTCAAATTAATTTTGTTTTCTATGTCTACTTCATATAGATATGATTTGTTTAGATTTTCTAAGTATTTGTTGATGGAGCCTTCAAGAAGGTCTATTTGTGCTATTTTGTTATATATTCTTGATATTGTTGATGAGGATAGATTTGAGTTTGGGTTAAGGTACTTTATTATTTCGTAGTATAGGTTTTTTGATGATTGTAGATCTCCCAGGTCGAATAGGGAGTCTGCAATTTTTTCATTAATAAATGGGTTTTGATAGCCTTTATTTATTATTTTATTTTTTAGAAATTCTATAAATAGATTATTTTGATTATTATCTATAGCGTATTTGGTTGTCAGTTCAAGAATTTTTCGGAATTCTGTTGAATTGTTGCTGTTATAATAGTTTTCTAATTTTGTTAGTAATTCATTTATTTTTGTTGTACTGGCTGTTACTAATTTTAGGGATATTAATATAATAGTAGTTAATACCAAGATTATCAGGTAATGATTCATTATTTTCCTCCTTTTCTATGCTATTTCTGGGTATACTGCTATTTTTTCCCCACTTACTATTTTTCTGTCTCTTATTTTTATTCTTTGGACTATATTTTGTGGTAGTTGGATTACATCTGGTGGTAGTTTTGAATCTTTTTTTACTTGGATATTTTTAATATCTCCTTCTAGTCCTTCTATCCTTAATGCTATCGAAGTGGTTTGTAATGCTGATATCCAAAAATCTATAACATCTGCAGATATAATTATATCTCTACCTGTTGTCCAACTTTTGTTTTCTTTTACCTCCAATTCTCTTACTAAAGAATGTTTTATGTCATTTTCTTTGAGTTTTTCTTCCAATTCTTTGTTATCTGTTCCTGTAACATTTATTATACATCTCGTATTGTTTTTTATCTTTTCCAATATGATTTCGTTATAAAAATAAGATGATATTACAAAATTGTTATTGTTTATTGTGTCAGATCTAAGGAATGGGTTTCCACATTTGAGTAGGATATAGTAAGTTTGCCCCATTAATTCTATTTCCATTATTCCTGTAATATTCTTTTTGGTGAGTTTCAACAATAAGGAGTCCCAGTCTTTACTATTTGTAAGATTGTAATTCATCACCTGGTTTTCAAAAAGGTAAAAACCTCTGAGTATATTACTGAATCCTATTGGCATGGTGTAACTAACAACTTTAATTTCATCTTCTACTCTATATCTGAATATCAATGGTGATATCTCTGTTGGTGTGTCTGTTGTATCTACGTAGCTTACAATCATTCCTTCATCTATTAGAATTATGAAATTATTTTTGGAGCCTTTTATTTCTAAGTATCCACTGTATTTGTATTTTGATAGATTTTCAAGTAGTACCACTAGTTCCAATAGTATATAAGAAATGTTATTTATATCTCTTGTTAATGGAAATACTTTTAATGGTAATGATTTTATCATGGTAGCCTTTGTATGTTGGCTAATATATTATTAGCCAAATCTACTAGTTCGTTTTTGGGTATTTGTTTTTTAGTGTAGTATAGATAAACTTTATTTGATAGTTCTGATATTTGATTGAGAACGGTGAAGAATTTTTGTTCATCTATGTCACTCCATCTTAGTATTTCTATGTTTGATGGTTGAAAAAGGAAATTGTACATTTGGGATAAGCTGTTTTGAACCTCATTAATTAATTTTTCATCTTTTGTTTTGAGGTATTCTGCAATTTTTTGTAGGTTTATATTTATTGATTCTTTTATTTGCGTGAAATTGTTTATTTGTTGGTTTTGTGTCTTTATTTCGTAATCTAATGCGAGTAAATAATTCAGAATTAGTGTATTTAAGTTGACTATTTGTGTTGATATGTAATTGTAGTTTTTATTTTTAATATTTTCTTGTATTGAGGTAATGAGTTTCTCTATGTTTCTTGATAATTCGTTAGTGTTTTCACTCATTTTTTATCTTTTATTAATGTTTCCTATTTTTCAATTTCTATGAACCATACTGTTTTACCTCCTACAAGGATTTTGTTCATTAAATGTTTAATTAGTATACATATGGAAAGAAAAAAGAAATTTAAGAAGGTAACTAAAAAGAAAGTCGTGTCTTATGATAAAGTTGCAGAAGATAAAAATGTTAATCAGGATTATTCTTCTTCCAAAGCTTCTTATTGGAAGATATTTTTTGTTGTTATTATTTTGTTGGTATTTTTTTCCTCGTCTGTTTTAGTTTTTTTTGCTAATAATGATAGAGATGAGATTATTTTTAATGAGTCTAAAAAGAGTATTTTACAGAGATTAAAAAATGAGGGTCCATCTGTTGAAGTATACAAAAGTTTTGCTGAGCTATATAGAAATAGAGATTCAGATCTTCATTATTATTACTTGAAAGAAGCGATAAGATTGGTTAAGTCTAATGATAAATCTAATGAATTGGATAAAAATAGGGATCTGATAAAACAAGTTTTGGAGGTTTCTTACCAAAAAAATGAAAAGATAGAAACAATTTTGTATTATTTGATATTGTTATATAAGACTACTAGACCTTCTAATCCAGAATTTTTTGAAGTTTTGGCTTCTATAGTGGAAATATATAATACTCTTGGAAATGTGGATTATTCGCAGAAGATACTCTCCAATTTGGAGAAGTTGTATTCTCAAAATTTGCAGATAAAGTATCTTCTGTGTAATCAATATTATGTTACCAGTAATTATAACTTAGCAAAAGAAAAAATAGATTACATTATAAATTTAAAAGTGCAGAAAAAGCAGCCACTTAATTTTAATGATTTATCTCTGTATTATTTGATTTATATGAGATTTTATCCATATGATAGAGTTCTAGAAAGTATGTTACCGTTTTCTTTGGGGTTGGCGTATAATGAAATGAATAATTTTTTGATATTTTTATTGGATAGACCTGAGATAAATTTCAACGATTATAAGAGAATTTTATCAAAAATTTCTGTTTATAGGCCTGAGGTTAAGATTATTACTGAACAGAATCCTTATATAAATTTGGAGATTGGTAGGAGGTTCTGGAAAGATTCTCAAAAAGCCATTGCTGAGGTTTATTTCGGTAAGGCTCTCAATAGTTCAAGCAACGAAATGAAAAAGATTATACAGGATTATATTTATCAAATAAAGGTCCAGTATAAAGAGGATACAAATCAACAAAAAACAAAAACCACTATAGATACGAAAAAATTGCTTGAGGAAATAAAATGAGTGGTAATCTTCAAAAGATTAGAAACATAGGTATAGTTGCTCATATAGATGCTGGTAAGACTACCACAACAGAAAGAATACTTTACTATGCAGGTAAAATTTATAGGATAGGTAGTGTGGATGAAGGTACAGCAACTATGGATTATATGGTTCAGGAAAAGGAGCATGGTATTACTATTCAGAGTGCTGCCACTTTTTTCAAGTGGCGAGACTATGAGTTCAATTTAATAGATACTCCAGGGCATGTGGATTTTACGATTGAGGTTGAGAGATCTATCAGAGTTCTTGATGGTATTATCGTTATTTTGGATGCCTCTGCTGGTGTACAGCCTCAAACTGAAACGGTATATAGGCAGGCTTTAAAGTATAAAGTTCCAACAATTTTTTTTGTCAACAAAATGGATAAATTGGGTGCAAATTTTGAACATTGTTTAGATTCTATAAAGGAAAGGTTGCTGACTAATCCTATTCCGATTCAGCTGCCCTTTGGTAAAGAAGATGAATTTTCAGGTGTTGTTGATTTGATCGGAATGAAGTTGATCCAATGGATCAGTCAAGATGGAAGTGAATATGTCTATAATGAATTGCCAGTTTCCTACGATAAAGATAGAATATTCATGTTGGAAGAGATTGCTTCTTTGGATGAGATTTTCATGGATAAGTATCTTAGCTCTTCTTATACTGTTGATGATGTATATTCTGCTTTAAGGAGGATAACAATTTCTGGTGTGGGTAGTCCTGTTCTTTGTGGTAGTGCTGTGAAGAATATAGGTATTCAACCTCTCATTGATGCTGTGATAAATTTTTTACCTTCTCCTTTGGATAGGAGTAAACAGAGATCATTTTTGATTACTCAAGATGTTGAAAAAGAGATGATAGTGGATATTGTTGAAAACAGTAGTAACTTATTGGCTTTATGTTTTAAGGTTTCCTATTTTCCTTCTGTTGGTAAGGTTTCTTTTATCAGGGTTTACAGTGGTAAAGTGGTTGAGAATGATATATTGTACAATAGTACAAAAGATATTAAAGAAAGAGCGAATAGGATAATCAAGATGCATGCGAATTATATGGAGGAGATTAAAGAGATCAATATGGGTGAGATAGGTGCTATTGTTGGTTTAAAAAAGACGGTAACTGGTGATACCTTGCTTTCTGATGATTCCAAAAGGATTGTTTTGGAGAGCATATATGTTCCTGAACCTGTTATTTTTACTGCTATAGAAGCTTCTTCTAGGGCTGATGAGGAAAAATTATTCAAAGCTCTGGAGAGATTAGCTGAGGAGGATCCAACTTTCAAATATAAAATAAATGAGGATACCGGACAAATCATAATATCTGGTATGGGAGAATTACATCTTGATATAATAAAAGACAGAATACAAAGGGAATATAATCTGAGGATATATTCTGGTAAACCTCAGGTTGAATTTAAGGAGAGTATTACTAAGAAATCGGAAGGGGAATACAATTTTTATAGACAAGTTGGTAATAAATTGCAGACAGCTTACGTTAAAGTTGAGATTATTCCTATTTCAGAAGGAATAAAGATTTTTGTTGATACTCAAGAGATACCTGATAAAATTGTGCCTCAGGTAAGAGAGGGTATAGGTGAGGCTTTAGCTTTTGGCGTTTTGGCTGGGTTTCCATGCACTCGTGTGAAAGTCAGGGTGGTGGATGCTAAATATGATAAAGATTTTTCTACTCCTTTGGCTTTCAAGGTTGCCGCTTTTGAAGCTACCAAACTTGCTATGAGTAATTCTAATCCTGTTTTATTAGAGCCTGTTATGAATGTTGAAATTATTACTCCTGAAGAATATATGGGTTCTGTTATTAATGATATACAATCAAGGAATGGAGAGGTTCAAGAGATTTCTATTTATCAATCTATGGGTAACATTATTATCAATAAGATTACAGCTTTGGTTCCTTTGAGGGAAATTTTTGGTTACAGTACTGTTTTAAGGTCTCTTACACAAGGTAGAGGAAATTTTAATATGGAATTATATACTTACAAGGAGGTACCTTTATCTATACAAGAGAATATAATACTAAAAGGAACTTTGTAGAGAAACTTTATGTTGGGCTCTTATAATATACAAAGCAAGAGATATAACAGATATTGTTAACAGGGGGTAAAACATATGGAAATATTAAAGGTTTCTTCTAAATCAAAACCACAGTCTGTTGCAGCTGCTTTGGCAGCAGTTATAAAACAGGGTAACAAAGTAGAGGTTCAGGCAATAGGAGCAGGAGCAATAAATCAGGCTGTTAAAGCAATTGCTATTGCAAGGGGTTATGTTGCTCCTTTGGGTTACGAGTTGGTAACTATACCTGCTTTTACTGAAGTTCAAATAAATGGGGAAATTAGAACTGCTATAAAGTTTATAGTTAGGACTCTTAACAGTTAGGAAAGGTTTAGCGGGTGTGGCGGAACTGGCAGACGCGCTATCTTGAGGGGGTAGTGCCCGTAAGGGCGTGTGGGTTCGAGTCCCACCACCCGCAATAAAATATATATGTTTGAAAAAGCAAGAAAATATCTGGTTGGTGGGGTTAATGCTCCCATTCGTGCTTTCCCACTTATAGATATAAAACCCATATATGTAAAGAGGTCAATTGGTCCTTATTTAACTGATATTGATAATAGGAATTTCATAAGTTTCATTTCTGGATGGGGATCTGTTATACTTGGAGATTCTTATCCTGATATCATTAATGAACTTAGAGATAGATTGAGTGATGGTATATATAGTGGTTTATCTAACGAGTATGAATATTTGTTGGCTGAGCTTATTATTGAACATGGTTATCCTTATCATCAGATGTTGAGATTTGTTAATAGTGGTACTGAAGCTAATACTATTGCTTTGAGGTTAGCAAGGGCTATAACTGGTAGGAGTAAGATTGTCAAGTTTGACGGTGGTTATCATGGAAGTATAGATTATTTGCTTGTTGATTCGGGGTCTTCTGAGTTTGGTAGTCAGATACCGTCATCAAGTGGTGTTTCAAAAAGGCTAATAAAAGATACAGTCAGTTTACCTTATAACGATTTGGATGTTTTAGAAGAGTTTTTTAGTGCTTTTGGTAAAGATATTGCTGCTGTTATTGTGGAACCTATTCAGACCTCAAATTTACTTATTAGGGCTACACCTTTGTTTCTATCTAAATTAAGGGATTTGACAAAGAGGAATGGTTGTTTCCTAATTTTTGATGAGGTGTCAACCTGTTTTAGAGAAAGTTTTGTGGGTCTTGGAAAAGATATAAAGCCTGATATAACTGTTATAGGTAAGGCCATAGGTGGAGGGTTTCCTATTGCTGCTATAGTCTCAAGTAAAGAATATATGGAGGTTATGGCTCCTGTTGGGAATATGTCTCACAGTGGTGTTTTTGCAGGTCACCCCATATCAACTTTTGTTGGTTATAAGGTTTTATCATTAATAAAAAGTATACCTAATTTTTATGAAATAATAAGGTCCAAGGTTGATTTTATTGCAAAGAATACTGAATCTGAGCTTAAGGTAAATTATACTAATGGTATGTTCTGTTTGTATTTTGCTCATAAGAAAATAGAGTCTTCTGAGGATTTGGACATAATAGATATAATGTCTTTTATTGATTTTTACAAAGCTTTGATGGATGAGGGTATTATTTTAGCTCCTCATCCACTTGAACCTAACTATATTAATTATTCTCACAGTGATAATATATTGGAGATTTTTGTTGAGAAGGTTAACAGGGTTTTATCTGTTATAAGGAGGTGAATCAATTTGCAATTTTCTACTTTACCAAGGACAGAGAGCGGAAAACTGAAGTTTCCTGGTATTTCTCTTAAAGCTATTCAGCATAAATTTGATACTCAAGCAACAGAGTCCTTGAAAAAGATTCCTTTATTGCCTCAGCTTATGAAAATCATAAGTAAAATATTCACAGAGGAAGCTCTTTATGTTCTCTTTACTGGTCAAGCCTTGAAGGTTACACCTCAACAATATCCACGTTTGTATAGCGTGTATAAGGAGGCTTTGCAGATTTTGGATTTGCAGTATGAACCAGAGTTTTTTTTACAGACTAATGAGATACCTAATGCTTTCGCTATGGGTATGGAAAGAAAGTTTGTTATTGTTACAAGTGGAATAACGGATATTCTTACTGAAGAAGAGTTATTATTCGTAATAGGACATGAGTTGGGGCATAACAAATTTGATCATATACTTACAAAAACGGTTGCTTATGTTCTTGGGCAGGTTGGAGTTGGTGTTTTAAGTGCTTTATTGGGTGGTGTTGGTCAATTGGCAGCAATCTCCTTACAGTTGGGATTATTACATTGGAGCAGGATGGCCGAGTTTTCTGCTGACAGAGCAGGTTTCCTTGTTGTTCAGGATAGGGAGGCTTCTTTAAAAGCTCTTTCTAAGCTGGCAGGTTATTCTCGTAAATATAGTGAAGAGGGAATAAACATAGATGAGGTTCTTTCACAAGCTAAGCAACTCGATGAGACCAATTTGCTTCAGAGTTTTTACAAGTATGTATCAATGATTCAGATGACCCATCCATTTATACCTTATCGTGTCAGAGAGTTGGATGAATGGATAAAATCTCAAGAGGTTGCTAATATATTCAGTGGTAACTATTCTACTGAGGAAGAGTACAACCGTAGGTTTATGGGGTATCAGTATCCACCTTATCAACAACCTTACTATCCTCCTCAGTATCCTGCTTATCCTCCTTATCCATACCCTCAGCAACCTTATGTTCAACAGCCTTATCCGCCGTATCAACAGAATTCTCAACAGTATCCATCATATTTTCAGGCTCCTTATCAATCTCCTTACCAGTCTCAGCAGGGTGTTGTGCAATCGCAGCAATATTATCCACCTCAGCAGACTACTACTCAGCAGCCATATTATCAACCTCAGCAAGGTGGTGGGCAACCGCAACAGGGAGCTTATTCTCCTAATGTGGATCAAAGTGGTTCTGAGCAAGTTGCAAAAGAATAATCCTTACAGAGGTATCTAATACTGAGTTGTATGAAAATAACTATTTAGCAATCATTTCTTATATAGGAACTAATTATAATGGTTGGCAAAGGCAAAAAGAGGACCCACTGACTGTACAAGAGATAGTTACAAAAACATTTGAAAACTTATTAAATACAACAATAAAGAAGGTTAGCTATACTGGAAGAACTGATAAAGGGGTCAGTGCTTTATTTCAGTACTTTAACTTCTATATTAAAGAAAAGATAAATCCAGTTTTTTATATTGATATTGTCAAGAAAGCAAATATGATTTTGCCGTCTGAAGTTTTGGTGCTTGATTTTACGAATGTTGATAATTCTTTCAGTAGTAGATATGATGTTAAGTATAAGACATATTTGTATAAGATTATTTTTTGTGATGATGAAAAAATAGTAATAGATAAATATGGTTTATATAATTATTTATTAATGAAGTTTTATTGTAAGGATTATGTTGTTTCTAAGCTTAATGAGTTTATCCCGTTTTTCAATGGATTGAGAGATTATACAAGTTATCATAAACCGGAGAAGGGGGTTGTTAAGAACACAGTTTTGGATTTATCTTTGGTTTATTTCATTTATGATTATCCTGAGTTTTGGGTATTGACTTTTGAGTTTAAAGCTGCTTACTTTTTAAGAAACATGATAAGAAAGATTATGGGTATTTTTGTGGCGTTTTTAGAGGATAGGGTTGATATAAATTATATTCGTGAAAGTTTTGATAATCCTGATCCATCCAAGGGGAAATTTGTTTCTCCTCCTGGACCATTGGTTTTATATAGTGTCAAATATGGCCGCTGGCTGTATTAAAGGGGCGGAATAGAAATACCTTCAGCCAAAATAGGAAAAATGAAAACTATATTAAAAAACGGTTATGTTGTTGATGGAAGTAGAGGTTCTCTTCCCAGAAAGGGATCAGTAGTTGTTGATGGTGACAAAATAGTTGATGTAATTTATAGTTATTCTGATAATGGTGATTTTCAGGATTACGAGGTTGTTGATATAGAGGGTTTGTATATCTGTCCTGGGTTTATAGATGTTCATAGTCACAGTGATTTAACTATTATTGCTCATCCTGAATCAGAGAGTGCCATTTCACAGGGTGTTACTACTGTTGTTTCTGGTAACTGTGGATTTTCAGTTTGTCCTGTAGATAAAACTTTGGATAATGTTTTGACAGAAGCTAAGTCTTATGGCATAAACGATATCAGTTGGCGTAGTGTTGGTCAATACTTGGATTTTATTCGTGGTTTGCCTATTGTTATTAATTATGCTTATTTGGTTGGCCATGGGCAGATTAGGGCTGAGGTTGTGGGGTATTCTGATAGGTTGGCTAATGAAGAGGAAATTGGACAAATGAGATATGAAGTTGAAAAAGCTCTTGATGGGGGAGCTATAGGACTATCTTTAGGTTTAATTTATATTCCTGGTAGATTTTCTAATCTCCATGAACTTGTGGAATTGTCTAAGGTTGTTGGTTCTAAGGGAAAAATAGTTACCAATCATATGAGATCTGAGAGTTCACATCTTTTAGAAGCTATTGATGAGAGTATAGGTATATCAAGGTTGGCTGATGTTAACTTTGAGGTTTCTCATCTAAAAGCTGCTGGGGTGGGTAAGGGTAAAGCTGAAAGTGCTTGTAAAAAAATACTTAAAGCTATAAGTGAGGGAGTCAGAATTTCTGCGGATCAGTATCCTTATACTGCTTCTAATACTGGTTTATCTCAGGTTTTACCACCTCAATATTTGGAAGGTTCTATTGAGGAGATAATAAGAAAAATAGCTGATGATCCTGTTAAAGTGGCTCAGGATATAGAGAATTATCCTCATACTCCTTGGGATAAGATTCTCATTTCTGAGGCTTATAATCCTAAGGTGTCTAAATATTTGGGTATGTCTATAAGGGATATATCTATGGATTTGAGGTTACCAGAGGCTTTAACTGTTATTGAACTTATGAAAATGGAGGAATATGACTTGGGTGCCATTTATTTTCTTATGGATCAGGATGAGGTTGATTACATAGCCACTCAGGATTTTGTTATGGTTGCCAGTGATAGTGCTGTTAGGAATTGTAATAGTAATGCTTTTCCCCATCCACGAACTTTTGGAACGTTTACAAGATTTATATCTTATTATGTAAAGGAAAGAAAATTGTTAACTCTTAGTGAAGCAATATATAAAATGACGGGTTTTCCAGCTTCTAAATTTGGGATTATAAATAGAGGATTGATAAAGAGAGGATATTTCGCAGATTTGGTTATTTTTGATTTTGATAAAATTTCTGATAATGCCAGTTATGTATCTCCTAAATTGTTATCTGATGGTATAGAATTTGTATTCGTAAATGGGAAAATGGTTTATAAAGATAAGAAGGTTCTGGGTTACGCTGGTAGAATTTTAACTTAGTTTTATTTCCGGGAATCAAAATATTTTTTCATTGGAGGTTTTTGATTTTGTGAAATGAATTCCTTTTATGAAGAAAAGAGATAGTAAATTTTGTTTGGAGGTTTTTGGGTATGATGAAGGCGGTTGTTTTTGATTTATTTACACCGACACATGAGCATTCTATTTTGAGAGATACTGTCAGGGAGTTTGTGAGTAATGAGGTTGAGCCTCAGGCTTTGGAACATGATATAAAAGAAAAGTTTAACCTCAATCTGTTCAGGAAAGTTGGTGATTTGGGGTTATTGGGATTGACTGTTCCTCAGGAACACGGGGGTGCTGGAATGGATGCTGTGGCCTCTGTAATAGTTCACGAGGAGCTTGCCTCTTCTGATCCTGGTTTTGCTTTGGCTTATCTTGCTCATTCGGTACTTTTTGTTAACAATTTCTATCATAATTCAAATGATTTTCAGAGAAACAAGTATTTGAGTAAGGTTATTTCTGGTCAGTGGATTGGTGCTATGTGTATGACTGAGCCTGATGCAGGGACTGATGTTATGAGTATGAAGACTAAAGCTGAAAAAAAGGGGGATTTTTATTATATTACTGGTAGGAAAACTTACATAACGAATGGTGCTATTGATAGTAATACTCCTGGTGATGTATTTTTGGTTTACGCTAAAACTGGTGAGAGGGAGATTAGTACATTTGTAGTAGAAAAAAGCTTTGAGGGTTTTTCCTTGGGCCAGGTTCTGAAAAATAAGACTGGTATGAGGTCTTCAATAACTGCCGAGTTGGTTTTTGATAATTGTAAAGTTCCGAGTGAGAATATTCTAGGTAAAGAGGGTGATAGTCTCATTCATATGATGAAGAATTTGGAGATAGAGAGGTTAACTTTGGCTGCTTTGTCTACTGGTATTGCTGCGAGATGTATTGAGATAATGATAGATTATTCGAACAATAGGTATGCTTTTGGGAAACCTATAAGGGAGTTTGGGCAGATTCAGAGGTATATTGCAGATTCATATTCTAAATATATGGCCTCAAGGAGTTATCTTTATTATGTTGCTTCTAAGATAGATTTAAATAAGCCTGGTCATAGGATTGACACTGATGGTGTGAAGTTGTTTGCTTCTACTGTTGCCAAAGAGATAGCGGATAATGCCATGCAGGTGCTGGGTGGATATGGATACTTTGCTGAGGCTGTTGTTGACAGGATGTGGAGATCTGCCAAGTTGGTGGAGATCGGTGGTGGGACTATTGAGGCACACCAAAAAAATATGACAAAAGATTTAACTAAGTATGGCCACAAGATAAGATAATAAAGAGGTGTTGAAAAATGGATGAGTTGATAATAACTGATAGAGGTAATGTTAGATTTATCACTTTAAATAGGCCGGAAAGTAGGAATGCGCTTAACTTTTCTCTTATGGGGAAATTGGCTTCTGCCATTAGACAGGCCAGTGCAGATGATGGGATAAAGGTTATTGTTGTAAATTCTTCATCTGATAGAGCTTTCTGTGCGGGTGTTGATCTAAAAGAGTTAAAGGATTTTATTGATTCAAATAGAGTTAGGGATTACTTTAAGGCTTATTCTGAGATAATTTTGGCTATTGAAGATTGTATAAAGCCGACTGTTGCTGTGGTTAAGGGCTATGCTCTTGCAGGAGGTTGTGGTCTGGCAGTTGCTTGTGATATTACTATTGCTTCTGATGATTCTAAGTTTGGGGTCCCTGAGATAAACTTGGGTATGTGGCCTATGATTATTAGTTATCCAATTTTAAAATTTGTTCATCCCAAAAAGGTTCTGGAGTTATTTTTGACGGGTAGAATTATTGAAGCTTCTGAGGCTAAAGATATGGGTATGGTTAATTTTATTGTTGATAAGGAGAACATACAGTCTTTTTCTGATGAGATTATTAATAATCTTGCTTCAAGGAGTTCATTGGCTTTGAAGATGGGTAAAGAAGCTTTTGATTTTTTAGTTCAGGAAAACTATTCAGAAAAGATAAAATATTTGAGAGAGATGAGTGCAATTTTAGCTTCATCTTCTAGGACTAATATTGAAGAGTTTTTAACTAAATCAAAAAAATAGTATATTATTTTTATTGGTTTTTTTATGGATGTAAGAAGTACAGTATCGCTATCATTATATAGATAATGATGAAGGATACTCCTTCGAACCAGTTGGTTTTTCCATCCACAAGTGCTGCGAAAGCTATTATAAAAGATGAGAATAGAGCTACTATTTCAAATATGTTGAATTTTAGAGCTATTGGTTTACCTATTAAGAATGAGATGACTATGAGTAGTGGTGCTACGAGGAGTCCCACTTGTGTGCAAGAGCTGAGTGCTACTTGAAAGCTCAATGATATTTTATTTTCCCGTGCAACCCATATAGCTACTGCTCCTTCTGCTGCGTTTCCAACTATTGCTGCTATTATTCCACCTATAAAAAATTTTGACCATCCCAGAGTTTTATGGGTTTCTTCTATTGATTCTACGAACATGTGTGATGAGAAAGCTACTGCTATTGTTGAAATTAGTAGGATTATTACTGATGTTTTCAGTTTCCATTCTGGTTTTTCTGCTAACATTTCTCCTTCGGGAATAAATATCGATTTGTGGGTTTTCAATGAAAAATATAAGCTTAATCCATATGTGAATAGAATTAATAGAGAGAAATATAGGCTTACTTTTAGAATGATTAAGTTGGATAGTTCCTTAGTTATGGATTGATCAAAGAGCGGTGCAAATGGGATTATTGATGGTACAGATAGGTATATAAAT
>JAOABG010000159.1 GCA_026418475.1 bacterium | reverse complement strand
AGAAAAGAACTGGTCGGGAGAGATTAATCCCTGATGCACATGTTCTGCCCATGCGGGACTCCCCATGGGAAACCGCAATTCGAAGATAGAATTTGTAATAGTTCCATAACAACACCCTTCACAGAAGCACCCCAACCATCCGAAGATACCCCCGATGGGGATATATGGCACAAAAATTTCCAACCCCTCTATCTTCGGTACTCTTTTCAATTCAAGATAAATAAAAGTTCCGAGTATTCCTCCTGTGAATGCTCCTAAAAACATACTTCCACCCTGTTCCAGATTAAAGAACTGCATTTTAGATGCAGGACAGGCAAGGAAGAGGAAGAAAAATATCCTTCCAAACAAAAATGCAAATGGAGCAGTAATAAATAACATTCCCAACCCTAATGGATACTTTACTCCATATCGATAATTCCAATGAATCCCTGACAATAAAATGATAAATACTGCAAAAAAATTGAAGATATTATATAAGCCAATATAATAATTTGTTATTTTGACATAAGGAAACATGTCTTATTATTGTCTTATTATTTTGTTATTTATATTCCCCAACCAAAATATCTTTTTGTAATAAGCACAGCGAGGGACACAACTCCTACACAAAAAGAAATAAATAGAAATGTTTTAATATTCTTCTTTAAATAAAATGTAGCTTTAATTTTGTCCTCTGTTTTATTGTCACCTTGGTAATAATAAGGTTTGTAATTGGGTGAAGTAACAATTTCTAAACTATCTCCTTTATAAATTGGTGTCCCTTCCTTTATTTGAATCTGAAATATCTTTTCAGGAAGCGGTTTATTTATAATTAAACTTTCGGGACGAATATAAATGACTAAATGTTCTTCACATAATAG
>JAOABG010000158.1 GCA_026418475.1 bacterium | reverse complement strand
TCTTTCAAACATAATAACTCTTCTTGCCACTTTAACATCATTTGTAGTTGTTCTCGCCGCTCTTGCAATTCTTCGAGCTGCTTATGTTGTTTTTCAACGACTGTTAATTCATCTAACTGTTTGTTTGATTTTCCCGAATTACAATCCTTACAAGATGTAATTAAATTTATAATATCATTTGTGCCCCCTTTTGATACGGGTTTAATATGATCTATAACAAGAACTACTTCAGGTGGCTTACGCCCACAATATTGACAAGTGAAGGAATCCCTTTTAAAGACTTCAAATCTAATGGATTTAGAAACATTTTTTCGCTTGGACATAAATTACACTAATACATTCACAAACAAACTTATCAAAAATTGAGATATTTATAAAAACACAGAAAATTTGTGAAAGAACTCTTTTATTTTTACACGCTCTCGCCACCTCAGTCACAGGAAACTAAGTTTTTTGAGTTGTTCAAAGCAAAAAATATTACCATACATCTGTATGGTATTTTAGAAATATTTCAGGAATTTTTCAAGTGGAAGGTTCTATTGTGATTTTGAAAAAAAAGTCCATTCAGATATCTAATGCTAATAAGTATGAAACAAAATTTTTAAGTACGAGAAAGAATTTATTGAATTTCAGAATATAAGTGCAGTAAAACTCTATAGGAAGGTCGCATTGTAATTCGAGTGATTAAGAATAGTCATTTAAAAATCATTTATGATGATTTTTTTGATAAGCATCGTCATTTATGGCAACACGAATTTGGAAAAATTCTCAAATGGTTAGGATATAGTATCAAACATCTCACATAAAGCAAAAACATTTGAGAAAATCTGCATCAAAAAAAATCTTTCGTAATTTTTTACTTCTCTTCATCTTGAGTATGATTA
>JAOABG010000157.1:615-907 GCA_026418475.1 bacterium | reverse complement strand
TTATTATATGTATTTGAATCAATTGTTTTTTCTTGTAATTTTCTTTTTAATGCCGCTTTAAATTCTATTGGTGTTATTGGAGAAATGAATATTTCATTTTTTCCTTTGTAGTATTTGTCTACTTTGGTGCTACCGTCTTCCTCTACATATCTTTTTATTAATGAAGACGTATCAATGAAAATCACCATCTTTCTTCTTGCCTCATTTTTTCAATTGTTTCTGACGCCATTTCTTTTTTTGATTTACCTCTGTCAATGTGAGTAAGCCAATTTTTTCTATGTCCAACTTTTTT
>JAOABG010000157.1:0-605 GCA_026418475.1 bacterium | reverse complement strand
AATCAAGAATTTCTTCTTTAATCTGGTCTGGTATTTCTTCAATGTTAATCTTTGATCTCATTGAGAAACCTCCTTGTTTTAACTATTTATAATTTATATTAACTAAATTTTATTTTTTTTGCAAATCATATTATGTTATTTGAGATATCAGATTCTTCTTCGGCTTCGATTGCTTCGCCAGTAAGACCAAGATCGCAATCATATTTGTAATTTTCATTTAAAACGCCTATTTCATAGTTCTTATCTATCCATTCAATTGGTTGGGAAGAATTTATTATTCTTTGAGAAACACTTGGATTTACAAGGTAAATTGGTACAGGGACTTTATATTCTTGAATTTCTTTCAAAATCCTTGTTTTTTCTAAACGTTTTTGTTCTTTATCAAGATTGGAAGTATATAAATTTCTTAATTTTTGTATTTTCTTCTCAATTTCAGATTTATATCTTCCTGGTATAAGTTCTATAGTCATAACATCCCTGAATGCTTTTTGAGCGTTCTCTTCAAGAATAAAATTCCATCCAGAGTTTATAAAATTCTCATATTTTTTCCATTCTTCAAGGTATTTAGAACTCCATGCCAATAAGTTATTTTCAGAATATAATTC
>JAOABG010000156.1 GCA_026418475.1 bacterium | reverse complement strand
CTGCTATAGAAATACTTAGCCCACTAATAGTAGCATAATGGAATCCAAGATCTTTAAGCTGATCTAATAGGAGTACGGTTTTATATGGGCCAATTTTATCATTTTTATAACAATAATCTACAAGAGATACCAAATCTTTTTTCCCGATTACTTTATTATACTCTTTTTTATTCATTTCTGAAGGCAATATTTCAAAAAATATAATTCTTCCAGCTGTAGTATAATCTCTCCAAGTTCTTGGATTTTTTATATCAAAATCTTTCCTAATATTTCCATTTTCATCTTTTTCAATAAAATTATTAAAATTCTGGACTTTTATTGGAGCATGTAAATCTATTAATCCCCTTTGGTAAGCAGCTATAACATCATCGAAATCAGTAAAAAACTTTCCACTTCCTCTTTCAGCATACTTAACTTTAGTAAGATAATTAATACCAAGTACCATATCATGAGATGGCACAGCAAGAGGTTTTCCATTTGCGGGAGAAAGAATATTATTTGTCGACATCATTAAAACTCTTGCTTCCATTTGTGCCTGAGGCGAAAGTGGAACATGAACAGCCATTTGATCACCATCAAAATCAGCATTAAAAGCAGCACATACAAGAGGATGAAGTTGAATAGCAAGTCCCTCTATAAGAACTGGTTCAAAAGCTTGAATAGATATTCTATGTAGAGTAGGTGCTCTATTAAGCAAAACAGGATGTTTTTTGGTTACCTTTTCAAGTATATCCCATACTTCATCATCAGGAACTTCAATCTTTCTTTTTGCTACTTTTATTGTTATATTTTCCTTTTTTATAAGTTCTGCAAGAACGAATGGTTTAAAAAGTTCAAGAGCCATTGTTTTAGGTAAACCACATTGATTAAGTTTTAAATGTGGACCTATTACAATAACAGAACGTCCAGAAT
>JAOABG010000155.1 GCA_026418475.1 bacterium | reverse complement strand
ACACAATACAAAAAATTGTTTTCATTCCTCATAGGTAAGCTGAAAACAAAGGCTGACAATTAACAGATCTGAATTAAAGGCCTGTTTTCATTCCTCATAGGTAAGCTGAAAACGAAATAGTAGCCAATAATGAAGTAATATCAGCTATTGGCCAGTTTTCATTCCTCATAGGTAAGCTGAAAACTGGCTACTTTCAGGCTAAGAAAAAAGGTAATATGTTTTCATTCCTCATAGGTAAGCTGAAAACTTATAAAAACAAAAATGTTGTCAAATACTCATACCAGTTTTCATTCCTCATAGGTAAGCTGAAAACAAAGGAGGGATAAGTATGAAGTTGTTAAACAAATTTGTTTTCATTCCTCATAGGTAAGCTGAAAACAGCATGAGGATTTAATAGGAAGGAAGATTCTAGTTAAGTTTTCATTCCTCATAGGTAAGCTGAAAACAAGTAAAGATAATATCAACCGGAAAGCATTTCCACTGTTTTCATTCCTCATAGGTAAGCTGAAAACGGATAGGTATGGAAAAGAAAGAATTAATCGGAACTACGTTTTCATTCCTCATAGGTAAGCTGAAAACGGAGGGATTTTTTATGAAAAAAATAAAAATTTTGTTGTTTTCATTCCTCATAGGTAAGCTGAAAANGTTTAAGGGTTTTACTAATAAACACAGAGGGAGTAAAGTTTTCATTCCTCATAGGTAAGCTGAAAACTTGAGATTGTAAGCAAGAAAATATTACGATTACTGCTTGTTTTCATTCCTCATAGGTAAGCTGAAAACAAATTGTTTCGGCAGGAAAACATTTTATTTTGGCATGTTTTCATTCCTCATAGGTAAGCTGAAAACCAGCCAACATTGCAATCTCTGATTTACCTAGAATACGTTTTCATTCCTCATAGGTAAGCTGAAAACGTTTCGTTCAAAGTTAGAA
>JAOABG010000154.1:478-979 GCA_026418475.1 bacterium | reverse complement strand
CACAAACATACATCCTGAACTTATAAAACTGATAGGACGACTGCATTATAGAACCAGTTATGGACAAAATGTTCTTGCCCATTCTATTGAAATGGGTCACATAGTTGCGATGATTGCAGCAGAATTAAAAGTAGATCCAACAATTGCAAAACGTGCAGCACTACTACATGATATAGGAAAAGCCATAGACCATGAGCAGGAAGGTTCACATGTATCTTTAGGAATTGAAATTGCAAGAAAATACAATGAAAATGAAAAAGTTATAAATGCAATTGCTTCACATCATGGAGATGCGCCAGCAAATTGCATTGAATCAGTTCTTGTCCAGGCTGCAGATGCAATTTCCGCTTCAAGACCAGGTGCAAGAAAAGAAACATTGGAAAGTTACCTAAAACGTCTGGAAAATTTAGAAAAAATAGCATCATCTTTTCCAGGTGTTGCAAAAACATATGCAATACAAGCAGGTAGAGAAATACGTGTAATAGTTGAACAAGATACAAT
>JAOABG010000154.1:0-468 GCA_026418475.1 bacterium | reverse complement strand
TCCAGTTATCAAAGGAAATAGCAAAAAAAATAGAACAAGAGCTTGAATATCCAGGACAAATAAAAGTAACTGTGATACGTGAAGTAAGGGCAATTGATTATGCAAAATAATTTTTTAGGATTTTAAAATGATAAGTATTTTATTTATCGGTGATATCAATGGAAAGCCAGGAAGAAATTGTGTAAAAACACTTCTTCCTACTTTAAAAAAAGAAAAAAATATTAATTTCACAATCGCAAATGCAGAAAATGTGGCAGGTGGATTTGGATTAACCTATGAGACATTCAAGGAATTAAAAGAATGTGGTATAGATGTTTTCACCATGGGAAATCACACCTGGGATAATAAAGACATATTCACATTTATTCAGAAAGAGCAAACTCTGCTACGGCCTGCAAATCTACCCCCAGATGTCCCAGGAAAAGGATATGGGATTCTCTATCTCATAAATTCCAATCATAAAATAGG
>JAOABG010000153.1 GCA_026418475.1 bacterium | reverse complement strand
ATTCAGTCCAGTATGTTTTGTTGAATAAAATCCCTAAAACTTATACTTTCATTGTCCCAAGTTTTATAAATTGACCTTAATTTTTGAGATGTGTCCATTAAAAACACATTGTCCCTCAGAATCTCATTTATCTTCTCTGACAAATTAATGTGAGTTATAACTCCAGCCAACTCTGGTATTATATATTCATTTGATATTATGTTAGGCATGGATATAAATCTTTTTCTTGTCAATATATTTTTCTCGGCGTATTTAAGAACAAAGTAGCCTTTTATTTTTTTTCCAATGATTCCTAAAAAGTCAAGCCAACCAATCACCCCCCACATCGGAACATACTCAGGCTTCTGAAGAGGTAATATAACCAACTGAGGAATCCCAAGATATCCAGCTTCATTTGTCTTAGTACCAGGTATTGTTACAAGAAGCTTAACTTTTGAAAGTAAATCATATTTTTCAGATTCATTAAATACAAATCTTATACGTTCAAAATGTTTAGAAAATTTATTTCCCATTATCTGTTCACTGAAACTAAAAATTCTATTTTTCAGGTCCTCAAAGTTTACGTAATTCTCATAAACAAAAGGTGAAACAAAAAATAAAAAATTATACTCGATATCTATCAGAGGAACAGTTTTTAAATATATCTCAAGAAGTCCCCAAAACTCAACCTCTCTACTTCCTAACATAAACCCCACTAAATTAGAATCAACATTGTAATCAACAGGATTTAGCTTTTCAAACACCAAATCCTTTATCTTAATGATTTTTTTTTCATCTATCTGACGACTCAACAACTTTCTGTAGTAATAATTATTTGGAACAAGATAACCTGAGAAGTATCTATCAAGTTTCTTTGTTGCCCATCCATATGAAAAAAGTCTCTTACTTTTAAACCTGGTGGAATACCATATTTCACCTCCCATATGAAAAAAAACTTCATATTTCAAAGGATTGATAAAAATTTTTTTCAACGTCTGCTGGCTGTCTCTTATACACATCT
>JAOABG010000152.1 GCA_026418475.1 bacterium | reverse complement strand
ATTAAGAAGGATCATTTTATGAAGGAGTTGAATTTTTGTTATCTTAATGATGAAGGTAGAAAACTGTTTGTTAAAAAATTTGAAGAGCAATTGGAACAGACTGTTTTCCATAGGGGATTAAAAAGAAAAATAAAGTATAAGAATCTTATAACTTTGGAATTGTATAAGATAATGAAACACATAATAGAAGATAAAAAATATTCTCCTCTTAAGGTTTGGTGGTAATCATGAAAGTAATTCTGATTTATGATATTTCTGTTTTAGATGACAAGGATCATTCTAGGTTATCAAAGGTTCTGAAAGTTGTAAGAAAGTACCTGCATCATGTTCAAAAATCCGTTTTTGAGGGTGTGCTTACTGAAGGAAGACTTAAAATGTTGGAAAGTGATATACTCTCAGTTGTTGATAAAGATAAGGATAGTGTTATAATTTATACTTTTCCTGAAAGTTCCAGCTTCGTAAGAAAAATATTAACAAATTCTTATGATAATACGTCAAATATAGTTTAGCTTAATCGGAGGTTTGACGCAAAAATTATAGAATAATCTCAAAAATAACATGACATTATTATATAGACTAAACGGGGTACAAATATACCAATGAGGAATTTAAACCTTGATAATTGTAAACAGATTTTAACAGAATTACGAGGTACAAATATACCAATGAGGAATTTAAACGCTGGTAGCGGCGCTGACATTACAAGTCAATTTACAGTACAAATATACCAATGAGGAATTTAAACTTTTTAATATATTTAATAGCACTCCCATAAATTTTCTGTACAAATATACCAATGAGGAATTTAAACTTCCTGCACCGAAGTGCAGGTCCTGGTATTTTTTTAGTACAAATATACCCATGAGGAATTTAGTAATGATAATATGAGAAATATATGAAATACTGGGAAAATTGTTTTTTAATTACTGTTTATAGCATTATTACTTAAATTTTTTCTACTCTCATGAAAATATTTGCTAATAATACTGATATTAATGATGTTTCTAATTTTTATCTGTTATATCTCTGCTTAATAAGTTCTAATTTTTCATCTTTTAAAAGATAGCTAAATGTTTGGATTAACTCATTGTGAATATAGTCCTACGGCTGTCTCTTATACACATCTCC
>JAOABG010000151.1:445-1130 GCA_026418475.1 bacterium | reverse complement strand
CACCTGTCCTGTCCGTATAAAATAATTAAAGTGTCTCGCTTCGCATACATTAAAACTTTTCCTCAATGGCAATACCCCTAAAAAAAGATGCGTGGAGGAGTTATTTTGAAGAAAAACAAATTAAAAATCCTGTAGGGGCAGACCTATGCGTCTGCCCTTCAAAGTGGGGGGGAGCATCTTGCTCCCCCTTTTTTCATGTCGGCGAGACGCCGACTCCACTTTTTAAAATAAAATCTTACATGGTAAACATCTTCTTAATATCACGAATTATCACACGCAATATTTTCAGGGCGAGTGCCACTCGCCCCTACATCACATCACACACAGGCAAGATGCCTGTGCTACTTTAAAAAGACCCCGTAAGGGGTCTAATATCATAGCCCCCAGTGATAACTGGGGGTAATATGTAAAAAAGAAAAACAACTACGAAGTAGTTGAATGAATAAAAACATATTAGCGAATAAACTAATTATATACATGGATTTTAAAACATAATCCGCAGAGGGCAATTCGTGAATTGCCCTACAAACCAATACAACACACAGGCAGGATGCCTGTGCTACACTTTAAAGTGGGGGGAGCGTCTCGCTCCCCCTTTCTTATGTCGGCGGGACGCCGACTCCACTTTTTAAAAGACCCCGTAAGGGGTCTAATATCATAGCCCCCAGTGATAACTGGGGGTAAT
>JAOABG010000151.1:0-435 GCA_026418475.1 bacterium | reverse complement strand
ATAATATATAGATGTTTTCAAATACATAATCCGCAGAGGGCGATTTATGAATTGCCCTGTAAAACGATTCTGTTCCGTCGGGGAGTATGAACCAAAAAAAGCGGGACGCTTTTGTTACCCTGACACATCACACACAGGCAAGATGCCTGTGCTACACTATGATTTCCTATACATCCTGTTATATATAAAAAAAATTATTAAAAAATTTCAAAATGTAGCTTGACATTTGAGAATTTTTTTGCTATACTTGAACTGTTCTTGTGAGATAATCACAGAAACGAGACGCTCTTTGACAGTTGAATACCTCACCGCATAAGCCGAAATAGAAACATGAAAGATAGACGCAGAATATTCGATTATTGAATTTATAGAATTCCCCGACCCTAAAAGTGCTAAAAATGAAGGGGGGGTATTTTTGGGGCGGTATATAAAGGG
>JAOABG010000150.1 GCA_026418475.1 bacterium | reverse complement strand
GAACTTCGTGGTTTTGGTACNTCTGTTTCTTTTAGAAGAGCTTTTATAAATGAAGTAACATATGACGGTGTTTTAAGGGGGCTTGCAAATTTGGGAGATATAAATTACTCAATGGTTGAAAGCCAGTTAACTCGTAGATTGATAGATAGAATAATAGGTTATAAGATAAGTCCTGTTTTATGGAGGAATTTTAAGTTGAAAGGATTAAGTGCAGGTAGGGTACAAACTTCTACACTTAAGATTATATTCGATAGGGAACTTGAAATTGAACAGTTCAAACCGCAAAGGTATTACCTGATAAAATTGAAGTTTAAGATAGGTGATAAAATTTTAGAGGCTTTTATACATAGGCAAAATGAACTCTACAAACTGTTTGATCTAAATGAAGTTAAAAAGTTTGAATTGGAATTCTTAAAAAATCTTGTCAATTCTAGAAGAAATTTTAAATTGATTAATAATGAAAGATTTATAGTTCCTCCCGATCCTTTGAAGACTTCTACTCTTCAACAAGAAGCTGCTAAAATGGGAATAGGTAACAGCGAAGTTATGAAAATAGCACAAAAATTGTATGAAGGAGTTAATGTTGGAGATGAAAAAATAGGTTTGATTACCTATCATAGAACAGATAGTATTAGGATAAGTGATTATGGTATCAATTTAGCTAGGAAAATAATTAAAGATGTTGTTATTCATCCTAGAAAGAATAAGGCGGTTTTTGATGCTCACGAGGCAATAAGAATAACAACAACAAAACCTCTTTCTATTATTAAGAATTACTTGAATAATAATGAATTTAGAATTTACGAGTTGATATATAGGAGATTTTTAGCTTCTCTTTCTCCAGCTTGTAGATATGTTCATCAGCAGTTATATTCTCAATTGAGTGAGGAATTATACATAAGCTATCAGAGTGGGAGGATAATTGATAAAGGGTTTATTAAGATTTTACCTGATTTTGTTGAAAAATTTAAAATTTTTAAGAATGACTTTTTAGAACCCAAAAATCAATATTTAGAAATAATTGACTATGAAATAGAAGAAGAGTTTACTAAACCACCTGCCAGGTATACCTTGTCAAGTATAATAAAAAAGATGGAGGAGGTTGGCATTGGTAGACCATCGACTTATGCATCTACAATAG
>JAOABG010000014.1 GCA_026418475.1 bacterium | reverse complement strand
ATCTATATCTCTTCCCAAGCTCCATCTGACACTAACTTCAAAATAATCTTTTATTATATTTTCAAATTCCTTTATTCTTTCAATTTTTGGTTCTTTCAGTAGCTTATCTTCAAAATAAATGTTACCTATGCTATTATATGGAATCAAATTGACCCAAACTTTCATATTATAATTCTTAAATAAATTAACCAATTCTTTTGCATGATTAACACTATCATTCACATCTTTAATCAGAATGTATTCTATGGTTATCCTTCGTTTGGTATTTAAATAATAGTATTCTACCGCTTTTAATAATTGGTCTATGGCATACTTTTTAGCAATGGGTATCAGTTTTTCTCTTTCATGTTGAAAAGGAGAGTGTAATGATAGAGCCAATTTCACTCTCACACCATCTTCAACAAGGTTATATATTCTAGGGAGTATCCCAGAAGTTGATAACGTTATATTCCTTTTACTGATATTGAATCCCCAATCAGAAGTGAATATTTCTATAGACTTCAAAACATTCTTGTAATTAACAAGTGGCTCCCCCATACCCATAAAAACAATGTTTGATATTCTCTTCCCTTCTTTTCCAAAAATGAATTTTTGAACTTGGAAAAGCTGGTCAACTATCTCATGAGTTTCCAAATTTCTTTTCAGTCCAAACATTCCAGATGCACAAAAAATACATCCCACATTACATCCAACCTGGGATGAAACACACAAAGTATACCTACCAGGGTGCTTCATTAATACACTCTCTACTATCTCATTGTCAAGAGTTTTAAAAGCAAACTTTATAGAATTACTTATTTTAGAAAATTGGTAATCAACCAAATCCAGTGATCTAAAATTAAACCTCTTATTCACTTCTGATCTCAAAGGTTTAGATAAATCAGTAAACAATTCTGGATTATCTTCGTATTTAGAATAAACCCACTTTAGAAGCTGTTTGGTTCTGTAATTTACCTTTTTTTGTTCAGCTTGAGAATGATAAGAAAAATCGTCAAAAAAAGCCCTGTCAATTTCAAATATGTTTAGCCCTTTGAAAAACATATCATATGCTTTTAGAAACAAAAGAAACTTCTTTCACAGAGTTACAGAATACATCAAGCTGTTTTTTGGAGTATTTTTCGGTGGTACATATTATTGCCAAATCTTCCAATTCTTGAGAAATACCAACTTTTCGTAAGTTATCAATTTGTGGTTTAGCAAGTTTGAACCTGTTCAACCCAATACCAAATATAATTCCATATTTATCTTTTAGTTCATTATATATATTTTTGTAATTTGGTACGAAAGCCAGAAACTCATTGAATATATCGCTAAAAAATGAGGTTACTATACCATATTGAACCAGCTTATTGAGTAGAAATCTGGCATTTGTATAATTTTTTTGTGCCACTTTAATAAGGTTTGATTTACCCATAGACATAAGGTATATAGTGCTTCTTATGGCCATCAGTCCCTGATTGGTACATATATTGCTCGTTGCCTTTTCTCTTCTTATGTGCTGTTCCCGTGCTTGTAGAATCATAGTATAAGCAGTTCTACCCTGTTTATCTATAGTCTGTCCTATTATTCTACCGGGTAAATTCCTTATGTTTTCCATCGATGTTGCTATAACCCCAAGGTAAGGGCCACCAAAACTAAGAGGTATACCAAATGGCTGTAAACTTGCAGCAACTATATCAACTTTAGGAGGATCGATAAGAAAATAGATGTAAGGATTAAGAGTTAATAAAATTACTATTTTATTTCCTGCCAATTCTTTAACTTTTTGTATATCATTCTCTATAACCCCAAAAAAATTGGGATTTTGGATAACAATAGCAAAGACATCTTCGTCTAGATTATTCTCCAAACTCTGTATATCTATTCTTGCTGATTGATTGAAATCAGTAAAAATCGGAGTTAATCCCACGCTTTCCGTATAAGTTTTTATTACTTGGGAATAAGTTGGATGAACAGAATTAGCAATGATATACTTGTTTGCTCGCGAGTTTATTTTTGAATAAATTCTTTTTGCCATTAAAACAGCTTCTGCAGCAGCAGTAGCACCATCATAATGAGAAGAATTACAGACATCCTGATTAAATATTTCACAAATATATGACTGGAAATCCCAGATTGCTTTCAATGTTCCCTGGGAAACTTCAGCTTGGTAAGGAGTGTAAGAAGTTAAAAATTCACCTCTTACAAGAGAGTCAACAATCGGGGGTATGAAATGATCATATGCTCCACTACCAACAAGATAATGGTACTTTTTTAATTGTGATAATTTGTTATCAAAATAGTTAATTAACTCCAGATGGCTCAGTTTATCTCCCAATTCCGATGGATCAAAGAAACTTTCCTTATTGGTTAGTTTAATAAAAATTTGGTCTATACTGTCTATATTTAGTAATTTTTTTGCTTTTTCTATTTCTTCGGGTTTATGAGGTATATACATTATGCTTTCTCTATAGTCGAAAGAGCGTGCTTATATAGCATTACTTGTCCATTATCAGTTTCCAATATAACAACATATTGATCAAAAGAAACCATTTTACCTACATAAGTCTTGGAATTTATTGTTTCCACCTTAATTTTTGTATCTTCTCCTCTGAGAGAATTGAGAAATCTGTCTTGGAAATTTCTTGATTTTTTTACTTTTCTTTCAGTTCTTCTTCTTATTGAAGAAGTCATGTTTTGCATCTTTTGACACTCCCCTTTCTAAGTCAAAATTTTCTTTTCACACTATGTCTTATATAGACATTTCTATATAAATTATATTTATCCTTTTTTATGATTGATAAAACGTTCCTCAATCAAGTGCCCAATTTTATTGATAACATTTGGAGGATAAAACTCACTAAATATACTCCCAAACTTCTTTATTCTATCCAAATAATAATCATATTCCTTCAAAATATTATCAACAGTTTTAATTAGCTCTTCAGTATTAAATTTATCTTGAACAAGCTCAGGAACTATTTTTTCATCACCCATACCAAATTCATGATCCCATAAAATATTGGGCAAAGCAATCTTTTGAACCTTTATCTGTTTTATCTTTGTGAAAATGAACTGAGATATTTTATAAACCCTATAAAAACATATTGTAGGAACAGAAAAAATGGCATTCTTCAGAACCACAGTTCCAGAAACTGCCAATGCAAAACCTATCTTAGATACTAAATCGTAATAATTCTTCTCAATCCCTAATCCTCCTAATCTCCACTTATTTAATTCAATCAACACATCTGTATTCGGAGTAGAAGAAATGAATATATTTTTAAACCTTTTTCTTAATAACTCCAAACTATCAAAAACCGGTTTCGATACAAAAGTTAATTCAAACTTTCTACTACCTGGAAATATCCCTAAGGAATCCTTATCATCACTTGGTACAATATTATCCGGGATTACATCAACAATAGGATGTCCCAAAAAAATAACATTATTACCTGTATATACTTTTAAATTAAATTTAAATGGTACTATAACGAGATCACAGTTATCTTCTACAAATTTATGAGCTTTTGTTTTTTCCAAGCTCCAACTCTTAGGAGGAATAATATATACTATCTTTGAACCCTTTGATTTCAACAAAGGGATCAAATTTAAATTTAAAGCGGGAGAATCAAAAAGTATTGCCAAATCAATCTTACTTTCCCCTATCATTTTTCTTAGCTTAATATAATCAAGATACATCAGTGGAACAGTAGATATATTTTCAAAAAAACCAACAGAACTGTATTTGACCGAATCAATCCAAAAAATAATCTTTTCATCAGACAAACCCTTTAACACTTTGCCACCTATAACAAATATTTTCCCATCAACACTATCTCTAATAACATGGATCAATTTTTGAGCATATAATTCAGAGGAATAATCACAAACAGAAACAAAAACATTCATAACGAAATATTTATAAGTCTATTCTCTTATGTAACTCAAAACATTTATGTTCGTCACAAACCTTTAAATTAAGATCCCAAAAATTCCCTTTTTCAACCTCAACAAATGATGGTTCAACATCAAAATTAGAATCCCAAAATATTCTATATATGTTTTCGATCTTTTCAACTCTACAACTCACTCCACCAACTCTCAATTTGTAAAACTCAAGAAAAGTAAAGAAACTACCCATATATAAAAAATTCTCAGAAAAATTGAAAAATTTGAGAACCAAATCCTCAACATCCTTCCCAATAGTTTCATTCAAAGATAAATCCAATAACAAAGCCAAAGAATTATTTGAATGAATAGAATTATCAAAAATGTCATAGGATAAAAACTGGTCCGAATTATAAAAAACGCCATCCCTATAAAACAATTCCTTACATTTTTCAAATATTTTTCTAGCCAAGATTGTATACTCACTCTTGCCACTTAACTTGGAATAGTAAACAAGGGACAAACCCAACCAGACATAATCCTCTAATGTAGGGTCCCCATAAAAATTATTGCACACAGCTATCCTATAGAATTTACTCTCATTAAAATCAAACATTTTATTCAGAATAAAATTAATAATATTAGACGCGTAAATAAAAAAAGGCCTATATTGGGTTATTTCATAACTTTTTAATAGATATATGCCCAATATACAATTCCATGACAAAATTCTCTTATTATCAAGGTAAGGCTTACTTTTTTTATTTCTAATCTTCCTTAATGATTGAACAACATATTCCATTTTCTCCAAATTTTGATAACTGGGAAACTCCTTGTAATGAACTATAAGTCCACCATATTTGGTATGTGGATTGAAAAAATCATGTAATCCAAAAAAATCAGAGAAATATTCAACATTTTCAATTTCTTCTCTTTGGAATAGATAATAAGCACCTTCCTCATCACGCCCATCACATTCAGATTCTGCTGACAAAGAACTCAAATAGGTATCCCCATATAATAGAAACCTATTCAAAAAGTCAAAAGTATTAACAGCTATATAACGAAATATTTTTGATTTATTCAAATCAATGTTCTCAAATACTTTAGAAGCCTTAGAATAGATATAAATCAAAAAAGAGTTATCATATAACATCTTTTCAAAATGTGGAACCATCCAATTCTCATCAACACTATATCTACAAAAACCATAGTCAACAACATCATACATACCACCAAGTATCATATTAGTCAAAGTCTTATCAACCGATTCCAGAATATATTTGCTTGGAGTATCCTCCAATCTCAAAAGCATATATTCCAACAACTGATGAGGAGGAAACTTGGGTCTGAAACTAAAACCCCCATTCAAGTCCAATTTTGAACGTATTTTCTGATCTATATCGTATAAAAATTTTTCCAAATTGTTTATATCCAAGAATTGATAAGGATAATTCCTCAAAGAGGATAGATAATTGGTAGTCAAATACTGATATATTTTTTCAGCGTATTCTACTAACTCGGTTTTGTCTTCATTCCATACCCTAGAAATTTCATTAACTATCTTTATAAAATTTCTTTTAGGTAAGTAAGTAAATCCAAAAAAGGGTTTCAAATTTGGCGTCAAAAATAAGTTGGCAGGCCAACCAGCATTCCCATTCTGTAATAAACCTAAAGCATTTATATAGAAACTATCAACATCAGGATGCTCTTCCTTATCAACTTTTATACATATAAAATTTTCATTTAAAATTTTTGCGACTTCTTCATCTTGGAAAACCTCACGAGCCATAACATGACACCAATGACACGTGAAATAGCCTATTGATAAAAAAATTGGTTTATTGTAAATCTTAGCAAAATTAATACTATTGCTATTCCACATTTTCCAGTGAATGGGATTATCCTTATGACAATACAAGTAAGAGCTATTTGATTTACTTAATTCATTCATTTCTCAGTATTACTTTGTATTACTTTCAAAAAATGCTTTAAGATTCTCAAATTTCACAATTTTCAAAATTACAAAAGCGATAAATATAGCAAATATTACACTTATAAGAGCCAATATGGGTAAAGTCCAAATGAATGTTACTCCTATTATCATCTTAAAGGCCACTATTAAATCTTCAACTGTACTTATTAAAGGATTAGCAATACCTGAAGTTGTTGTTGTGGAAATCAATCTAACAGTTCCTTTAGTTCCCATAGCAACAGAAGTAGACGCTAAAGCGAGAGTTATGGATATTATTGCAGTTTGCCAAAGTTCCAAATTACCACAAAAAATACCGTAGGTGGAAACAAATGATAATACAGGTTTAACAAGGGAATAAACTCCATCAAGAAAATTATCCAAAGCAGGAACTTTATCAGATATTATCTCTATTAAAGTAGCAGCAATTAAGAAATATAATACCCTGTCGTCAGTTATATAGTTTATAAATGGAGTAGTCTGTAGAAATGACATGATCTCAAATTTTGCCAACAGAGCGGTAATTGTAAGTGGCAAAAAAGCTCTTATACCTGTAGAAGCTGAAAGAACTATGGCAAAACTAACGATAAATACCCACTCCATATTATAAAGCCTTAACTATCCTAATATCAGCTGAAGCAAATCCCATTCTGGGCGCTGGAAAAGGAAATGGAATAGATGCAAAAGAAGAAACCAAACCAAACAACCCTGCAAAATTCAACATGCTCTGTGGAGATCCAACCAACCCTCCCTGACTAAAAACTCCCATAGAGGCTAAAAGAGCTATGTTAGGCAGAGCTATAGCAGGATTTACAGAACCAACTCCTGGAAAAGCTCCCATTAGAGAACTACCCAATATATTAAACAAATTACCCATATTTTTATGGTTAGTGAATTTATTAAGTTGAGTGAGGAAAAATTGAATCTCATCTTGGTGTTTTTTACCTATTATCTCCTGAGCTCTTTTATATATCATCTTTATATGTTCTACTAACTTTCTCAATGATTCTCTTATTTTTTCTTGATAATTATTTATATTATCTAGTAATTTTTTTAGGTTATTAATTCTGACATCTATTATTTGTTTTCGTTGTTGTAATTGATTGACCTGCTGTTGGATTTGTTCTGCTTGTTGTCTTAACTGTTGTGATTGTTGTCTGAGTTGTTGAGCTTGTTGTTTAAGTTGCTGAGACTGTATTTTAAGGTTCATTGCTACTTGTCTCAGTGCCTGTGCTTGGGTTAATAACTGAGCTCCTGCAGAAGCTGTAAGAGGATTAGCCATCAAAGCCTGTGCCTGCTGCTCCAACATGGTAGCATTTTGTTCCTGCATATTGGCCTGGGTTTCAAAATTCTGTGCTTGTGTATCAAGTTGTTGCGCTTGATTATCCAAATTCTGTGCCTGATTGTTGAGCTCCTGTATTCTCTGATTAAGATTGCTGATTTGGTTATCAATATTCACTTTCTGTTGCTCCAAATTTCTTATAGCATTAATTGTTCTTGCCTTATCATTCTCAGATTTCTGATAAGCGTTAACCAATTGATTATATTTTTCATAATAATTTTTGAATATTTCAGACAGTTGGCCTAAGCTATTGATTTGTTGATATGTAGAGTAATTTGGTTCCGGTATAGCAGCTATTGGTTCTGGATTATATGAAGTATTGAAACTATTTGGCCTAACAGCAGAAAATAAATCGCTATAGTTGGGTATTTCAAAAACATTACTATCTATAAATCCATCACTCACAGCAGAAATAGAATCAATAGACGAGATATTTTGAACATTATAAGTTCTATTTACTCCTGTGGTAATAATATTCAAATTAGAAAAAACATCAAAAGCCATAACAAAACCCCCTTTTTCCATTTCTTTACAATTTATTTATGTCATAGATAACAATTTTTTAAAGAAAATTTCCACATATTTAACATTTTTTTTACATCTTTTTCAAAAGAAAGATTAAACAAATAAATATAGAAAAAATACTTATGAAAAATCTTTCAATAAATGATAAAAAGATAGAAGACATTTTCCCCAAACCAATATACAAAAAAAATAAACAAAAGAAAATCGTTAATCAAAAAACAACAACAGATGAATATAATCAACACCTAAATGATTATGTTGATAGAGTATACTCAAGATATTTACAAATTCTAAATAAACCATTGGCTGGATACACAATAGTAGGAGAAATAGATGAAATAAAAAAAGAAGGGTCAAAATTAAACACCACATTGGAATCAATAAAATTGAAATCAGCAATAGATTTAGGAATTACAGGTAAAGATGTAGTGGTAGCAGTAATAGACAGCGGAATAATATACAACCATCCCGATATAGATAAGGAAAGAATAATTTTATACAAAGACTTTTCAAATGAATCAACACAAGATAAACCCAAAGATATATTAGGCCATGGAACATATGTTACTTCAATAATCGGAGGAACCGGGAAAGCCTCAGACGGATATAACCAAGGAGTAGCAACAGGAGTAAAATTTGTTATCCTCAGAATAACATCAGTAGCAGAAGTAATAAAAGCTTTAGAATGGATCAAGGAAAATGGTAAAAAGTATAACATAAAAGTTGTAAATATATCCCTTGGAATAGATCCAGATCCAATCAAATCATGGACAGAAGATATAATAGCAAAATTATCAAACGATTTATCTAAAGAATTTACAGTGGTAGCAGCAGCAGGTAATGACCAAACATATGAAACCATAGATAGCCCAGGAATAGCTCCAGACGTTATCACAGTAGGAGGTAGTGATACCAAAAACACGCCAAACATAGATGATGATGATATATATATAGGTTCCTCAAAAGGGCCTACTCCAACTCCAGAAAAACTAGACAAACCAGATGTGATAGCTCCATCAAAAAAAATAATAGGAGCAAGAGTACCAAATAGCATATTTGATCCCTACATAACAAAAGAAAAAAAAGACATAAATATAACAAAAACAGAAGTTTTAGAAGAAAAAACAACTTCAAATCCATGGACAAAAGGATATTACATAGAAAGTTCAGGAACAAGTGCAGGAACAGCCTTAGTAAGCGGATTAGCAGCACTACTTTATGAAGTACTACCCAATGCAACCCCACAAATGATAAAAAAAATTATAACACAAACTGCAACTAAACTAAAAGATAAAAATGGACAAGAATTTGATAAGTACTCTCAAGGCTATGGACTAATAAATGTAGAAAAAGCAATAAAGCTCGCGATGGAAATTAAAAACCAAAACATAGCATAATGAAAAACCATATACTCCTTTTCGGATACACCGGACTAATAGGAAACCAAATATACAAACATATAAAACAAGAGAATTACGACAAAATATTCTGCTTCACCAGAAAAAAAATAACACCTCCCACAAATAAAACAAATATCATATCATACACCGATATACACACTGACTTAGAACAAAAATTGGAAGATATATTACAAAAAAATGAAGCAAAATGGACAATTTTCCTGTTTACCGGAGAGACAATATTTGGACTCATAAACACTCAAAAATGGCAAAATATATATAAAACCAGAATAGACATTAATAAAAAAGTAATATTAATCTTGGAAAAACTCAATATTGAAGTTTCAAAGATTTTTTCAGCCTCAGCAATAGGAATATACTATCTATCACCACATCAAGAGGTAACTGAAAACACAGAACCACCAGATAACATAGTATCCAACTTAGTAAAAGATTGGGAAAATACAATCCTAAATTCCAAGTATATTAATAAATCAGTTATAATGAGATTAGGAGCAGTATTAGATAAAAATTCTAAAATATATCAATCTCTGAGCCTACCATCTCTCATATCTATAGGAATCAATTTCACACCCAATTCCTTTTTCCCTTGGATATATAACAAAGAAATACCACTAATCATAGAATATCTGATGAAAATAGATTTCAATGGTATACTAAATACAGTATGTGACAACTATATAACTTACAGAGAATTCTTAGAGAATTTCATAACAATTCGTTCTTTTCTAAAAAAATCATTTATAATAGACATACCTAAGAAGATATTAGAAAAATCATTGGCTATACTAATGCCTCGTTACTATCAATTGATATACAGTTTATTTTGCTCTCCCAAAGTCATACCACAAAATCTAATCAATCTGGGATACAAGTCTAAATTCAACAACATCAAGGATGTAATAAAGGCAATGTAGAGTCAAACAAAAAAAGAGCCAAATAACATTAACTACTTTTCAAGAAAATCCAAAAGGTTAATATTGAACTGAAGTCCACATTTAAAATTCAATTCATAGTTTCCATTTTTAAACTCATAAAGAATCTTATCCAGAACCTTTTGGACACCAAAAGAAAAACAGAGCCTATTCAAACTATGATGAGTAATTTCAAGCACCTCACCATATTCATTTGAAAATATAACAGTCTGATGTGCAACCAAAGATGGTAACCTAACAGAGTGAATAGCCACTTCATTGCTTACATTATTATTTCTCCAAGTATTACAAATAATCTTTGATGTCATAAGGGATGTTCCAGAAGGTTTATCCTTCTTGGTTTGGTGATGCATCTCTATTATCTCAGCATTTGAAAAATAAAGACCAATCTTTTTAACAAAATCATTCATTAAATTGATCCCCAAACTAAAGTTTGGAAAATGTAATCCCACTATATTAATATTTCGAAAATGCTCATCAATTTTATCAAACTCTTCTCTTGAAAAACCTGTAACTCCAGTGATATAAAAAAAATCCTTGAACTTTCTATCTTTATTTTTTTCTAAAAAATCAAAAATAAAACCCTTAGAAGAGAAGTCAATAACTGTAGTATTGTTATCAACATTAATGATATATTCTTTATAATTTTTCGAGTTAACTAAATTTTTGAAATCATATTTATCTTTCAGATTGTTATATATGATACTACCCGTTTTACCAGTGTATCCTATGAAATCTAATTGCATACCACCCCAATTATTTTTGCTTTCTTTCCAAATTCTTTTTGGCTTGTGCTATATTCTGTGCACTGTCTCTAAGAAATTTTTTGAGTTTTTTTTCAAATTCTTTATCAGCTTTCTCCTGAGGATTTTCATTTCTTGGGGTCTCTTTTTTATTTGGTTTCTTAGCCATCAATTTTCCACCTCCATGATGTATAGTTTATAGTTATCTCCCTTTAAAAGCCCATACTCCCTAACTAAATATGGATAAACATAATTCTCGTTTTGGTAAAGATCAACTATTTGTTTCAAAATCTCCAAATTTCTACTTTTTAATTCAATGGTTCTAATCACTTTAGAATTCTTTTCTTTTATTTCTTCTAATTTCCCATATTCATTATATATTGCAAAAAATAAAAAACTTATGATTATTATTTTAGTTAGATTAACTATTATAAAAACTGATTTCTTTTTCATAGTTCTTTTTGAGAAGAGAAAAAATTACTTGATTAAAATAACTAAAATCAAGGTATACACTTTCTTTTAATACAGCTTCCTTAGTAAATTTAAGTTTCTCAAATAATCTGATTGAAGGTAGGTTATTCTCTGCTACCACAGCATACAGTTTATTTAAATTCCAGTAATCAAAAGCTAATTTGATAACAATTTTTATGGCATCTGAAGCATATCCCTTTTGTCTATTTGCCTTATTACCTATTAGAATTCCTATATGTCCATTTCTATTTTTCCAATCTATTTTTGAAACTTCAACCATACCCAGTGGAGCCTTTGATTCCAAATGATTTATTATAAAAACTTTATTTCTATTATTATTAATGAGGGAATTATACCAGATTTCAATCTCATCAAAATTAGGAACACTTATGAAAAATTCAGAGAACATAAAAAAGTTATCCAATTCTTTCAACCACTGATGAATTGATACCAAGTTATGTCTTTCTATTGGAGTAAGATAGATATTGTTTTTTTTAAGCAAGGATCACGGCTCCCACTTCAAGTTAAGTGTGGGCAGGAGTGGATTTGAACCACTGTAGGGCTCTCGCCCGTGGGATTTACAGTCCCATGCCATTGACCGCTCGGCCACCTGCCCTAACTCTTTATAATTTTCTATGAACTTGTCAAAATTCCTCTTGATAATCTTGCCTTAAAAGCTGCATATAAACCTTTCCATCTTGTTCTTTATAAACTTTGAATCCGACTTTTTCAAAACACTTTTTCGCAACGACATTATAAGAAGCAGTATCCAAAGTAATTACGTTAATATTTTTGTCATTTTTAAACAACATTGTTACCATTTTTTTGAGAGCGATACTTCCAATATTCTTACCCCAATACTTTTTTTCACCTATCACTATTCCAATCTTAACTAAGCTAGAGGTTTCATAATGTATCTGAATAAATCCCACAGTTTTCCTATTATACTTTATACTTTTGAAACTACTCCTATTCAAGACCAAATTTTTTTTCAATTTAGAAATGTTTTCAAAAAGCTGAGGAGATTCGTTAAGGACTCCAAAAGCTTTTTTTGCTATTTCCAAATCATCAAGGTACTTTTGGACCTGGAAAACTTCAAAAAAAGATAGGTTTTCAACAACCACATCTAAGTCACTAACTTTATTTTCCTTTAACATTCCACTAGATTTTTCTATAAAACATTCAGGATATCCTTCTTAGGATAATTTATAACGATAATTTATAAGGATAATTAAAATTCATGAAATAAAATATAAAGTGGGAGGTGTTAAAGTGTTAAAAAAATTAATAATATTCATCTTTATATTGACTTTTTTTGCAGTTATTGCGTTGGCTAATTTTTGTCAAATAAGGGGTAATATTTTACTTGACTATTCAGCTGTGCCAGGTGTAGGTTCAGGAGCAGAACCGGGAATAGGAGTTTTAGTATATCTTGAACCAATACAGCCAACACCAGGATTACCACAGCAATTTGTAACAAAAACCAGTGCCTCATTTGAATTCATAAACCTCACCCCAGGACAATATAAAATAACTATATCAAAACCACAATTTAAAACACAAATATTACAAGTTGCTCTAAGTCCAGGGGAAACTAAAATAATTAATGTAATGCTTGAACCAGAAAAAATTTCTTCATTAGACTCCTCCACCGTGGGAATGAATTACAACCCATCAACAGATAGAGTTTATATAGCTTTCCCTGCAGATACAGATGCAGTTGGAGGGATACCGCATTCATCAGGTCCAGAAGACGTACCTGATATGGCAGCAATACAATATGGACACAACCCACTAGAATACGCAGATAGAAAATATTTTTCCGACTATGGACAAGATGGAATAATGATGTACAACTCCGTTAATTCTTTATCAATAATGAGTTCACAAACAGATGGTAAAATAAAAGCTATAGTAAAAGTAGATGCAAGAGTTCACTTAATAACATTTCATCCATCATATAGAAAATTATACGCTTTAGACTACAAATCCAATTTCTATGTTATATCACCAGAACAGAATAATAAAGTCATAAACAAATTTTCACTATCAAATGAAAGCATACCCTCAGACATAGTGGTAGGCCAAAACTATGCTTATATAACTTTAATGGGTCCCAATCCAAAATTGGTAACCTTAGACTCATCCAAAGATTTTCCAGTATCTGCAATAGAATTTTACAAAAATCATAAAACAAAAAAGCTCGGGGTTCTGCAACCAAATGGATTATCATTATCCCCAGATAACGATAAGTTGTTTGTTTCATATGGAGACACATCAAAAGGTTATTTATTAACCATCAATCCTAAGAACTTAGAAGTAATAAACGTTCTAAAAGTTGGTTCACAACCACTAGGAGTAGCAACACCTGATGGTAGAAGAGTATATGTGGCTAACTATAATGATAACACAGTTTCATTAGTAGATGCAAAAAATAATATTGAAGTGGGTAAGTTTAGGACAGGCTATAAACCCGCCAAAATTGTAGTTCACCCCTCATTAAAATGGGTGTACGTCTCAAATGAAGGTTCAAATACAATAAGTGTCATAGATGTTTTATCAAGTAAAATAGTGGCCAATATTCAAACCAGTGAAGGACCATCTTTTATGGGAATAGACCCAAATGGACTGAAAATGTACGTTTCATGTAAGATAGCCAAAAAAGTTAACGTGATAGATCTATCTAAAAACTCGGTAATTGCAACAACTATACCAGGACTATTTTCAACACCTGCAGGAATAGCAATAAAAAAATAGGTAGGGAAAGAAATACTAAAAATAGAATTATTATAAAGGATGGGTAAAAAACATAAAAAGGCAACCCTTATTATTCAAGACAGCTACGTAGATCTTCTTTTCAATAAACAATATAATAATGAAGAAATATCTTTAAAAGAGTTAATAGAAAAATACAGACAAGAGCCAGATAAAAAAAATCAGGACCATATTCTTTGTAACCAAATCTTACCCAAGTTTGAAAAGCTAATATTTAGAATACTATCAAAGTATAATACATTTGATAAAGAAGATTTAAAACAGGTAGCACATTTAGCAATAATAAAAGCTCTCAAAAATTATCAAGAAATGGGCTTAGACCCAACTTCATATTTCATTTCCTACATAGAAAAAGAAATAAAAAGTTATGTAATGAATTCAGATATCATAAAGATTCCAAAAACAGTTAGAAAATTGTACTACCAAATACAAAAATATATGTCTCTAAACCCAGGATGTACCATATCAGAAATATCTAATAAATTTAATCTAACAGAAGAAGCAATAAAAGAAATACTATCAATACCCCAAAAAAACAATATAGAAATGAACCTCATAAAATCAAGAGAACATAAAGACTTAACTCTACCAATAGAAGATAAAATATTTTTGGAACAGATAATTTATAACCTAACTGAAATTGAAAAGAAAGTTATGAAGTTTCTCTTCTATGAAGATTTAACAAAAGTTAATTTAGCACAAAAACTTAATATATCAAGAAAACATCTGTATACAGTACTAGATAACATTAAACAAAAAATGCTAAAAAAATTTTTCTAATATAGATGCTTGACAATAAAACAATTATTCTTTTACTACTTTTACTAACTATGGTATCCCTTACCACTGCAATTACTATATATATAGTGAAGAGAAATAAAGCAAAAAAAATTAATAGTGATAATATTAGGAACAAAAAAGAAATTTTACCTATAGAAAACTTACCCTCAGGAAATTTATCTACAGAAAATTACATAGGTCCATACAAAATTATAAAATTAATAGGTAAGGGAGCAAGCAGCAAAGTATATTTAGTTACCAAAGATAACAAAAATTTTGCAGCAAAATTATTTCAACATAAAGATCCAGAATTATTAGAAAGATTCAAAAGAGAAATAGAGATACTCAAACAAATAAAACATATAAATATAGTTCAAATTTTTGATTATGGAGAAAGTAATGGAATACCATACTTAATATTAGAATATGTTGATGGAAAAACATTTGATGAAATTTATCCCAATCTAACAATACTACAAAAAATTGATATAATATTAGAAATATCCAATGCACTAAATTACTTACATAATAAAGGGATAATACATAGAGACATAAAACCCGAAAATATCTTGGTTGATAAAGATTTAAAAAAGGTAAAATTGACAGATATGGGTATATCAAGAATAGTCTACTGGAAACCAATTACTCATGATGGACAAGTATTAGGAACATTAGCTTACATGGCTCCTGAGATTTTTGAAGGAGTACTAAGTGATCCAAGAATAGATATTTATTCTCTTGGTATAACAATGTATGAAATATTTACAAACAGAGTACCTTTTGAAGGAAACCCAAGTGAGATAATAAATAAACATATGAAAGAGATACCAGTTCTCCCAAGCCTTATCAATCCTAATATTCCATCACAATTAGATAAAGTAATAATGAAATGTATAGAAAAAAATCCTGAAAGAAGATATAAAAGTATTTCAAAACTCATAGAAGATCTAATACTTGTGAAGGAAACTATAAAAAAGTCATAAAGGAGTAAGATATGGACTTCCAAACAATTATAATGAAACTAAATGAATATTGGTCCGAACAGGGTTGTATTATAGGAACACCATATCACACAGAAGTTGGGGCAGGAACAATGAACCCACTGACATTCTTCAGAAGTTTAGACAATTTTGATTGGAAAGTAGCATATTTTGAACCATCCATAAGGCCAACAGATGGTAGGTACGCTCAAAATCCCAACAGATTACAACATTATTTTCAATACCAAGTAATAATAAAACCCACACCAGATGAAATACAAAACATATATATTCAAAGTCTTCAACATCTTGGAATAGATTTGCACAAGCAAGATCTTAGATTTATAGAAGACAATTGGGAATCCCCATCCCTTGGAGCTTGGGGAACAGGATGGGAAGTATGGTTAGATGGTATGGAAATAACACAGTTCACATATTTTCAACTAATGGGAGGAATAGAAGTAAGAAAAGTGCCTGTGGAAATTACCTACGGTATTGAACGAATAGCAATGTTCGTACAAGACAAAAACAAAATATGGGATATAAAGTGGAAGGATGATACAAATTATAAAGATATCTATTATATCTCAGAAGTACAGTTTTGCTATTATAACTTAGATAAAGCAAATGTGGATAATTTAAAAAAATTGTATGAAATCTACTTTGATGAATCCCAAAAATTGCTAAATGAAAATTTATATTACCCTGCTTACGATTATGTTCTAAAGCTTTCACATGTTTTCAATCTCTTAGATTCAAGAAATGCAATAGGTCCAATAGAAAGAGCAAAAAAACTATCAGATATTAGAAGCTTAGCTAAAAAGTGTGCTCAGCTTTATATAACTGACTCAGAAACTCAAGAAATTACCAACAAGATATTTCAAAAAATAAATGTAACAAGTAACCACTGAAAATTAAAACTTTAGAATTAATGAAAATTTTTGTGAACTCATTCTACTATCCAATATATACACTTGGTCCAGGAACAAGAATAGGGCTGTGGCTCCAAGGATGCTCAATAAGATGCAAAAACTGTATTTCCCCAAACACTTGGTTAATCTCCCCAAAACATGAAGTGGAAATAGAGAAATTAGCCCAAGAAATAAATTTTCTTCCTTCTGATAAACTTACGATATCTGGAGGAGAACCACTTGACCAATCACAAAATCTCATAGAATTCCTTAAATTAGTAAGAAAAAACAAAAAAGACATACTCCTATATACAGGTTATACCCTAAATGAATACATTGAGAAAAATGCAACATTATGGGATGAATTAAAAACCCTTGTTGATGTAATTATAGATGGACCATTCATATGGAGCAAAGAAACAAAATATATATGGAAAGGTTCAGAAAACCAAAAAATGTATATCCTCAACAAAAAACTTCTACCACTATATAAACAATATAAAAACAAAACTAAAAACAAAAAGTTACAAATAATAGAATATGATAATAATCTGTTCTTGGTAGGTATACCGTACCAAAAAGATTATCACAGAATTACTAAAATAATACAAAATATGTAAATATTTACATTTTTTTAGCAGAGATAATATAGGTAGTGTGAGCAACCATTGTATCAAAAGGCCTCATTCTTTCAGGATTAGTCTTATATTTTCTAACTATAATTTCTTCCACTGAGATATCAACAAAGCTTTTTTTAATCTTTTCCAATAGAGAAATAACCTGGTTAACAGTGGGCAAAACACAAACCATGAAAGATGCAGGTTTAAGAACCCTTTCAAAATGGGTTAATAAGGATTCGGGATTAGGAAGATCCAAAATAACACCATCAAATTTTACACATTTCAAAAACCCCAAATTATCAGAAGTAAAAAATTGAACTACACTCAAATAGTTAGTATCAAAAGTCTTATCAAAATCAATAATGTTTTGAACAGAGTTTTTCAAGAATTCGTAATTCTTTTCTATAGATACAACCTTGCCATAAGGAAACAGGTTTTTTGACAAAAAAAGAGTCATAACCCCACTACCTGTTGCAATTTCCAAAACTTTGCTGTTATAGTTTATATCCATTTTTGAAATTATATAGGAAGCATCTTTAGGATAAATTATTTGTGTTTTTCTTTTCCAATAATAAAGAATAAAATCATCTAAACTAGGTTTAGCAACAAAATAACCTTTTATAATCATTCCATAGTCTTTATTAATTATGTCATCAAGTTTTATAGTATTTCCTTTATGATCTTCAAAAACCTTAGGATTATTACCAATTTTTCTAAGGTAAAATTTGTTACTATCCTGAGTATTAACTATCTTGACAACTTTTCCATACTGTATCATTAATTTATTTTCTTATTCTATCATTTTTCTATTTTTCAAAGCATTAATTAGAGTAATTTTATCTATATTTTCGAGTTCACTACCAGCAGGTATACCTATTGCCAATCTGGAAAAAACAAGCTCTTTTTTTTCCCGGATTTTATTTACCACATATTCAACAGTTATATCTCCCTCTATGGATGAAGGTATTGCAAATAACACTTCCTTTATATTCTCTTTATCTATTCTGTGTAGTAATTCTTTGATTCTCAATTTGTCCGGAGTCTTTCCTTCAATAGGATTTATCAATCCTTCAAGTACATGATATTTACCATTATAAAATTGTGAAGATTCTATAAAAATTTGGTCTTTGAAATTCTCCACAACACATAATACTTGTTCTCTATTTTTGTCAATACAAATTGAGCATGGGTCGTAACCAACAGATGTTATTCCAAAGCAGTTATGGCATTTAGTTATATTATTTTTCAGTTCTCTAATTGAGTCAATAATTTCATTAACTAAATTTTCATCTGCTTGAATAAGGAAAAAAGCTATCTTTTCAGAAGTTCTCGGCCCAACCAATGGTAATTTCTGTAAAACATCTATTAATTTTGATATCTCTTGGTACTTGTTTAACATTATGTAGATATCTTTTGTTTAAACTCATCTGGGAAATATTTCATTGCTGTTATCAATGGGACGGGAGCAGCCTGTCCCAATCCACATAAACTAACATTCATTATAAAATCGTTCATTTCATCCAAGTTATAAAGTAAATCCTTACCATTCAAAAAACTATCAAGTATTTCAGTTATTTTTTTTGTTCCGACTCTGCAAGGAATACACTGGCCACAGCTTTCCTCAGAAAAGAACTCCATCAGATATTTTGATAATTCAACAACACTCATAGACTCTGGAATAGCAAAAATACCTCCCGAACCAACCATACCACCAGCTTTTGAGATATCATCATAATTATAATTGTAATCTTCTAGGCTTTGACAAAGAATTCCACCTGAAGGACCACCAATAAGAAACCCTTTATTCTTTTCTTTATAACCCATCCCAATTTTCTCTATTATATCTTTTATTTTAATATTAAATGGTACCTCATTGACACATGGATTATTGACATTACCCGTTAATGATATCATTTTTGTTCCAAAAGACCCATCAACTCCAAAAGAAGTATAAAATTCATGCCCATATAGTATGATGTATGGTATGGCAGCTAAAGTTTCGACATTATTTATGAGCGTGGGTTTCTTAAACAATCCTTTGGAAACAGGGAAAGGAGGCTTATTTCTTGGAAAAGCCTTTTTACCCTCTATAACCTCAAGCATTGCAGTCTCTTCACCAGCTATATAAGCACTTGGAGATCTCCTAATCTCAATATCAAAATGAAAATTCTCTCTTATTAAGTATCCCTTTTTATAAGCCTGATTGACAGCATTTTTTAGCCTCTTCAAAGCGAGTTTAGCTTTGTGGTTTACAAAGATATATCCTTTTGAAGCACCAACAGCATAACCAGCAATGGCAATACCTTCAACAATAGAAAAAGGGTTTGATTCGGCAAGAATAGTATTGTTAAAAGAGGCAACTTCTCCCTCCTCAAGATTAGCAACAACATATTTAGGTGTTTCAGTTTCAGCCTTAACCATTTGCATTTTTCTGTAAGTTGGGAAAGCGGCTCCACCTCTACCTCTCAAACCACTCAATTCTATTTCCTTTATCACCTCATTAGGATTCATTGTTAAAGCTTTTTCTAAAGCTTTAAAACCATAAGTATCTATATTTTCAGGATCAATCAAGTCATTGTCCCTCATAAGTATCTTGCTATCTTTATCAAAATTAAGCGATTCAATACTATCCAATAACTGTGGATTACTCTTCAATTTCTCAAGCAATTTATTATTAATTGGAATAACTTTAGAATCAATTATTCCAATAGGTCCAAAACCACAAAACCCAAGACATCCACATTTTTCGATTTCAAAACCATTAAAATCAATCTCTTTGTAATAGCAGTTTCCACAAGAACAAACCTTTATCTTCATAATTCACCTCTCTTTATAATTTCAGAAATTAATTCATTTTAGAAATTAATTCTAATAATTTAAAAAACTCATTCTAAATATTCAAAACTTCAGGATTAACAACACTAACCGGCTTCTTATTATTAATAAAATTTACAAGATTGGTAACAGCTATTTCAGCCATTTTAGTTCTTGTTTCAAAACTTGCACTACCTATGTGAGGTAGCAAAACCACATTTTCCATTTTTAGTAAATCTGGGTGAACATCAGGTTCAAATTCATACACATCTAATCCAGCAGAGAATATCAACCCTTCTTTTAAAGCTCTCACCAAATCCTCTTCTTTTATAACTTTCCCTCTTGCTGTATTTACAATTGTGGAATCTGGTTTCATAAGTTTCAATTTTTCGTAGGTTATCATATGATAAGTCTGTGTATTCAATGGTGTATGTATAGAAACTATATCAGATTCTTTGAGAAGAAGATCCAAATCTCTATATCCTGCGTTTAAAGCTTTTTCAGCTTCCAAATCTCTTGTTCTGCTATAGTAAAGTATTTTCATATCAAATCCTTTTGCTCTTTTTGCAACAGCCTGTCCAATTCTTCCAAACCCTATGATTCCCAGGGTTTTTCCATATACATCATAGCCTAAAAAAAGTTCTGGCTCCCAACCCTTAAATTTTCCATCTCGTGTAAACCTGTCAGCAGAGACAACCAATCTACGTGCTGCTAGTATTAAAGCCCAAGTCAAATCCGCAGAAGCCTCGGTTAATACTCCTGGAGTATTAGTAACACATATACCCTTCTTGGTAGCATACTCAACATCTATATTATCAAAACCAACAGCATAATTACTAATTATCCGTAAATTAGGTAATTTATCTATAATATCCTTGTCGATTTTATTGGTTAACAAACAAAGTATTCCAACAGTATCAGAAGAATTTTGAAATATAAAATCTCTCGTATCCTGATCATCAGGCTTGACTATTACTTGGTAGTCAGGCAGATCAACCCTCTCATGCCATTTACCCGGTAATTTTTTAGTGATCAATATTTTCAATACTATCACCTACCCTTTCCAACCAGCTTAACAAATTTTGGAAATTCTGATACTTATTAAAAGCCTTAAGAACAATATTTAAATATTTCTTGAAATCATCGATTCTTTTCAATTTGTAACTGATAAATACCATAATCAAGCTATAGTAAAAAGAAAAATAAGGATCTTTTGAATTGTTATTTATAAAATTCTTAACATCTACAAGAACACTCTTCATATCATTTTGAATTAATCCTGCAATAACTTTCTGTAAAAACTCAATTAAGATATGTTCCTTATCATCCAAAACAAAATTCAAATTTTTTAACTGTTCATCAATAAAATCTTGAAGATAATTGGAATGACCAAAAACAATAAGCAAAATTCTTACAAAATAGGCGAGGATTAATTCCTGTGGACTAATTATCACTATTTTTTCATCTTTATAAGGTGGATTTGCAAATTCCTTGATTTCAGATATTGGTACTTCTTTAATTTCCTCTACACCAGGGTACTTATCAATCATATTTAATAGTTTACCTAAAAACTGATAGTTTTCTATATTTTCTTTACAATATTTTAAATGTCTCTTAAAATCTCCTGTTTTACCAATTTTATAATTGAAAGCAGCTAAAATCATTGATATATAAAAAGAAAAATATCTATTTTTTGAATATTTCTGAACAAAATTCTTAATATCTATCATCAATGATTTAACATCATTTAATAATATTTTTTCTTCAATATTTTGAAGAAGAACTACTATTTTTTCATCATCTTCACCAAGCTGGATTTGAGAATTATCAATCATTACACCAATTTCTTTTATTTTTTCCTGATTATTTTCAAAAATTATATAGAATAATTTTAGTAATCCTGCAAGTATTAAATCAAAAGAATTACTAATGATAACATTTTGGAGATCATCATAGTTCTCAACATTTGAGAGTGAAACCTTTTTTTGTTCTATATAAACTTCACTTAATTCTTCCTTTTGATCATGAGTAATGTCAATCTGATTGTCAAAAATCTCTATTGTTGGACCTACATCTATTTGTAATAATTCTTCAGCATTCATTTCCCCTTGTGAAGTTCTTTCCAAATCTTCTTCTCTGGTATATTGTTCCAAGTAGATTTCCTGCTCTTTTTTAGTTTCAAAATCTTCTAATTGACTTTGCTTGTAATTTTTTAATATTTTAACATAATCAATTTCAGCTTTTTGCTTGATCTCTTCCAATTCTTCCACGTTTGAATAAAACATTAACTTGTTTTCAATAAATTCTAGCATATTCTCATATGAATTTTCAAAAGCGAAAGCCCTCAGCAAATAAAGGTAATATATTAGCTGTTCCTTAATCTCCAATTTATCAAATATATAAAATTTTATTATAATATCACTAAGGGAATTACTATTAGATATATCATTCAACATTTTGAATATTTCTTCTATTCTTTCTTTTTTATACAAAGTATTAACGTAGGCTATTTTCTCAGATATTCCTGAGTCAATTTTTTCAAGTTCATTTATAAAACTCTGGTACCTTTCTTTTTCTTCTCTTATTTTTCCAAGCAAGTTTTGTGCTTCAAGAAGCTGAGAACTATTCTTAGTTAATTTCAAAGACTTTTTAGCAACCAATTCGGCATCAATATAGTCCTCTGTGATATACAGATACTTTGCCAACAAATAGTTAAATGTGTAATTATCAGGATACCTTGCAACAAGTTGCTTCATTCCTTTCAAAAAAACAGATAATTGATAGGTAGACTCAAAAAATTTAGCAAGTATGTTAATTACAATTTTCATTTGATAATAATGTTTCAAATTATGTTTTTCAGTGTACAGGAACTCTAACGATCTAGTGGCATATCTTTTTGCTTCATTATTATCAGTTTTTAGTAAGAAATGAGCATATAAAGCAAAAGCCAAAGGATTAGACTCCTGAACTAAAATCTCAAGATTATTTACTAAATGTTCAGGAATATCTCCATAAATGTCAAAATTGGCAATTATTTTTATTATCTCTACATATGAATCATAAGAGAATTTTTCGTAGTACTCTTCAACTTCCCTTAAGACATCACTATTTTTACCTAATAATAAAAGTGCCTCAATCCTTATTTTCTTCAATAAAGATATTTGAGAAAGTTTGAAATTATCTATTATTTGAATAACCTCACTATAATAACTGTTATCCATAAATATAGGTAACAAATCAGATAAAGCAGTATTCAAAACGTTACTTTCAATATCTGGATTTGATAACAAAAACTCATACAATTTATATATCAAATTATACTGGGATTTTATAACTATAAAATAAAACATTAAAACAAAGTTTATAGTCACATTTACTTTAAGAGAAAAAACAGACAAATGTTCAATATTTGCCATATTTTCATATTCAATATTTAATCCGTTAGCAAGTTCAATAAAGCTATCAAAATACTTTTTATCTTTATACTCAGAATAAAGAGAAAAATATATAAGCAATTCAAAAAGATAAAGATTGTATCTCTTTTTAACATCTTCTGAAAATCTCTGTTTGTAAAACTCCCAAGCTTGTAAAGTATTAGAAAAATAAATATATTCCAAATATAATAATAATATCCTTATCTCTTCATCAGTTTTCAGATAATCTTTGCCAATTTGCATAATATCGTTAATAAATATAGGCAAAAAAGAGCTTCCTTTTTCTCTTAGAAATGAAATAATCTCCATAATAAAATCAAAAGAGAATAACTTATAATATTTAACTGTTGATATAAATTTCTCGTAATTTTCTTGTTCTAGGTATATAAAAGCTATTTTCTTTGCGGTTTCCTCATCTTTTATACTAATTTTAGATTTTTCAAGTACTTCTTTTGCTTTCAAGAAATCTCTTTTATCAACATAGAGTTTAAATAATTCGGTGGAAATAACAGGATCACTCGGATTGTTATTATACAAATATTCCAAATTTTTAATTAGGTATTCCTCATCAGCTATATCTTCCTTCCTTTTATATATGTTAAGTAAAGATAGTATGTTCAGATGTAAGGCATTTTTTTCATCAGGGACAATGGAAAGAATTTTTTCTGTTAACTCCTTCGATTTTATATAGTTACCAATTGAATAATAAAGTTGAGCTAGCAGAAGAAATATTTCAGTGTCATTGGAATCCATTGATAACTCTTCAAG
>JAOABG010000149.1 GCA_026418475.1 bacterium | reverse complement strand
TGGATGTATACCTCTATACGGGGGGTAACACCATAAAATTCATTGACCCTAATGGGTTATGGACGTTTCAGATTGGTTTTAGTGGAAGCGCAGCAGCAGGAGGTGGTGTTACGGTTGGTGCAGGATTCATTTTTGGGTATAGTAATGAACAGGGCTTTGATATTGAAGTTTACGTAGATGCTGGCGGTGGGGGGTTTATAGGGGTTTTATTAAATGCAACAGTTGGTTTTACGTGGTCACCAAACAAAAATGTTCATGACGTCAGCGGTCCAGCATTAAATCTCGGAGGTTCATGCGATATTGGAATAGCTGGAGGCTACCAAGCCAATATTCCATTTTCTAACAATGGACCAAAACCAAAAACAAAAACTTCACATACATTATCAATTGGACTCGGTGCTGCGACAGGCCCATACATATTACCAGTTGAAGGACATGCAGTAGTTTCTACTACCGAAGTGAAAACTGCAAGAGACGCTTTAAAGAATCTAAAAGTTCAGCAAGCAATAAAGAATGTTCAATATGCTATTGATAATATCCAGAAGTTATTTTCACCAAAGAAAAAATAAAAAGGGTAAAATATAACAATAATTTCTATTTAAGGAGAATAATAGTGGAATATAAATTCTCAACTTCATTAAATAGCAACGAATTATATACTACAATAAATAAGAATGCTGATATTTCATTTATTAATAAATTAATAGGTACTGGTAATTTAATTGCTAAATTCAAAAAAAATGGTCAAATTATTTTAATGACAAAAACTAGAAACTCATTTAAAAAAAATTTTTATTTTAAGATTGTCGAAGATGATAATCAAACATTTATCATTGGGAGCTTTCGTTTTAATATTTTTTCAAAAGTATTTTTTATTCTATCTGTATTAACTGTTTTAATTGGTATTCTATTAACTTTTGTATGCATTATAAAGAATAAGGATGATTATATTTTATATATATTCTTATTGATATTTTTATTGCTTTTAGCACTTATCGAAATTATTATTTACTTAAAAAGACATTCTTTAGGCAAAAAGGATATGAGGATAATATATCAATTTCTAGAAGATATATTAAAAGCAAAGAAGATATATTAAAAGCAAAAGATATGAGATGATGTAGCAGATTATTATCTATACAATGATAATGATATAATCACTACTGTCTCGCTTCAGGGAAAAAAGTTTTTTGAAAAACACGGGTATTGTTACAGAAGGTATTTATTGCCAGAAAAATAATCCAAAACCCAACGACTTTGACACAAAGCACGACTTCTACTGGTACCTTTTGCAGAACAGAAGCAAGAAATTACCGGGGCTTGGTGGTGTGTTTAATTC
>JAOABG010000148.1 GCA_026418475.1 bacterium | reverse complement strand
CTTATATTCCTTACCCTTCAGACTTCCATAGAATCCAATTATATTTTTACTTTTTGCATCTATAAGTAATATTTTTTTACTCGGACAGGTTTTAATTTTGTATTCTTTAATTTCAGATGCTAATTTCCCGTAGCCCATTATTGATAAATCCAGTAAATATTCTATCTCGTTTTTAACATACATCAGGTCATCTTCTAACAAATTGCATATAAAACCTTCTTTACTCCCGGACCTTCTTATCAAAAATTCGTTACGGCTGGTATTTATGTATATATTTACTTTTCCAGGATATATCGTTGTCCCTTCATCCTCTGATAGCAGCAAATAATCATGCTCAAATTCATTTACATCATCCTCGCCACTATAAGAGTATATCTCCTTTATCAGAGTTCTTATCTCTTCTCTTACATTAAAAAATTCGGGAATATTTAGAAGATTATTGAGACTATTGAGAATGTTATATCTTGTTATAGATTCACCATCCAGATTATAGGAGCACTCCTTTAGGGCATATACCCAGTTTAACAACTCCTTTCTAATAGTTGATCCCCCACTATTAAATCCTTTGAAATGATTTATTAGCATAAGGTTAACCTTTTTACTTAAAATATAATATTCAAAATTAGCTGATTCATCTACTTCTTTAATCAACCCATTATATTCATATCCTTTATCTATTATTTTTTCTTTCAATGACAATTTTGTTTTTTCATCTATTCGGCATCTTGCCGACATATAATTACCCAAACCGGTCTCAACATTTGAAAAACTATCTAAAGTATAGTAATCGTTTTTTAAACAAAGTGAATATATATTCACTCCCATAAAAGGAAGATTTTTTTTATATTCGTATACCTTTAAAAATTCTCCCTCACAAAATTGACTAAAAAATAAGACATTAAATAGAAATACTACCATTTATCTCCCTATTTACAACAAGAAGGAAGATTTCTATCCGCCCAGTAATTTGCCTCCTCATCGCCAGATGCTCCCAAAACTGAATGCGCTATTTCATGCAACACAACAAAACAATACTTGGAGCAGATTGGTGAAGATATATTTGTTATATATATAAAACCCGAGCCGACGTCCGCATATCCGCAGCAGGTCCCTGGTCCATCAGGACATCCAATACCAAGTTCATCACATCCCCAACCGGTTAATTTATCCAAAGCATTCTGAACATCAGGACCACCAAATAATCTTAAACATCTAATACATTCAGATGTTTTTAAACAATCAAGTCCATAATAATCTGAGTAAAACAAAGTATTGTTTAATGAATAGAGGTATAAATTGTTTTCCTTGTCTTGTGAATTGGATAAAATCCTTTTTTTCTTAAAAAGATTTGTTTCCCTATATTTATCCACCTCAATATACCTCCCTGTCTCACTCTTATACCACCTCCACCAGTTGTAATAGAGCCCTGTCTCTTC
>JAOABG010000147.1 GCA_026418475.1 bacterium | reverse complement strand
GCATATAACATATAAAAAGATGGATAATTTAACTAAATCTTTATACATAATTTTTCACGAAACAATTTTACCAACATTACTAAGAAATTATGACAGATATTCCATGGCAAATGGAGTAGAAATTAGAATGCCATTTATGGATTATAGGCTTGTAACATTTGTGTTTTCTCTTCCTTACACAAGTAAACTTCGGAACTCTTACACAAAAAGTCTATTGAGAGATACTATGTCTCCATATATGCCTGATGAAATTACTTGGAGAAAGTGGAAAGTGGGATTTAATAGTCCTATTGTAGATTGGATACAAAAGGATTTAAAAGACTGGTTTTTGGAGATAGTAAATAGCAAAGAGTTTTTAGAATGCAATTTAGTAAAGGACCCTTATTCCGTGAAATCAAAGGTTGAGCTTATTGCTAATAAAGAAAGTTCGGATTGGCATCTTGCCGAAAGGGCATGGACAGAATTGATGCCTTTTCTTTGGGAAAGGGCAGTAATAAAAGATTGGAAATACTATTGTGATAGAGGAGTGAATTCATGAATGACTACAGAGATTTTATGCCTCCGTATCCTTTAACAACTGCAGTTCTTTTTCTCGTTTTTAAGAGGCTTGATACTACCAAAAAGGTCTTTGAAGTTATTAGAAAAGCTAAACCTCCAAGACTCTATATTGCTGCCGATGGACCAAGAGATTGGGTAGAAGGTGAGGCTGAGAAGGTAAAAATGGTAAGAGAATACTTAATGAATAATATAGACTGGGACTGTGAAGTCAAAACGCTCTTTAGAGATAAAAACCTTGGTTGCGGTAGAGCTGTGAGTGAGGCTATAACATGGTTTTTTGAACACGAAGAAATGGGAATAATATTAGAAGATGATACTGTGCCGAGCTTGAGCTTTTTCTGGTTTTGCGAAGAACTGCTTAAAAGGTATAAGGACGATAAAAGAATTGCAATAATCAGTGGTAACAATTTCCAAGACGGAATAAAGAGAGGAGATGGCGACTATTATTTTTCCATATATAACCACATTTGGGGTTGGGCTACCTGGAGGGATAGGTGGGAAGGATATGATTTTGAATTAGATTCATTTAAAGATGATAAATTTATAGAGGAGCTATTTGTAAATAAGAAAGCCATAAAGTATTGGAAAAATATTTTTTGGAAAATGAAAAGAAGAGAGATTGACAGTTGGGCTTATCCGTGGACTTTTCATTTATGGAAAAAGAAACAACTTTCAATACTGCCACAGGTCAATTTAGTATCAAATATAGGTTTTGGAGAAGAAGGAACACATACTAAAGTAAAACAAAAAGGAATAAGTGAAATTCCGGTGGAAGAGATTGACATTTTAAATCTCAAGCACCCAAGCAGAATTGAGAGAGATGAGGAAGCAGACGAATATACATTTAAGAAAGTTTTTGCTCCTAAGCCTGTATTATATAGAGCCGTAAATAAGCTTATAAGACTTAGCAAAAGCTTGGTTAA
>JAOABG010000146.1 GCA_026418475.1 bacterium | reverse complement strand
CTATTTGCACTGCCAAAATCTCCTGTTCCAGATAATATAAATTCTAAATTAGCTCCACCTGTTGAATTTATTCCATCTAATGTTGCTAATCTTGCCCATCTTCTTTGTCCGTCTGAGTTTCCTATGTTCATTTCATATCTTTCTCCTAAAACATTAGCATGAAGACCATCCAAAAGATCTGCATTTAAATTACTAACAAGTGTGTTTGATACTACTGTTAATGGTGCAGTGCCTGTTGTAACATTTGATGTAAATGTATTAGCTGAAATATTTGCCCATCCATCAGAATGGTTTTTAAAAGAAAATACGTTCGACCCTTGTCCATACTGTAGCCAACCTTCTGTTCCTAATGTTCTAAATTTTAAATATGATGTTCCTGTTGAAGTACCATTCCCAACTACTATTTCTGGGTTAGATGCAGACGCTGTGTATCCAACATATAAGTTTTTGTTAACAATAAAACCTGTTGAATCAATTGATGCAACTTTTGAATCATTTATTCTCCATTCATGTGTAGCATTTGTTCCGGATGCAACAGTTCCTATGATTCCTGCAATGTCTGAATCGTATGCTCCTACATTGTATACTATCCTTTGACAACCTTCAAACCAAAGCTCGTCAGATGAATTATTATCACTATCATCGTTATATACACCTATTATTAATCTACTTGCTTCTGTTCCTCCTGATCTTACCTGAGTAGAGTTATCTTGATACAATATAAATGCTTTGTCGCTACCGTAATTTGATCTTGAATTAAAAACTATTCCAGAATTACCACCACTTGTTGGATGATCTATTTGTAATGTTGGATATTCTTTATTTAGTATTGCTACCTGAGAATTATTTGCATTTACTATTTTTCCACTAGACCAATAAAGGAGTTGTCCATCAGATGGAGAGTTTATTAAAACATCATTGTGATTGTTAATTGTTCCTAACCTATATGTAACTCCTGTATTATCAAGTGCAATTGTGTCTCCTGAATTTCCTAATGTTAATATTGAATTTTGACCACCTATTGTGGCGTTTGACGCAAATATTAAGTTGTTGCCACTTGAAATTAGAATATTGCTAGATTGGCCCTGCAACTTTAGCGCAGAGCCAATCATGTTTATAGTTCCACTATTAGTGTTGTCAGTGTTGTAAATTTCTATTTTGCTGCCATCAAATATTCTTAAGTCTGGCATATAAACACCTGCCTATTGTTTTATTTTTTTTGATCTGGGCATTCATTTTCTAAGTGACTATAATATATTTGTGCTGTTGCTTGTTCATCCCAGTCAGTTCCTTCTTTGTTAATTACTTGAAATATTTTTCCACATGAGCATGTAATATAAGCAATATTTTTATCAAACATATAATCACCTCTTAGAATATTATTGATGTATTAAGATCAAATGCACCCTGTGCAGTTGCACCATTTACATATCTTGCTCTTACATATCTGCCTATTATTGGAGTTTGTATTGCATATGAGTTTCCGGCTGTAACTGCTTGCGTTGCAGTAACTCTCCATGTCGATGAATCTCTTGATTGTTCTAAATATAATGTTCCAGCTTGGTCAGCATATACATATGCAGCAA
>JAOABG010000145.1 GCA_026418475.1 bacterium | reverse complement strand
TTGGGGGCAGAAAAAGTTTTAATCTTTCTATTTTATCAAAACTTTTCCATTGGAGATTCTTTATATAAGAAGTATCCCGTGTGTTTACCCATCCACTACTTCCATTGGTAAATATTATTTCTATCATTCCATTGATAATCTTGTCTTTCTTTATCTTGAATACATCGAGCATATTTACAGTTTCAATAACACGTGCATCTTTTTTCGGCACTTCATAAACATTAACATTACTATTTAAGATAACTAAACTATCTTTTGTGATTACTCTTACGTTATCTGAACCTGACGAATAAATAGTAATCGGTAGATTTATCAAAATAAACAACCAAAATATCTTATTTATTTTCATCTCCATTTTTCCCTCCTATCTGACATCAAAATGTAAATGTGAACCATAAGACTGTCCTGTATTACCAGACAGCGTTACTTGATCTATCGCATTAACACTCTGACCAGCTCGATATAGCAACATGTTATTATGAATCTATCAATAAGTTAAGCCATCATCTCTTAAAATATATTGAGTTACACCTTTTTTAAATTTAATAGTTTAAATAACTGGTCAGATGTTGTTATATTTCTATCAAAATCCATACAAATTTGCTAAATGTTATTCTATTATTCTAGCAGAAAATAAAATCTTTCGAGCTATTAGTTGTTGCTCAATATTTACCGGTTGATTAAATCTATCAAATATAGCTGCAATCGAAAATGATTTCTTTCTTCCCTTTTCAATAAGAAATAGTTGGTGCACAAGACCACTTTCAATAGAATCATTGAATTCTCCATAATAAGCTTCGGTTTGTTGAATAACCATTTTTTTAAACATATCTTCTGTAATTACATCTTCAAGATATAAGTTAGTAATATTAAATTCTTCCCGTTCCTCACCATAATAAATTTTTATATAAAGATTTGGATTCACAAAATCATATTGAATCCACTTCCCTAATTCATTTTCAGGTAAGTTGTGGGTTTCAAAATTAAACTTATACTCAGGTGGTAAATATATTTCAAGCCCCTTAATTCTATCAAACCTTTTCCACCCCAAATTCTTTATATACGAAGTCTCTGATACGTTTATCCAACCAAAATTACCATTTTCTGTGTATATCTCTATTCTACCATTTATAATTTTATTGCCTTTAACTTTGAAAACATTTAAAAAATCTGCCACCTTAATAATGTTTATGTTTCCTATTGGTTTACAATAAATTGCCACATTGGTATTTATGATTACTATATCTTCAGAAATAATGTGACTTACAGGTTCTTTACCGTATAAAAGGAAAAATTTAAAAATAGTTGATATTAAAATTAATATTTTAATTTTATTATTATTCATAAAATTCCTCCCTTCTAAGCTTATTATCTGACATCAAAATGCAAGTGTGGACCAGAAGACTGTCCTGTATTACCAGACAACGTTATTTGATCACCTGCATTAACACTCTGACCAGCTCGATATAGCAACGTGTTATTATGCATATAGCGATAGGTTAAGCTATCTGAATTTTGAATTACAATCGTATTTCCAGCATTTCTAGCAGGACCAGAAAAAGTCACACTTCCTCCTTCAGCAGCATAGACTGGGGTACCTAATGGCATAGCAAAATCAAT
>JAOABG010000144.1 GCA_026418475.1 bacterium | reverse complement strand
TCTATTTCCTTACCATCAATTTTGACAATTGGCATACAAATTTCTTTGCTGCCAAACTTACAAAAAACTTTACAATGTATGCAGCAGAAATATTTTTAATATTCCATACAGCAAAATTGTATTTAAACATGTGAACCATTGGTTGACTATTTCACAATCACCTTTTTGCTGAATAAAACATGGTGGCTGTTAGATGCAGTGATTAAATACACTCCCGATGGTATTTCTTTGTCTAATGGTATGGCATACAACAAATTATTTTCTTCAAAAACAATTACTTTTGAAAATACTTCTTTACCCATCATATCTCTTAATACCACTAATGCCTCTGTGTACCAATCAGGAAATTGAATGTTTAACTGTTGATCTTTTTCTATAGGATTTGGAAAAATGATTGGTTCTTTATTGTTTGTAGCAATGTTTTTTTTGTATTCAACCGCTACCATATTTGAATAAGAGTACTTTCCATCCCAATCAATTTGTTTAAGGCGATAATAATTGATTCCATTATAGGGATGAGGGTCTATTTCAAGGTATTCCATAGGTATATAAGTAGTTCCTGCACCTTTTACCATCACTAATTGGTTCCAATTTTGGGCATCTAAAGATTTTTCTACCACAAAATAATCGTTGTTAATTTGCACTGCTGTTTTCCATTTCAACTCTACAAAATTTTCTCGTATGTTAGCGTTAAAAAAGATAAGCTCAACAGGCAAAGGCACTTCATTATTCAAACTTCCTACACAACCTACTCCATTACCTGAAAAAGTTCCTCCAGAGAAAATAGAATTATTTATTAAAGCATCGTTTTGAAGATAACAAGAATTTGAATTAGTTGAGCTTGTTCCCCCTAAGAATATGTTATTATTTAATAATGCATCATCTTGTGCGAAACAATTGTAATTGTACCCTGAATTAACTCCCCCAAAATATATAGTATTATTTGTTAATGGATCTCCTTGCATATAACATTGAACATAATCACCAGATCTTATACCTCCTTCGAATATCAAGTTATTAATGTGAGCATCATTTTGCATATAACAATCGAAAGCCCAACCATCTCCTAGCCCACCTTGAAAAATAGGATTATTTTGACCAAAACAGAAAAAAGTAATGATACAATAAAAATTTATTAAACTACTTATGTATGTACCCCAAAAAACCTTCATATTATATTAAAAGAAACTTATTTTAGAGAAATGAGAATATTTTAATTAGCAGTTCTACCTAACCTCATACCACTACTTGAATATCTTGATGTCCAGTCATTCCATGCTGAATAAAATCTATCAGATACTTGACAAAGAGTTTGTGTAGTAGTATTGGCCCAAGAACCTCCTCTATAACCTGCACCATTTATCCAACCTGTAACATTATGATCACCAGCAGCATTAAGTAATCCATCTCCATGTCTTTGCCCATCAAAATTTCTCTGAGAACTTACCCCAACACTATATGTCAATTCCCACAAATTACCCGACAAATCCATGACTCCATAATAACTTGCACCGGCTTGTATTCTATTTGTACCAGTGGATGCAAAACACCCACTTCTCATAGGTCCTTGAACAGCAGGTTGATTACCAAAAACAATATTTGCTGAATTAGAAGCGCCCTCATTTGGTTGACCTCCATTTGATATACCAGTGGCAATTGTATAGTTTGGAATACCCCACGCATATTCGTTTG
>JAOABG010000143.1 GCA_026418475.1 bacterium | reverse complement strand
GTTTAAATCTACTGATCTCAAGGTATCCAAAACTGTTAGCAATAACAATTAGATCCCTATTTTGACCTTCCAAATAGTTTTTGTAAACCCTATCAATCGTAAAGACACTTCCATTGATTTCAATATCTATTTTCCTGATCTTTAAAGATAGAATGGAAGAAGGTATATTGGTTACGAGGTTTCCAAATTTATCTGAATACACCACTCTGCCACAAATTTGATTCTCACTAACCAGAGGGTCAGGTATCTTCAAATATGATGGCTTTATTTTTTTACTAATAAATCTTTGTATGTTACTTGAACCCTTTACCAAATCACAATAGAGAATTGAAGCAATTGGGGCAAATACATCTCTCCCATGAAAAGTATTACTTATATTTTTTATACCCGATTTGTAGAATAAACCTCTACGTTTTATATCCTGTTCTATCTTTCTAATAGATATTTGATAGGTAAAAGAATGTTTAGAATTTACAAAAGCACCCAAAATACCATTATTTCTCCCAACAAAGAATATTTCTTTTTTTTTATACACATGCTTAGATAAGCATGGCAAAACGGAAGATCCAACCTCAGGATCAACAATACCAACAATAATAGATTTATGAGGAATTAGATCTAACATAGACTTAATATTCAATATAGCTGGAACAGGTTCATAACTGGAAATATCATGAGTTATATCAAAAATTAAAGGTAAATCCACATCCAGAACTCTACAAAAGTTAATAATTACCGTTTTTATGGCACAAACAAAATAATCTTTTCCTCCGTAATCAGTTATTATGTATATCATACAAAAATGAAAACCAACTTGAAAAAAACGAAAAATAAAATAAGTAAAAATGGATATATCAAAATTATAGAAACATAACCCATCTTAAAAAAATAAAACAGTACAAAAGGAACAATAAAAGAAAACAAACAAAAGCTAATAACCAAATAATTTGAAATAATCTCAGCTTTTCTACTTGAGTAAAAAGATATTTCTCTATTGATAGAAGAATATATATGTTCAAAAATTTCTTTATAGTTATCCAAAATATTTTCGTTCCTCCTCTTAGTCTTAACAATAATCGGTAAAACTTTTTGCTCAATTATTCTGTAAACTCCAACTTTTGAAACATTGGAAAGATTGTATAAAGAATCCAGTAAATTCTGCCAGTATCCCACATAAATGAACTTTAAAAACAAAGCGACTAAATGAATATCTCTTGTTTTTATGAAAGTGTTAACAATAATTTCCATATGTTTCATTTTTATCAATTCTTCTATGGCTTTTTCAATTTCCTCTCCATACAATTTTTCATATTTCAACGATGAAATGATATTGTTTAAGTATTCTCTTGTAGATACAGGAAGATTATTAATATAATTCTGAAGTGTATGTACGTCTTTTTCTTGATCCGATTTATCAAATTCTGGTAAATCAGTTTTGTTTTGTTCGATCTCTTCAAGATTTTCTGGTTCCTGTCCTTCTTCTTTCATTTGCTGTTCAGTTTCTTGTGACAAATCTTTTTCCTCTATATTCCTAAAAACATCTTTATCCAATATATTTTCACTTACTTGGTTTAGTGTTTCTTGATCAAAAGCTGTTTGGTAATGCGTAATATTTAATTCATAATCAATAGCTTCTTTAATCTCTTCAAATTTGGGTCTGCAAGTGTAATCAAGATACCCTTTAACATAGGTATTAATA
>JAOABG010000142.1 GCA_026418475.1 bacterium | reverse complement strand
GCCTTCAGGGACTCGAACCCCGGACCAACCGGTTATGAGCCGGTTGCTCTAACCAACTGAGCTAAAGGCCCAAATGGCTCCTCAAGTAGGACTCGAACCTACGACCCTGCGGTTAACAGCCGCATGCTCTACCGACTGAGCTATTGAGGAATATATATTGCAGCTACTATTTATTATGTTTAGCAGCTCCAGCACAAATAATATTATACTGATGCATGGGTACTTGGTCAATATGATTTTTAGCTCAATTATTGATTCCCCGCAGATTATCTATTCATTTCTATTTGTTTCGCAATATATGTCTATGATACTTCGATTTTCTCGAAAATGAATTCAATTTTAACCCATATTATATGGCCTTTTGTCCCTATACTCAAGTAATAGTTCTCTCAATTTTGTAGCATGCATTCCTTCATCCTCGGCAAATTGTTTGAAAACATCCTTAACCTTGGCATCTTCTATTCTTTTGGAGTACAGTTCAAAATCCCTAGTCAATTCCATAGAATTTTCCCATGCCCTAAGCAACCTATCATAAGTAGTATATTCTACTTCATTTCTATTCATCTCATCATTATTCATAATTATTCTCTCCTTTAACCAAAATAGATTTAGTTGAGACTCATTTTAGTCTTTTTATCAAGAATATGTAGTCTCTAAAACATTTACAAAATATATGATTCTTCGACTTATTTTAACAAGTATTTCAAAAATATTTTTTGTTTTATGAAGACATTTTATCCGTGTAATTATTTTACTTTATCTGAAATAATCCATATCGAAGCTTTTCAATGTATTTTGTCGAATAATTTTGATAGGAGATATATTGATTTTATTCGACATATTATGTATTATGTTTTTATGAGTATTAGAGCATTACTTCATCTGACTAAAGCAATGCTCCAATCTAATTTAAGATTAGAAATACTCCCCTAAGTCCCGTAACATTCCGCTAACAAATGTACGGGAGTTTTTTTTTGCCCAAAAACAGAATTAAGGATAAATAAAAAAACTCGAATTCAATTCGAGTTTTTTTAATCTAAATAATCTTTTAACTTTTTACTTCTGCTAGGATGTCTCAATTTTCTCAATGCTTTAGCCTCTATCTGACGAATTCTTTCTCTTGTTACATTGAATTCTTTACCTACTTCTTCTAGAGTTCTTGCTCTTCCATCATCCAATCCAAAACGCAGTCTTAAAACCTTTTCTTCCCTCGCTGTCAAAGTATCAAGAACATCAATCAATTGTTCTTTTAACAGCGTAAATGCTGCAGCTTCGGCTGGTGCCGGAGCATCATCGTCTGGAATGAAATCTCCAAGATGGCTATCTTCTTCCTCACCAATAGGTGTCTCAAGAGAAACAGGCTCTTGTGATATCTTCATTATTTCTCTAACTCTATCAACTGACATATTCATTTCTTTTGCAATTTCTTCTGGTTGTGGTTCTCTCCCAAGTTCCTGCAACAGTTGTCTGGAAACTCTTATTAGCTTATTTATAGTTTCTACCATGTGTACAGGTATCCTGATAGTTCTAGCCTGGTCAGCTATAGCTCTTGTAATGGCTTGCCTTATCCACCATGTTGCATAGGTACTGAATTTGAATCCTTTACGGTAATCAAATTTTTCTACCGCTTTGATCAAACCAAGGTTTCCTTCCTGAATCAGATCAAGAAAAAGCATACCTCTTCCAACATACCTCTTGGCAATACTTACAACCAATCTCAGATTTGCTTCTGCTAGTCTTCTTTTCGCTTCAGCATCACCTTTTTCCATTCTTAGCGCTAGATCAATTTCTTCATCTGCCGACAAAAGGGGTACTTTACCT
>JAOABG010000141.1 GCA_026418475.1 bacterium | reverse complement strand
ATCCAGGTGTTTCAATAATTGAACCTATACGCCCAAAATGATTATAACTGCCTGAAATTAACTCTTCTCCAAACAACTCAATACTTCCTGAAGTGGGCTTTATAATACCCATAATCATCCGGATAGTTGTTGTCTTCCCTGCTCCATTCTGACCAAGGAACCCATATATTTCTCCCCGCTTCACATTGATATTTACATTGTCTACCGCTTTCTGATGTTTATACTCTTTTGAAAGATTAAATGTCCGTAAGATATAATCCATTTTCACATCACCCTCTAGATCAAAATTTCATTAAAATATAAAATTGTTTCTAACAAAAAATATAGACCTATTTTCTTAAATAAATCTATCAAAATTCTTACAAATTCCTTAAATAAAAAATGAAGCTGACGGAACACTTGGTTCCGGGCTTCATCTATATTAAATGCATTATTAATCTTATATTTAGCAGAGCAAAATAACGAACGCTTTTACGGAATTTTGCGATAGATAAATGTAAAAGATTAATTGCATTTAATCTATAATAAATTTATATCATACCTTCGCAAGTAAAATGAAAATATAGTTTTAACACTAGGAACACTGCTGACAAATATTTCACCATTCATTTTCTCTATCATTTTTTTAGCTATAGACAATCCCAGACCGCTGCCTCTCATGTTGTTATTTCTGGATTTTTCTGAAATATATAACCTTTCAAATATATGCTCGATATCCTTTTGTGCAATACCTTTCCCATTATCCCATATATCTACCCATATCCTATCAGGCACTTCTCTCAAAGCAACGCCGATAATTCCTCCATCCTTTCCATATCTTAAAGCATTTGATATAAGGTTTTGCAGAATTCTTTCGATACATGTCCTATTAGCCAGAACATAAACCGGGTTTTCAGGTAAATCCAACTCAGGTTGAATTTTATTTTGAGAAAAATCCGAATAAAAGCTCAACATTATTTCTTTAATAGTATTACTTATATCGAGCTTTTCAAAATCATATTGTGTATCATTCGCTTCTAACTTAGCCAATTCAAAGAAGTTCTGTACAAAGAAATATAAAGATTTGCCTTTTGATATAGCTATTTCAAGATATTCAGCCTTTTCTTCTTCAGTCAACGATGTATCTTTTTGAAGCATTTCCAAATATCCTAATAGCGAGGTCAACGGTGTCCGTAAGTCATGTGATATGTTGGATATCACGCGCTTCTGTGAGATTTCAAGCTCCCGAACTTTAATTCTGTTTGCTTCATGTACCTCTAGCAAGGAGTTTATATCAATACTAAGCCGCTTCACTGGTTTCAAAACAGTACCAGGATTTATTCTTCTAAAAGAACTTCTATATATAATATCTTTTATAACTTCAGAGATATATTTGATGTTTATTACAAATGAATACAGCATTATAATTGTCGTTAAACAAGCCAAAATTAAAATTATAATAATAACGCCGATCATACTACACCTCTGCCAGCTTATAGCCAATACCCCAAATAGTTTGAATATATTTGGGTTGCGACGGGTTGGGCTCTATTTTTTCGCGCAGACGTCGTATATGAACCATCACTGTATTTTCATCTCCGATATATTCTTCTCCCCATACAGCGTTGAATATGTTTGCCTTTGTAAATATCTTCTTTGGATTTGTCATAAGTAATTTAAGGATATCAAATTCTTTCGAGGTTAAAATAATGGATTTTGAATCTATACTTAATTCATAGGTGTGGACATTCATTATTATATCTTTATACCTTAATGCCATATCCTTTTGACCCTCGTTGTTATTAAAATGCATATATCTCCGAATCGGTGCTTTTACTCTAGCGATAAGC
>JAOABG010000140.1 GCA_026418475.1 bacterium | reverse complement strand
AGCATATGCAGCTGTTTATTCATTAAATCAAAATTTCATAAATGATTATTTTGAGATACATACTGTTGGAGGTGTTATACAAAAAGAAACTGCAATTCATAATGGAAATGGAATAAGCTTAAAATTTAACTGTTTAGATTCGTCAAGAGACAATAGATTATCAACGTTTGTATATCTTCCTCAAGGTGCTAAAATAAAAGTATCTGCATATATTATGAAAACAACAAGTTATAATGGAGCAATATTGCCAAGAATAATAATAAAAGGATATTTTACAGATTGGATATACAAAGAAATGCCAAATATAAATAATGTATGGCAAAAAGTTGAACTAACAGCAACAGTAAAAGATAGTGAAATGATTGAAATAGGTATTGGTGGCAGGGGAACAGGTCCTGCAATATTTTATTTAGACCCAAGAATATACATAGAAGTTAATAACAAATTCACTGTCACTGATTTTTCTCAAAGACATAAGTTTGCAAATGTTTACAATTCAAACAATAATTACGGTATTATATTAAATGGGGTTGGATTATAACCAACCATTGATTGGGTTTCACATTAGTAAATAATCAAAAATGGAGGGTTTAAAATGCCATACAACACGAAATCTTTAAAAAGGGATGTCAACAATTTAGCTGTACCACAAGCTTTTAACATTACTTATGACGATTATGAAGTTATAACTAGTCGTGACGGTTGTATGCATGTCTCAACTGTACAAAAAGCATACAGGTATGACTTCCCAGGATCAGCATTAGATTCAAACGAATTTACTATTGTTCAAACAGGATCAGGTCATACTGTTACAGTTACAAGCTCAGAATTAAGAATTGCAACCGGAACTACAGCAAGCACAGAAACAATTATAAGAAGTACAAAATCTTTTAAAATTCCGTTTAGAGTGTTTGCAATATTGTATCTTTCACAAAGAATTGCAAATCAAGAGTTTTATATAGAAGTAGTAAATGCCGCTGGTGACATGAAAGCATACTGGTTATTTGATGGAACAACAAATACATCTGCTAAATACAATTGTATGAACAAAACAAATACACAATCAGATTCAACGCAATCATCATTACCAGCATCATCTTCATACTCTATTTATGAAATAGAACTATATCCAGATGAAACATATTTCTTTAATAGGTCTGTTGATAGTACATCAACAAGAGGTACATCAGCAGTTAGAACCAGATTTTTACCTGATCCTAACGAAGATTACTACATACAAATAAGAGCTAAAAACTTAGGCACTGCACCTGCATCATCAACAACATTTTATATAGATGCAATAGCTGTTCAAGACATATCAGAATTAACTGCAGAGATAACTGGCGGAAGGGGTAGTATTGTAGGATCTCAGTCAATACCAGTCGCATTAACAAACACTATATCAATTAACTCACCTTCTGTATTTTATTCTAACTCACTATCAATAGATACTACTACAACACTATCAGCATCTACTGCATATACAGGTTCATCAAAAGACTGTGGATCACCATTAACATCTTCTCTTATCAGAATATGTGTTGGACATGCTGGCGCAACGCCAAACATAGGGCATCTAGAATTACAGCAATCTGCAGATAACTCAACTTTCAGGACAACACACAAAATACCAATACCAAATGATGGACAGTTTAGAGTATTTGATTTCCCTATAGCAATGAGATACCTAAAAATAGTATTTACAAATGGTGCGGTAGCACAAACTACATTTGGCGTATACAGTGCATTAATTAGAGATACAAACCACGCAACAAATGAAGGAACATTAATGATACCTCAAACATCTACAGCACTTACTGCATCTGCTACATATACTGGGTTCACAATGGAACTTGGTGGAACAATAAATGCAACATCATTT
>JAOABG010000013.1 GCA_026418475.1 bacterium | reverse complement strand
TTTTGTAATATTTGTTTTAATCAATAGTAAGTAGGGGAGTAATCTATTTTACAAAGCAATGACTATTATATTTCTTAGATTATATTTCTTAATAAGAAAGTTTTAATATTTATTAGAGAGACATAATTGTAAAGGAACTGGTATTGGTAAGAAAAATAAAACGGTTATACTATTGTATTCCTGTTTTATCTTGATTTTAGTTGTTTTTAATAATAATCAAGTAGAGATTGTAGAGCAATCTATATGTGCAAAGTAAGATAAAAAGAATATTCTATTCTGATTGAGTTGTGTTCATTTGTTGTAGAAAGAGTAGGATTTCAAAGCAGTGTATGTTCTGAACCAAGATAATAAGATGAAACGAATGTATTATTGTATTTGAATAGATTTGAATCATCATATGCAAGTTGTGATTGCGGAGCGATCTATCTTGCAAAGTAAGATAAAACGATTGTTCTATTTTATTTGGATTGTTTTGGTTCTTCATGGGTGAGCTTGGATTGCGGAGCAATCTGTATTATGGAACAAAATAAAACGAATATTCTATTGTGTTTGGATTGTTTTCATTCCTCATAGGTAAGCTGAAAACGAATTTTGTCATAGATGTTTTGAATCTCATTCTTCCATTTTTCATTCCTCATAGGTAAGCTGAAAACCTCCCAAGAGCCATTAAACTCCCGGGAAAGATATCTTTTTTTCATTCCTCATAGGTAAGCTGAAAACAAGAAATTATCACAATGATACTAGAAATCATTCTAATTTTTCATTCCTCATAGGTAAGCTGAAAACCCCCTAAAGGGTAATTATCTATTCCTATTGTAAATATTGGACAAGTGGGGTGTGATATCCTTCAATTTTTGAAAAAAATTTCCGTCGACCCCAGGTGGGGTTAAAAAACCCCCTAAAAATGGCAAAATAGATGGGGTTTTTCTTACTCTCCCAAAGGCCCGTCGATGTGGTTGCGAATTGAAAAATATTGACCAAGAGCAATGGATTTGTATACAAAAAATATTGACCAGAATCAATAAAAATGAATTTTAACAAAAATTTAACAAATTGAGTGGTTTAATCCCTTGTCCGACAATGTGTCGTCGATCTATTTTTGTCAAAATTAGATTATTTTTATTGATAAATTGCAATGTTTTTGAAAACTTTTTTGGAAATTTTTAGAGGAATTTTTTGTATTTTAGGATAAATACAGAAAATTTTAGTAAAATTAATGAAAAATCAGGATATAATAAATTAAAATATGAGGATCTAATAAGTTAAAGTTTTAAATAGGGTAAAGAAGTGGTCTGTAGAATTCTGTTTATGTGAAGTTTATGTTTTTAAGGAGGTTGGACTTTTATGAAAGTGGCTGTTTTAACAGGTGGAGGAGATGCTCCTGGTTTAAATGCTTATCTCAAGGGATTATACTTGTGCTGTAAAAACAAAGGTTTTGAATTATATGGTTATCTTGATGGTTGGAAAGGAGTTCTTGAAAATAAGTATATTAAAATAGAGATGAATGATGTTTTGAGAGAGTTTCATGAAGGGGGAACGTTTATTGGCAGTTCTAGAACCAATCCTGCAAAGGACGAGTCTACAATGAATAAAGCCATAGAAAATTTTAGGTCTACTGGGTTTGATGTTCTGATTGCTATTGGTGGTGAGGATACCATAGGAGCTTCTTCAAAGATGCACAAAGCTGGAATTCCAGTAGTAGGTCTTCCCAAGACTATAGATTACGATTTAGAAGGAACTGAATTTACTGTCGGTTTTAATACTGCCATAAATATTGTTATGGACTCTGTGGAGAAATTGATTTCTACTGCTAAGTCACATAAGAGGGTTTTGGTTTTGGAAGTTATGGGTAGACATGCTGGGTGGATTGCTCTTTATGGAGGTTTAGCAGGGGGAGCAAATTATATTCTTATTCCTGAGGTTGAGGCTGACATGAATGATTTAGTTAATTTGATAAAGCAGAGGTATGAAAGAGGGGATAAATACGCTGTTATAGTGGTTGCTGAGGGTGTAAAGATAAGTGACTCTCAGAAGTACGAAGTGGTTGATGAATACGGACATGTTAAGTTGGGTGGGGTTGGAGAATTGGTTGCCAAGATAATAGAAGATCATACTAAGATTACAACAAGGGCTGTTAATTTGGGACATATTCAACGTGGTGGTCCTGCAACTTCTTACGATAGAGTAATCCCGCTCTTGCTTGCTCAAAAAGCTATGGAACTAATAGAAAATCGTACCTATGGTAAATTGGTGTGTATCAGGAATGGTGAGGTTGGTGCCGTTGATCTATATGTTGCTGAGGGTAAAACGAAGAAGGTTCCTCTGGAACTTTACGAGAAAATGAAAATTTATTTTGCTTGATTAATAATTTATATTACCCAAATGGTGTTTTTAAGAGGTATTATTTTAACAGTATTTTTGGTCTTTCTTATTTTTATTATGCACATAGAAATTTATTCTAATGTTGGTATAATTGGAAATGTTTCTGATAATTTTGGTTATGCTATTAGTGATATGGATAATGATGGTCAACGGGATACTGCTTTTTATCATAAGGTTTGTGGGACTATGGTTGATGTTCAATTTGTTTATAATTCATCGACCTTTATTGATGATAGAGGGGGAATATTTTTGGGATTTAACCTTGATAGTAGAACAGAAAAAGATTTAGATTTAATTAGGAAAGCTCAGGAATATAAAAAAAAGGGAGGCTCAGGAATAGGAGTTTGGCAATCTTGGGGGTCAATTTTGGAAACTTTTGCTAAGAAAGATTTTTCGGATTTATGTATATTGAAATTGGGTCCAGATGGAAAATTGGATAAAAAGTTTGGGAACAATGGAAAAATTATTTTTAAAAACATAGTTAGTGATTTGGGAATTGACTTTTTATCTGCAATCTTTGTTGATAAATATGGAAAAATTTACATAGCAGGTTATGGTTATAAAGATGATGCGTTGAATTCAGATATTTTCATTATTAAGTTAAATTATGATGGTAGTTTTGATGAAGTTTTTGCTTCTTCAGGAAAATTGATGGTCAATATTGATAAAAATGATTATGTTCAATCTTTATATGTGGACTCTGACGGACGTATTTATCTGGTGGGATATTCGTGTAATGTTTACAATTATTATTCTTTTGTTATTAGGTTTAATAGTGATGGTACTATTGATAATAGTTTTGGGTATGGTGGTAGATTTGTTTTTGATGGCGATAATTATAAAAAATCTGCTTCTTCTTTAGATAGTGGGGCTATAGTGAAAAGCTCGTATTTTGATAAAAATGGTAAAATTTACATTACTGGAGATTTGTTTAGAACTGATAGGAAAAATTTTAAAGATAGTGATATTTTTATTTTGAGGTTGTTGAATAATGGAAAGATTGATTTTAGTTTTGCTAATAATGGTAAAAAAATTATTACGGACATATTTAGTAAGAATTCTAAAGAGGTTAGTAATTTTATATGTGTATATGAAGGGGAAATTATTTTAGGGGCTTCTGCTCACGGTTTGAGTGATAACATTAATGACACTAGTTATACTTATAGTACTTCATTCCTTATGGCATTTGATATTAATGGGAATGTGTATAAATCTTTTGCTGAGAATGGGATAAAGAAATTTTTAAATGTAAGTAATATTAACTATTTTAAGGGAATAGGAGATGTGTTTTATGTTGCTGCTGGCTCATCCTTAATTAGATTGAAAAGTAACGGAACTATTGATGATTCTTTTGGCTACAAAGGCAAGATAGTAATTAATGATATTAATTTTGTTAATCATAAGGGTTTTCAAGAGTACTATGTTGGTACGGGTGTCATGTTTACTGATATAAGATCTATACTTTATTATAAAAATGGAGTTTATGTAACTTTTTTTTATTATCCTTTATATCGTAATGTTGAATATCATGAGAAAGTTGATGAATCATTTATTCTTGTTATGAAGGTTGAGTAGATTTTACTATTGAAGGAAAATGTATTTATTAAGTAAATAATGATAATGTGAGATCCGCTTCCTTGGTTGGGCGGTATATAAATAGCCAAGGGCAAGATTTAGCTTGCGGAGAAAAGTTATGTTGAAAGTGGATATAAAGATTCCTGTTGATGTTCCTCCTTCTAAAAGAGAAGAGTACATGAAAAATTATCATGTTTCTACGGAGGGGACAGGTAGATTATTCTTGTTTGCTGGTGATCAAAAGGTTGAGCATCTGAATGATGATTTTTATGGTCCTGATGTTCATTCTGATGACAATGATCCTGAACACTTGTTTAGAATATCTTCTACTTCCAAGATAGGTGCTTTTGCTACCCAATTGGGTTTAATAGCAAGATATGCTATGGATTATCCTAATGTTCCTTATATTGTAAAGATGAATTCAAAGACTCATTTGGTTAAAACTTCTCAGAAAGATCCAGTGAGTTTATCTTGGGTTGATATTGAGGATGTTATAGATTTCAAAAAGCAGACAGGATTGAATATTATTGGTGTTGGTTATACTATATATCCTGGTAGTGAGTATGAGGCAGATATGTTAAAGGAGGCTGCACGTATAACTTACAGGGCTCATAAGGAGGGGTTGCTTGTAGTTATATGGTCATATCCTAGAGGTAAGGCTGTAAAAGACGAGAAGGATCCTCATTTAATAGCTGGTGCTGCTGGATTGGTGGCTTGCATAGGTGCTGATTTTGTTAAGGTTAATCCACCTAAGGATCAGGACGGTAAGGAGGATCCAGCTCTTCTGAAAGAGGCTGTTCTTGCTGCTGGTAGAACAAGGGTTATATGTGCTGGTGGTAAAAGTATTGACCCGCAAGAATTTTTACAAAAATTGTATGATCAAATACATATTGCTGGTGTCAGTGGTAATGCAACTGGAAGGAATATCCATCAAAAGTCTCTTGAGGAAGCTGTGAGGTTTTCTAATGCTATCTACGCAGTGACTGTTAGAAATTATTCTGTTGACAGAGCAATGAAAATATACAAGGGAGAGGAAAATTTAACGTAATGAACTTTTTACTTTATTTATTAGTTGCTCTTTTGATGTTTATCATATTGGTTTTGAGGAATATTTTCAAAGCTTATGTGGTATATATGTTGGGTGACCCGACTCCAAAGTATAGGGGTTTGTTGTCGGGGAACCCAATTAATCATGTTGATCCTATTGGGACTTTATTTTTATTTTTGACGCCTGTTCTAAGTGCTGGTGGTTTTATATTTGGTTGGACTAAGGTTGTAGATTATGATCCTTCATATTTTAAGAACAGGGATTTGGGGGAGTTTTTGGTAGGTTTTTCAGGTTTGGGTAGTTTCTTTGTTGTTATTTTTTTAGCTAAAGTTATTTCTATTTATTTTGCAAATTTATCTTACGTGCTTACTTTTTTGGCATATATGTCTGCTTTTTTATTTGCTATTAATTTGTTACCTTTGAAAGGTTTTGATGGTGGGATAATACTTGGTGTTATTTTAAGAAGGATTAACAAGAGTCTTTTTTATAAATGGGAAGATTTTCAGTATAGGAATCAGTTTATAATATTGATTTTATTTTTCCCGTTGGTATTTTTGCTGTTCCCTTTTTTTAAGGTTATTGCTTATTATTTAATGTTGTTGGCTGGTTGGAGATAGGGGGGTATATGGAAAAGTTAATGAAAGAAGATTTTGAAAAATTGAACAATGATTTTATATACGTTGCTAAAAGGAAATTTAATGTTGATTTAGATAATAGTGTAACTGGTGTATATATATCTGATGTTTTAATTTCTTTGTATTTTGAGGGGAAAAGGAATACATCTAAGATTGCTATCAGTTTGGTTGGTAGTTTTATAGGGCAGACGATTATGTATCATTGGGGTGGTAGTTGGGTTCCCGATAGCTTTTCTATAAAATATGTTGGTAATAATAAGATAACTGTTAATCCTTTTTCTATGGCTCATCAGAGGCTTACTAAAGGTGTTAATAAAACTCTGTTTGATCAGTTGGAAATGGTTGCTATAAAGGCTAACAATGATAATATAAAGATGATGATTGATGATGATAGAGTGGGTAATATTTTCAATAGGCTTTTTGATGAGGGTTGGTGGCCTCTTTCAATGGTCTATAAGAAAAATCTACCAAACTATGTTAGGTATGAAATGGCTTATATTCTTGGTGTTATTGCTAAATATGTTAAAGATAAGGATTATATAAAGCAGAAGTTCGGTGAGTTACTTTCGGATAGAGATACGGTTTACTATGCTTGTGTGGCTTTCCGAAATTGTCTGTTTCCAGAGTTTGTTGATAAAATATTTGAAATAATTTATTCTAATGATTATTCTAACACGGTTAAAGCTCAGGCCATTTCTTCGCTTGAAGGTAGAAGTAGATCTGATGATGATAAAGTGATGAATTTTGCTCATTCTCTGCTCTTTAAGTTGGATAATCCTGTTTTGAAGTTTTACGTTGGAAATTTGTTAGGTACTTTTGATAATCAAGAAAATGTTGAGTGGATCAATCAGAAACTTAAAGATGATAATGTTGATGAATTTTCCAAGCTTGCTTTGTTGGTTGCTGTTCAGCTACTTAGGAAGAAAGAATTTAATAACACTTTATTGTCCATTTTCCTGAATGGCAGTGTTCAGGCTTCTATTAAAGATGAGATTATAAAGACTCTACACTTACTACCTATTAACGATGAGATATATCATTTAAGAAATGAATATGACAAATTTGATATGAAAAATAAAATTGGATTTATTAATATTGTTTTGTTTTCAGATTTTAAGGATAAAAAGAGGGTTTTGCTTGATTTACTTTCCAATGAGCATGATTCTTTTGTTAAGAGTTATATCCTCTCTGCTATAGATAATATTGGTGAAGATGATAAGTATAGCTTACAATGAGCTGGATTATTTGCATAATTTAGATTCTCATGTTGAGAACGCTGATAGAACTAAGAGTATAGTTTCTAAATTATCTTCGCTTTTTCTAGATGGTGAGCTTAAAAAAGAGAGATATAAGTTTTTCGTTGCCAAAAGTTTGGATTACTCATCTGAGGTTTGGTCAATTATTTTTACAGTTCATAATCAAGAATATGTTGAGTTTCTTGAGAGTAAGGTTAGTAAAGTAAAAAAGTTTGATTTTTTAGATCCGGATACTTATGTTACTCCTTACACTTTAAAAGTTATTTTAACTAATTTAAATCTGTTGTTTAGTTTATGTGATTGGGTTATTAATTATGGTGGTTTGGGATTTGCTTATATTAGGCCTCCTGGACATCATGCTGAGTCTTCTAAAGCTATGGGATTTTGTGTTATTAATAATGTTGCTGTTTTAGCAAGGTACATACAATTATATCATAATTTGAAAAAGGTGATGATTGTTGATTTTGATGCTCATCATGGTAATGGGACTCAAGAGATATTTTATGATGATGACTCTGTTCTTTATTTTTCTACACATGCCTATCCTTTTTATCCTTTTACTGGGATAATTTCTGAGAAGGGTATTGGGAAGGGTTCGGATTATACTTATAATTTCCCTGTTTCTATCTATGCTGGGGATAACGAATTGTTGAAAATTTATCAAAGTGAATTTGTATCTGTTTACAATAATTTTGCTCCTGATTTTGTTATTGTTTCCAGTGGTTATGATATCCATTCTCATGATCCTATTACTTACATGAATTGTTCAATTAATGGTATAAATCGTATAAAAAATGTTATTTTAGAAACTGTTGGGTATAAGAGGGTTATATTTGTTTTAGAAGGTGGATATAATACTAATGTATTGCAAGAGGTAGTATTGTATGATATTAACGGAATTAAGTGAAGAAAAATTGAAAGAGGAAGAAGAAAAAATAAGGAAAGAGTTCAGATTCATATTTTCCAAGCTTTTCAATGTATTTTACTATTTTCTTTTGTTTACTTTGGTGTTAGTATATATTTTTCTCTTATCTGAGAAGAATAAGCTTGAAAAGCAGTATTCTTATAACCAGGAGATTTTGAAAATGGTTCACAATGAGATAGATATTTATAACAATGTTATAACAAAGTATAGTAGTGTTGACATTATAAAGAAAAAGATAGGAACAACTGAATTGTTTTTACCTCGGGAAATATGGTATATCTATGATAATGGTTTGATAAAACTTAAGGGAGAATAAAGTTATGTGGATAGAGGAATATATTGATAGACGTGCTTACAATTTGCAGAGATACAAAGCTGGGAAACCTATTGAGGAAATAAGGAGAGAGATTTTTGGTGATAGAGATGTAAAGATTTTGAAGTTGGCTTCAAATGAAAATTTAGCGGGTGTTAACAACAAAATTCTTAAAAAGTTGAAGAAAGATCTTGAAAATGTCTACTATTATCCTGATGACAGCATGTATTATTTGATGGATAGTCTAAGTAAATTTTATGGTATTGCTTCTGATCATATATCTGTTGGTAACGGTGCTGTTGAATTGATTAGATATATTTATCAGGTGTTAATAAAGGAGGGTGATGTTGTATTTACTCCTCATCCGACGTTTGCTATTTATTATATTGATTCTAATTTGTTTGGGGCGCGACATCTTACTTATAACTTATCCTCTCCAAATTATGATATAAAAGCTTCTGATATGATGGAGGGAATCGAACTTTTACATAAAAAAGGGATTAAAGTTAAGTTGGCTGTGATTTGTAGCCCCAATAATCCTACAGGTAGCATTATCACAAATACCGATCTGTTGAAGTTTTTGGATTACACTTTAAGGAATAGAATAGTTGTTATTTTGGATGAGGCATATTATGAATTTGTGGATCATTATGATTATCATGATGGGGTTAAATTGGTTAGGGAGTATGAAAATTTGATAGTTTTGAGGACTTTTTCTAAGGTTTTTTCGTTGGCTGGCTTGCGAGTTGGTGTAGCTTTCTCTAACCCTTATATTATTAAATCAATAAATAATATTAGGTTACCTTTTAATGTGAACCATTTGGCTCAGAAAGCTGTAATTTATTCTCTGGAAAATTATAAAGGTTTACTCAAGAGTATAAAAAGAGTGATTAAAGAGAAGTATTATATTTATCAGAAGTTAAGTGAGATGGGTGTTGAGTTTATACCCACATTTGCTAATTTTATTGCTATAAAGGTTGAAGATCACATGAAGGTTTATAATGATTTATTGTTGAAGGGTATAATAGTTCGTCCAGCTTCTGATATGAATATGGGATCGTATATAAGAGTTACAATAAGTCCTTATCGTGATGATAACAATTTATTTTTAGATGCTTTGAAGGAAGTTATGTGTGCCCGTAGCTCAAGTGGATAGAGCGTAGGATTGCGGATCCTGAGGCTGGGGGTTCAAGTCCCCCCGGGCACAAATGCAGGCTTAAAGCTATAACCAAAAAATAGTAGATTATCTATAGTTATACCCCAGAGTAATTATTAGCGAAATTATCAATGATAATTCTGTATCTTCTTCGTCTGTGGATACAATATTTATATTTGTTGATACTTTAGTTCTTCCTTCTTTGGGAATTACCAGTATTTCGGATATTGGTTCTTGGTTTTTGTAAAATATGTATTTTGCTTGGTATGGAAATATTGAGAAATATTCTCTTTTTATGCTGTATGTGTTGTTTTGAATTTTTATTTTGGGTATGTACATATACAAAAAGTAGGGTATTGTTATTTCTTTTTGTGGAGGGGTGTTGTTTTTTATTTTATATATTCCAAGCATGTTTCTTGTTATTTTATATTTAATTGGTTTTAAAGAATTAATTAAGAAACTATTTTCTATGATTTCTATTTCAATTGGAATAAGTGATCTCAGAATTAAGAATTTCAACGGAATTAGGGGGTAAAAGTATAGTGGAAATTTTTCTTTTATATACCACATTAATGTTCCTTTTTCAAAAAGATAGTAATTTATAAAGGGATTCAAGGAGTGGTTGGTTTCTATGTTATATGTTTTAAGCATTTTTGAGTTCCCAGATTTTTCGGATTTCATTCCTATTTATATTTTATTCTTATTTTTATTATTTACCTTTATTTGATATTTAATGTAAAGGATTAATTGTTTTTTTAATTAAATAAAAAATTAGGAGGTGATATTTGAGATGAAAAAGTTTTATGTGGTTCTCAGTTTTATTATAAGTTTATTTGCTATGTTTTTCAATTTTTCAGTTGCATCTCAGAATCAAGATGTCAGTAATTTCATAAAATATTCTCCTGCTATGAAAGATATTATTAGTGGAAAAGATGTTAATTTGAAAGAGTATATTGATAAGGTCATGGTTTTGGAATTTTTTGAGACATGGTGTCCTGCTTGTGTAAAGGCTATTCCTGAATTAAATAAATTTTATTCCAATATTCAAAGTGATCAAAAATTGAAAGATAATGTAGTCTTTTACAGTATTTTGAGTTCTTCAAGTGGTGATGAGAAATCTATCAAGGATTTCATAAAATCAAGAGGAATAAAGTATCCTGTATTATTTGAGGCTAAGCCTCAATTGAGTTACAACTTGGGTGTAAAGTTTATTCCTACTCTTTTCATTATAAAAGAGGGGAAAGTGGTTTATAGTAAAGTTGGTTCTGAGAAAGCTGATGTGTTAACCAAGAATTTGTTAAATTTTGTTAAATAGCGGGGTGTAGCTTAGCCTGGCGAGAGCGCCATGTTCGGGACGTGGAGGCCGTGGGTTCAAATCCCACCACCCCGAAAAAAATAATGATAACAGTTACCTATAAACCTAGACCAGAAGAAAAGGAAATATTAATTGGGTTAGAAGAGTTAGGAAAAGTCGTTTTTCTGGACAATAATTACCACAATAGAAAAGATATACTAGAAAATACAGAAGTTTTAATAACTTTATTCCCTGATAAAGAACTCAGTCAGGATGAACTGTTTTTATTGTCTAATTCAAAAATATTGAAGATAGTTCAGTGTATTCTTTCCGGGACAGATCATATTAAAAAGGATTGGTTTCCCAATTCATTGGTAGTTGGTAATAGTGGTGCTTATTCATCCATAATTGTTGAACATGTATTTGCTTTTATTTTATTTTGGTCCAAAAATTTGTTGGTTAATTATCATAAACTTAAACAGGGGATATATGATCAAAATATTGGAAACGTACTTTTAAACGGTAAAAATATTGGTATTATTGGATTTGGGGGTATAGGGAGTGAGGTTGCTCGGATTGCAAAAGCTTTTAATATGAGAGTCTTGGCTATCAACACTACAGGTAAAACTGATATTCAATATGTTGATGAGATTTATACATTGGAGAATTTGAACTATGTTCTTGCTAATTCTGATTTTGTCATTATTGCTTTACCTTTGAATGAGAAGACAGAAAATTTGATAAACTATGATAAACTCTGTATAATGAAGAAGAGTGCAATTTTGGTTAATGTTGGTAGGGGACCAATAATAAATCAGAGGGATCTATATTATTTTTTAAAGGATAATCCTGATTTCAGGTGTGCTTTGGATGTTTGGTGGTCTGAACCTGCTTTTAACCAGGAGTTTAAACTGGATTATCCTTTTTTCGAGTTACCAAATTTTTGGGGTAGTCCACATAATTCTGCTCTAACCCCTGAAACGTTTTCAATAAGGACAAAGTATTTGGTGGAAAATTTAAAGTTAAGAATAATAAATATGAGGAAAGGGGAAAATCAATATGTTTAGCAAAGTATTTGTGGGAAGTGACCACGCGGGTTTCAATTTGAAAAAAATAATTATTGAATATATTATTAACAATTTTGATCTTGAGGTTGTTGATAAGGGGACATATTCAGAAAGTAGTTGTGATTATCCTGATTATGCTATAGATGTTTGTAAGGAGGTTCAAAAGTTTCCTAGCTCTGTTGGAATTTTGATATGTGGAACTGGTATAGGTATGTCCATTGTAGCAAACAAATTTGAAAACATAAGGGCTGCTCTATGTTGTAATTCTACTACTGCCAAATTCGCAAGACTTCATAATAATTCTAATGTTTTATGTTTGGGAGGTAGGATAATAGGTCAGGAAACCGCTAAAGATATAGTTAAGACTTTTATTGAAACTTCTTTTGAGGGTGGTAGGCACCAAAAGAGGATTGAAAAGATTCAGGAAATAGAGAAAAAAGTTAAAGCATGTTAGCCTATATAATTATTTTCGTTCTATCTTTTTGGGTGGTTTTATTTGTTACTCCAGTTGTTATAAGAGTTTGTAAGCAATATAATATTGTTGATAATCCTGATGAGAGGCGAATTCATAAGGAGCCTATTCCAAGATTAGGTGGGATTTCGGTTATAGTTTCTGTTATTTTTAGTGTTTTATTTTTTGTTATGTTAATTTTATTTTTTGAACCTGAATTTTTTAAGGTAAAATACTTTAAATATGATTTTTTACAGATTGTCGGGATAGTTTTTTCTCTTTTTGTTATAACTTTGGTGGGAATAATGGATGATTTGTTTCAGATAGATGCGAAGAAGAAGTTATTTTTTCAGCTTTTGTGTGCCAATGTTCTGTATTTTACTGGTAGTAAGATAACTTTTTTATCTAATCTGGGTAATTATCCTGTTGTGATTGGTGATTTTTTGGGCTATATACTTACTATTTTATGGATAGTTGGTTTGACTAATGCTATAAATTTGATAGATGGTATGGATGGTGCTCTTGCTGGTATTGCTGCGATAACTTCTTTTACGCTTGGCTTATTGGCTGTTATTCAGGGGCAAACTGTTTTGGCAGTTTTTGTCTTTGCTTTGAGTGGAAGTTTATTGGGGTTTTTGAGATATAATTTCAATCCTGCTAAGATATTTTTGGGTGATACCGGTAGTTTATTTATAGGAATGTTTATGAGTATAGTTTCTTTACTTGGTTATTTTAAGAAAGCCACCATAATTTCTTTACTTGTTCCTGTTATTATTTTTGCTATTCCAATATTTGATACTTTGTGGGCTATATTGAGGAGAATTCTTAAGAGGCAACATATATTTCAACCTGACAAGGAGCATATTCATCATAAATTGCTCCAATTGGGGTTAAATCAGAAACAGGCAGCTTTTATACTTTATTTTATCACTATTTTTCTTTCTGTTGTTGCTATTGTAATAATAAAGTGATTAGGGAGAGACTTTTAAAATGAAAGAGGTTTTTATTATAGGTGGTGGTCCTGGGGGAATAAGGTTGGCTCAGGAACTTAGAGCAATTGGTTTCAATGGGAAAATCCATCTTTTAGAGGATAGGTTCTTAGGTGGTGAGTGTACTAACGTTGGTTGTATACCTTCAAAAACCATCTATAATTTTTCAAAGATGTGTTATAAGGTAAGGAAAATGTTGAAAAAAAGTTTATCTTTTGATGTGGAAGTTATTGTTAGTAATCTGAGAAAGACTGTTGGAACTATAAAAAAAGGAATAGAGTATAATCTTAAGAAAGTTGAGGTTGATGTTGTAGATAGTAAGGGGATATTGTATAAAGATAAGTTGTCAATTGATGGTAAACTACACAGTTTTGATGCTGTTGTGGTGGCTACAGGTTCTGTTCCTGTTAGGTTAGGATATAATCATGACAGGATTCTTACTAACAGGGAGCTTTGGGGAGATATGTTTGATACTTTTGTTAGTGATCTTAGAAAAGGTATAAAAGTCCTAATTATTGGTGCTGGATATATTGGCTTGGAAACTGTTTCAATATTTTCGAATTTGTTTGATAACAGCCATTTTGTTATAATAGAAAAGGAGAGAAATATAATTCCCAGTGCTGATAACGATATTATTTCTGAAATCCACAAAAGTTTGCTCAAGAACAATTCTAATGTAAATATTTTAACAAACTCTGTCATAAATAAAATAGAGCCTTTAGGTGATACTTTGGTTGTTGAGTATGTTTCTGATGGGAATACTATAAAGGATGAATTTAGTTTCGTTATATTTTCTCTTGGAAGGAAGCCCAATATTCCTATGGATGGAGTGGATAAAATAGAAATTGATGAGTTTCTACAGATTAAAGGGTTAAATAATGTTTGGGCTATAGGTGATGTTATCGGAGGAAAATTATTGGCTCACAAAGCTGAATACCAAGCTAAGATTGTTGCGAACAATTTGGTTAATACTCTGCAAGGTGGTGTTAGTAAACACAGATATACCAAAACTAATGAAATTCAGATCCCATCTATTATGTTTTCTATTCCTGAGGTTGGATGGTATGGGTTTACTGAAAGAGAGCTTAAAAGTATCGGATTAGATTATACATCTAAAAAAGTCAGTATGGCTTCTAATCCCAGAGCAATTGTTGACAATTTTAGGGAAGGGTTTGTAAAAATTTTATATAACAATCGTGGAGAAATACTTGGGGTTCATGTAATTGCAGAGAACGTATCCGAGCTTATTAATATACCAATGGTGTATAACTCTGAGACAATAGTTTATCCTCATCCAACAACAGTGGAGATATTTAACGAATTGTTATGATGAAGTTGGGTAAGTTTTTCGTATTTCTAAATTTCATTTTATTTTTGTTTGTCTTTGTTTATGGGCAGCAGAAGACTGTTTATTTTTACTTTCAAGACCAGTTTATGGTTATATATGCTCGGGAGGACAATAAACTTTTTGTTGATATCAATAGTGGGTTTGTTATAAAACCTGAAGAACAAGAAAAAAAGATAAAGTTTGTTGAATATTTATTAGATTCTGCTACGTTTATAAGTAGGGATGAAGATGTATTTACAAAACTTTATGTTTTAAAGAGGATTACTAATTTTGATTTCAATGAGGTTGAACCAACTAATATAGATTATTACTCTTGGGGGCCATTGACTTATAAATATCTTGCTGTGTTCTGTAAAGGTGTAGGTGATAGTATAACTGTAAAAATTCCTTCTTTTGAGCAATTACCAGAAGATATGAGAAAGGATATAATAGAGAGGTACAGATTGGTTTTTGGTACTACTTTTAATGAACCAAGATATTTATCTTATGATATAACTTTTAAGAATGTTAATCCTAATAAGGGATCACTAACTGATGGGATTAATACTACGGTCAATACTACAGTTAATACTATCTCAGATAATACTACTTTTAATAATACAACTTTAAATAACACTGATCAACAAACTACAAGTGCCAGTACTCTGGTAATTCATCCCACTACTAATAATAATACAAATACCAACTTTAATCTTATTGATAGATTTCTTAGAAATATTAAGGAGAATCTTTTATTAATATTTGGGTTCATCATTTTAGGTTTGTTATCGTTTTTGGTAGTTTTTATTCTTAAGAATAAACTTTCTATTGATAAGAGAAAATTGTATGAAAAAAGTGGTGTTTCTGGTGATAGTTCTGATGATAGTGTTGTTATATCTAATCTTCAGAAAGAAGTTGAGTTTTTGAAGCAGAGGTCTGAACTATTAGAAACCAAGATAAATCAGGCTTTAAGTAAAATAAGTGATGTATCCAATAAAACTGATATTATGTTTAGTAAATATGAAGAACAACTTGCTAAAAACGAACAAAATGTTGATTCTATGTATACTAATGATACTGATAAATTTGGGAGTTCTTTAGATGAAAAAACGCTAGATAGGGAAAATTTAGAGATGATAATGTTTAAGATAGATAATTTGGTAAATAAAATAAAGGGGCTTGAAATATATAAAGAAATGGATATAAATGTCAAATCTGTTAAAACTATTTCTGAGTTGCATAGCTTTAAGTCTAAAGTTAGAGAAACTAAATCTATAAACTTTATAGCTTGGGACAACATTATTAAAAATCTTATTATAGATTTGATCTCTAATCTTGATAAATACGTCAGAAAGTATGGATATAATGAAAATATAAGCAAGATAAAAAAAGATATAATGGATGAGTGTGAGATTGAGGAAATTTATATAATTCCTGAACAAACAAAAGTTAATATAATAGATCATAGGGTGGAAGGATATAGTAGAAATCATAATTTACCTACTGGTGTCATAACCGAAATCAGAGAAGAAGGATATAAATATAAAGGAATAACTGTTAAAAGAGCAAAAGTTATAGAAAATAGAGTATGATTCGAGAATTTATACAGCAATTGTATGACGAGTATAAACAAAAAAAAGCCGTCTCTTTCACCACTATTGATATTATACTGGAATTGGATAACAAAGGGGTAAAGAGGATAAATCGTGAGGTCAGAGATTTCCTTAAGCTGTTTTCTTCTCTTAATGTAAAGACTTCAGATGAGACTGTTATAAGTCCGCTTATTAAGAAATTTCAGAAATTTTCAGAAAACAAAAACTCTACTGTTGAAGATTTTGTTGATTTTTTAGTTAATAATACATCTGTTTTCAGGCTTCTTTCCATGTTTTTTAACACTAAAAATGTTAAAGATTATGTTTTTAAGAATGTTGATGATAAGGTGCAAATTAAGTCATCTGAGGAATCCAAGGGTTCAAAAAATATAGAGTTCCTTGAGAAGTATGGTAAGAATTTGGTCAGGCTTTCCTTAGAGGGTAAATTGAATAAGGTAGTGGGTAGAGATGAGGAAATCCAGCGGCTTATCCAAGTATTACTTAGGAAAACCAAGAATAGCCCTGTTTTGATAGGTGAAGCTGGAGTGGGAAAAACTGCAATTGTTGAGGGTCTGGCTCAAAAGATAGCCAAAAAAGAAATAAATGAATTACAAAATGTTTCTATATATGAAATTACTACTTCATCTCTTCTTGCAGGGACTTCCTTACGCGGAGAATTGGAAAAAAAATTGCAGGAATTAATAAAAGATCTGGAAAATAGAGAAGATATAGTTCTTTTTATTGATGAAATACATACTATAATGCTTGATAATACTATTTCCAATATTTTTAAGCCTGCTTTGGCCAGAGGACAAATAAAAATTATAGGTGCTACAACTACTGAGGAATACTACAAATATATCGAAAAGGATCCAGCTCTTGAAAGAAGATTTCAACCCATAATGGTTGAGGAACCAACGATTGAAGAAACAGTTTTTATTCTTGAAAATGTAATCCCTTCATTTGAGGAGTACCACAAAGTTGAATATGATAGATCAATTTTGGATAAAATAGTTAAATTATCTCAGCGTTATATACCTCACAGAAATTTGCCTGATAAAGTTATAGACATAATAGATGAGGCTGCAACTTATGTTAAAACTGAGAAAAATAAGAAAATAGTTGAACTTGATGATATTAAAGAGGTAATAAGTAGGCAAACCAATATTCCGGTGTCTAAGATGCAGGACAAGGAATTGGAAAAAATAAGTTCTCTTGAAGAGATACTGAAATCTAAGATTGTTGGTCAGGATGAAGCTGTTGATAAAATTTCAAAAATCATAAAGATTTCCAAAGCTGGTTTGAATCCTTCTAAGCGTCCATATGGGGTGTTCTTATTCTTGGGGCCTACTGGTGTAGGTAAAACATATTTGGCTAAGGTTTTGACTGAAACACTCTTTGAGAGTGAAGATAACTTGATAAGATTGGATATGTCTGAATTCAAGGAGAAACATGAGGTATCAAAGTTATTAGGTGCTCCTCCAGGTTATATTGGATATGACAAAGATGGTATTCTTACTCTGGCTATTAAGAAATCACCTTATGCCATAATTTTGTTAGACGAGATAGAAAAAGCTCATCCAGAAGTTTTTGACATATTCCTTCAGGTTTTTGATGAGGGACAATTGAAAGATTCAAAGGGGAGAACCTTGACTTTCTATGATACAGTTATAATAATGACATCTAATATAGGTTCTAATTTGATATTTGAATTATTGAATAGTAACCCTGATATAACTTCTGATGAGCTTAAAAAAGCTGTTTTACCAGAGATAACTAAATTTCTACGCCCTGAAATAGTTAATAGAATTGATGAAATTATTGTTTTTAGGCCATTGGATAAACAAAATGTTGAAAAAATTATAGATTTAGAATTAAGCAAAATTTCAATGAAAATAGAAGAAAGTGGCGATAAAATAGTTTTTGACCCAAGTATAAAGGATTATATTTTGGAAAAAGGATATAATATTTCATTTGGTGCAAGAAATATTAAAAGAGTTGTGCAATCTGAAATACTTAGCAAAGTGGCTGAAACTATTCTTCAATATTTACATATAAAGAATAAGAAAATAATGGTTTATTATAAAGAGAAAGTTAGGGTAGAAATAGAAAATGAAGATTAATATTTTGACCGGACCTTACGAAGGAAATAACTACAGTTTTGAGTACGACATACTTGTTGGCAGAGAAGGAAATGTTGATTTACCTATTCCTCTTGATTTAGCTGTTTCCAGGAAACATTTGAAGTTGTCTGTTGTTGGTAAAATACTCATTATTGAAGATTTGAATTCTACTAATGGAACATTTTTGATTGAGGCGGGGAAAGTAACAAAAGTTAATGGTAAAAAGGAAGTTAATAATTTCCCGGCTTTTATAAAGATAGGAAACACAGTTTTGGAGGTATTACTTTGAGTATTCTTAGTTTGGGGGCTATATTTTTAATTGGTAGTGCTTTGGCTATGTCATCAGCACTGCTTGCTACAGCCATTGGAACAGGATCGATTTTAATCACAGATGATAATGAAAATAGAACAAATCTATTATTTAATCAAATGAATTCAAATATAAATGATCAGGAAACACAGAAAAAGGTACTTTTGGAAAATTTGGAAAACTTTTCCAAAATGGTTAATCAAACGTTGATTAGTAAAGAGTTTTCAAACCAGAAAGAGCAAATTATAAAAAAAACTGTGGATATATCCAAAATGTTAAAATCAGATAATGTTGACTATTATGGTATACAGCAAAAAATTGGTGAACTCGTAAAAGATTATAATGAACTGGTTGTAAGCAACAGACTTTTATTATCTAATAAGCAAGAGCTGTATTATCAAATAACTAAAATTTTGAAAGATATGAATGATCAGAGTGAATTGAATAGAATTCAGCAAATCTGTCAAAATCTCAATGACGTAAAACTTAGTGAATTGGAGGATTTACTTGGGATCTTAGAACAAAGATATTTGAGTATTAATATTAGTTCTAATGTTTCTGAGAAGGATTTACTGATCAAAAAGATACATGATATTCTGGATAGAATAAAGCAAATTGATTCTGAATATTATAATAAAGTGAGTTTTAGGTATTTGGATTTGGAAAAATTGGATGATAGTTATCTCAGGATATTGTTGGATCAGGCCAATTTGGACTTTTCTGATATAAAGTTGAAAGTGATTAGAACAGAGCTATTTTCTGAGCAATTAAAGGGATACTATTCATTTGTTAGTAATTTCCTTGATTTTCTAAAAGACGATAAGGATTTTAAATTAACTAATTATTATCCGTTAATACTCAAATCTTTACAAGATATTAATGATCTTTTATCAAAAAAGTATATTGACAAAGAGGAATTTGAGAAATTGCAAGTTGGAATTTCAAATTTAATCAATGCTGTTCAAAAATATATGGAATATAAGCATATAAGAAGCTCTTTAAAGAAGAATTTGAAAGAAGCTTTAGAAGAAATTGGATATTCTTTGGTTGATTCTTCTGTGCTTGAAAATCTCTTGAATGGACAGGTAATATATTTGGATTTGCCATATTCCGAAGATCATAAGGTTCAAATAAAATTGACAGATGATAATCAAATATATTTTAGATTGGTTAGATTTGTTGACTCTCATAATCTCGCGGAGTATGAAAAACAACAGGATATTTATATATCCCAGAAATGGTGTGAGGATTATGATAAAATTCTCCAATTGCTTGCTAATTATGGTATAGTTATAGAGAATATGAAAAGGATTGAGCCGGGCCAAACTGAAATGCTTTACATTCTTCGAGAAGAAAAGCGGAAAAAACGAGAACGTGAAAAGTACCAACAAATTGAATAATAGCCTTTACATTTTTTTCAGGATTATGGTATAAGATTTTTTGGTGTTAACATTGTATTCAAAGATTCTAAAAATTTCCAAACTGTTTTGTTTTATTTTATTGCTGTACTTATTTAATATTTGTTGATAGTTTTCTGAATATTGCCAGAAAGCAAATTGATTGGAGTATTTTTTTAATATATCGAATATTTTTGGTGGAGTAAATACTGCCCTACAGAAAACTATATCAAATTTTTTTTTATGTTTTGAATAGAAAATTTTTTCATCGGTATTGTGGATAATAAAATCTAGATTTAGGTTTTTCCTTACCTCTTCCAGAAATTTGACTTTTTTTTGTTTAGGTTCTAACAGATGAAATTTTATTGTTTTGTTGGGTATATTATTGATTAACTTTGTTGCTATTAATATTGGTATGGATGGTAATCCTAATCCTGTTCCTATATCTATTGATTCAATTTCATTTTTTTCTATGTTTTGAATAATTTTTTCCAGGATTAAATATTGGGTGAAGGAATCGATGATAATCGTATTATACAATTCTGTGGTTGGTTGTCTATTCTCAAATTTCAGGATCTCTAAAAAATATTTATTATATATTGGAATGAGTTCTTGTGGTATTTGTATTGTGCTTATAGTTTCGGGTTTATTAATATTCAGTCACCGTAGGATTCTTTGATGGTTTGTTGTATTTTTCTTTTTATTCGCTGTAGTGCGTTATCCACTGATTTTATGTGTTTTCCTATACTTTTAGCCACTTCGTGGTATGATAATCCTCTGAGGTATTCTGATAATACTTTAGCTTCTAGTGAGCTTAGATATTTTTTCATTTTTTCTTTTATGTCTTTGGTAAGTTCTAATGTTATATATATTTCTTCGGGATTGACATTTCTTGTGCTTACGATTACGTCACTTAGTACCCTTTCACCATTTTCTTCAAATATTGGTTTATTGAGTGAGATGTAGGAATTAAGTGGGGTATGTTTTTGTCTAGTTGCAGTTTTAATGGCTGTTATTATTTGTCTCATTATGCACAGTTCTGCGAATGCTCGGAACGAAGTTTTTTTGTCGGGGTTATAATCTCTTATTGCTTTATAAAGACCTATCAATCCTTCTTGGACTATATCTTCTTTGTCTGCTCCTATTATAAAATAGAATTTAGATCTTGCTCTTACAAAATTTTTGTATTTGTTTATAAGTATGGCTATAGCTTTTTTGTTACCTTTTTTTGCGAGTATGACTAATTCGTTGTCTTTAAGATCTTTGATATTTTCTGATTCATCTGATGTTTGTCCAACTATTTCATCAAATATTGATGATACTTTTTGTGGTTTTTCTCTTTTGAGGTTTTTACTTTTCATATTGTTCTCCTTCCCTATTTCTAAAAGTAGCATAGGGTTTTCCCCCTTTCTTTTATTTCAACTGCTTTTTTTATTTTTCCTTAATGTTTTTCTCATTTTTTATCTATGTTTGTTAAAATTTTGTAAAATTAGTTTTTATTTTATGGCTTTTATTTGGGTAATACTGTAAAGATATTCAATAAATTTTAGAAATATCCTTCAATAAACTTTTGTTATTTGATTTTTAGATGTGTGGATTTTTTTATGTCTCTATAATCTAACTCTGTGGGATTAGTATTTTTGTTTAGGCAGTATTCTAATATTCTTCCGACATTTTCACCTAGTATCATTAGTGTTGCTTGAATCCTTGAACTACTGAAAGCGTACTTATCTGCAGATATGTTTTTACCGATAAATACCAGATTTTTATAATTGTTTATACATGATCTGAATGGTATTCCATATCCATTCTCATTAATTGGTTTTTCAATAATAGAATTGGAAATATGTATATCAATTGGCCATGTGCCTATGCTAACATTATCATCAAAAAATTTTCCTTTTGTTACATCTTCCAAGGATAGAATGTATTCTCCCTTTATATTTCTATAATGTCTTATTCCTATGAAATCTGCAATTTCGGATATGTAGGAATTTTTAAATCCTTCTATATTGTTTTTCATAATTTTGTGTATATATATTGCCTGTTCAAGTAAAATTTTGTAACCATTTTTTTCTATTGATTCTATTTCTATTTCATGATTTTTTACTATATCTTTCAGAAATAGTCTGGTTGTATTGACAACTACTGAATCTCTGTCAATGTAGCTAAAAAATAGGAACCTATCTCTTGTTAATAACAGTGATGGGTTATTTAAGTATTCTTTTGCCAAAGAATAGTACCCAGAAATACTTAAAAATTTTTGTTTATTCATGAAATCAGGATCAGTTTTATAATAGAATTCTTGGGGATTTGTTTTGACGTCTTTTAGTATTGAGCTAAAGTTAACATTGGATATTTTAAAAATAAGGCTTACTGCTTGGATGTTTTGTATATCAAAGTTGTATTCCATTGGTATGAAATTGGATGTTAACAATACTCCGGAGGCATCTACGAAAAATTTGGCTACTACATTGTATGTCTTGCTATAAGAGTTAAAAATTATTGATCTAACTCTGTTATTGCTATGTTTTATGTTTTTTATAATTGACAACGGGAAAAAGTAAAAATTAGTATGATTAAATAGCTTATTAATCAGTATTTTGTAGGCTGTTGGACTTATAGGTGTCACTGTTGATGAAAAGTTAAGAGGATCTTTTATATGACCCAAAGTTAATTTTTTTGCTGATAGCTCTTTCAAAAAATTATCCACCAGGGGACTGTATACATATTTGAAGTTAGGTGTATGGAAGCCAGCTGTTGGGTATACTAAATTATTTACTAACGCTCCTCCTATCCTCTGTGTTTTCTCTATTAGTACAACTTTAAACCCTTTCTCTACTAAATATAGTGTAAGGAATATTCCCGATGTTCCTCCCCCTATTACTGCTATATCTACATTTATTATTTCCTGATTTTTCATCCTATTATAGGGTATGAAAAAATGAAGTCTTTTGTATTCAGTATCTTTTCAATATTTTCGTAGATTATTTTTACGAAGTATGGGTAGTTTTTTTTACCTCTGTAAGGTTCTGGTGTTATATATGGGCTGTCTGTTTCGCATAAGATATTACCTTTGTTATCATAGATGTATTTCAGTATTTCTCTTAATTCTGTTGATTTTTTGAATGTTATTACTCCTCCGAATCCAAAGTACCATTCATTTTCAAGAATTGTTTTTGCTATATCTTTTTCTGTTGAAGTGAAACAGTGAAAGATTGCTTTCAACTTTTTCTTTTTTTGATACTTGGTGAGTATTTTACATACCTCTTTTTCTGCAGATCTTGTATGTATACTTAGTGGTAAATTATATTCTGAGGAAAGGTATGTAAAATATTCAAATACTTCTATTTGTTGTTTATCAGTATGTTTCATTTTATAGAAGTCTAAGCCGACTTCTCCAATGAAATTTATTAATTCTTTGTGTTTTTCTATTGTTTGTTTTATTTTCTCTTCCCAGTTTAGTATTTGTACTATTTTGTGTGATTCATATGGATGTATTCCAAATCCTGTTAGGACATTTGGCTGATTAGAATATTCTAGATTAATTTTAAAATCTTCAAAGTGTGTACTCATTGAGCAAATGGTGATATTCTGTTGTTGGCAAATAGACAGGATTTTTGATACTTCTTCGGGTGTATATTGTTCATCTGCCAGGTGGCAATGAAAGTCAAAATAAAGACTCATTAGAATTCAATAAGATCTATTGAGAAATTGGAATTGGTGTATATACAAATGTTTGAAGCTATTGATAGTGATTTTATAACTATATCGTAGGCTTCTAGGTTTGTATTATCGTACAGTGCTTTGGCTGCAGCGTATGCGTAAGGACCACCTGATCCTATCGCTGCTATATTATCATCAGGTTCTATTATGTCTCCTGTTCCTGAGAGAACCAAAAGTGTTTCTTTGTTACCAACTATTATCATAGCTTCGAGCCGTCTTAGAATTTTGTCTGTTCTCCAATCTCTTGCTAATTCAACTGCCGCTTTTTTAAGATTACCGTTATATTCTTCTAGTTTCTTTTCTAATCTTTCGTATAGTGCTAATCCATCTGCTGCTCCACCTGCAAAACCACTCAATACACTGTCTCTGTACATTCTCCTGATTTTACGAGCAGTATTTTTTATCGAATAGTTCCCTAAAGTTACTTGTCCATCTCCACCTATTGCAAGTTTATTGTTTCTCTTTATTGCAAGTATAGTGGTCATAGTTCATAAAATTCTACTTTTTCTTAATTTTACCTCTTATAACTTACGTATTCCATTTTAATATACTGCTGATGATACTGCTCCTAATACTCCACCTATAGCTGCTCCAATAGTAGCGTTATATACGATTGCCTATAAAGTCTACCCCGTGAACAAATTTGACTATTGGTTCTTTGTATCTTTCTACTTCAAATGATTCTATGAGTACTTCAAATGATTTTGCATCAGGCATCTATATCCATAAAGTTGAATTCTGTCTTCTTTTACTGGAACTTCTCTGTATCCAGCAATTATACCCTGTCCTTTCCCCTGAAAAACTAGTTTTTCTTTATTATAAACTATTTTACCTTCTTTGTTTCTTAATGGGATTTTTAGGGTATACGGAGCAAGGAGCTTCTGAAATTCTGATGTTGAATTTGACCAATTGAAACCATTGTTTATTTCTCTCGATATGGATCCCACTTTGTTGGCAACAAATTATAGAGAGAAGTTTCGGGAAGAACTGTATCTTTTGATTCCATTACTACCTTGTATCTACTTCTGTGATAACAATTGATCCATGTTCTACTCTATATTGTGGTCTTATAACTTCCACTTCTAGTGTGGATACTGGCAGTTTGGAATATTCTTGCTTAGCTTCCATATATCCTTTTATTCCACCTGCAATTCCTTTGATTGTTGCTCCTATCAATGCTCCTTTAGTTATCATTATGCTTTTTGCTCTCTCCTACTTTATTAGAATAAAGATTAGTATTTAATTTCATTTTTACCAGCTCTTATATAAAGATAGATGAGGAAAGATGGTTATATTGTGATAGGGGTATTTGTAAAAAAGATGTTAAAATCGTGGCAGAGTTTTTGTAGTGGATAAGTATACTGTGGAGCTGGGGATGGGATTCGAACCCACGACCTGCTCATTACGAGTGAGCTGCTCTACCTCTGAGCTACCCCAGCAATTAATAACTCTTCAGTAAATAACACTTAATTATATTCATAGGATTATACAAAGAAAATATTTAAACCTTCTTATTGAAATTTTCTCATATTATTTGATATATTTTATATTAATGTTTTTACTTAATCTTCTCTATAATAAATTTTTCTATAGACTTTGATGTTGAATTAACAATAATACCAATAGCGTATATTTTTTCAAAATCTACGTATTTATTAAAGTATTTTTTTGATAGTATTTGCTCAATAGGGTTACCTTTATCAACTTTGAATTCAAAAATGTAAGCAGTATTTTGGTGTAAGACAGTTAAGTCAATGTTGCCAGTAGAAGAGGTGTCTTCAGCTATGACATTTAGTCCAGTAGAAACCAAGAAAACGTAAAACACTGTGCAATAGAAAGC
>JAOABG010000139.1 GCA_026418475.1 bacterium | reverse complement strand
GCTTGAAAGTCAGCCTCTGTCCTATTAGTTTTACCTTTGACCCGATTGAAAGGGGATTGAGACAGAATAAGTAAAAGAAATGGTAAAGATTAGAGGCATGAAAAAATTAAAGAAAGGAGGAGAAATAAATGGTATATAAAACCTCTACTTGTCTACTTAAAAATGGTGCTGAATGTGATTTAATTAATTGTTCATGGTGGGATAATATCCTACACCAGTGTATCGTTCCCACTATTAGCCAATAGTTAATTTATATTTGGGAGATTTTGACAAAAAATGTTGAGAAGTATTCAGATAAGTAAATAGAGTAAAAAAATCAGAAGTTTTATTGTTTTCAAATGCGGCAAAAAGCAGGCTTGAAAAGAAGTTAGTATGTCGTTTTTTCAAAATAAGTTATTTATCTGACAAGTCCTTTTATTGATAATGAAATATAGCCTTTGCATACATCTGATACTATGTTCTTAAGAATTATTCCTTCATTGACTATTTCACTTTTTCCCATCTGCCATATCTTTTCTAATACCATTTACTTGGATTTGTATCACATCCCACCTCATTATATTTACAAAAACAAAACAAATATCTTTATTTAAAGTATTCAACATTTCACATATAGAACTATTCCATTAACCAACCCTGATATTCTTAACTCATTGTAAATAAGTAATATAGTGAAAAAATATCATATATTACAATATCCATAAATAATTAAAGTTCTAAAAGTTTAAAACGATAAATAATATTAACAATTATAGTGTAAATATGTTATAATTGTTTTATTAAATGCTCTTTGAAAACTTCGGTATAATGGTGTCTGATTGATTATTTTTTTTAGGATTCATCTGTAAGGCGATGGTTTAATGCCAATAGAATTACAGATTATTGTCAAAATGATAATAAAAATACCTTTTCTCAACCTGGATAGAGGTAGGATAGGTGGAAAAAAAGGAAAAGACCAGATGTAGGTAATAGAGACATTATTTGAGAGAGTCTTGAGTTTGGAGCTGCAATGGAAGATAACGAAAGTAGATTTTGGACACACGGCAAGGGAAGATAACAATCCGAGTATAGTTAACTGATAAATACTATTTAGCAGGCAACAAAACCATCAACACAGATTAGATATCCAATAATCATCTTTTTTAGACAAAACAACCTATTTCAATTAATCACAAACATCAAAACTCACAAAAAAGGAGATGTGATGGAAGAAATAGAAAGATTTTTAGAGATTAGGGAGAATTCTATACCCGAAAGTCTTCTGATATATCTAACAGGTATCATTAAACAGCAGAATTCAGAAAATATACAAAATAATAAAGATGATTATTTATGGTATATAGATAAAATATATACATTATACAACAAACTATCTACTAAAGAAGACAGAAAGAGATTTATATCAAAAATTGACAGGTTCGTTTCCAAAACACGCGGAGAAGTGCCTGTACGTGTAAATAAATTCAAGGTTTATATGATCTTTCTATATATATTTGGATATATAGACAGGGATACACTTTCAAGAACCACAGAACAAGCAAGGGTAATGTCAATGTCTTCAGGTTTTTATACAAATAAAAGCAGTATTTTTAAAAATGTAATATACAACATACCTTTTGGCATATTAGCAAAAGACCCTGATATAGATACCTTTTCAGAACGATTAGAGAAATATCTTTATAGCACTGATGATGTAAAGGAAAGAATTTGTCAGAGTATAGCATTCAACAGATACACAAAGCAATATAAACCGAGACCACTTTTATTTATAGGACCACCTGGAACAGGCAAGACAAAGATGGCAAAGACAATAGCATTAGCACTAAACAGGAAGGCAGAGATAATTAATCTTGCTGGTAGGATGGATGTGGCATTTTTATATGG
>JAOABG010000138.1 GCA_026418475.1 bacterium | reverse complement strand
GCTTAAGACAGCTCTCGCATGTGGTGGGACTGCAAAAAATGGGGCCATAATATTACAGGGAGACCACAGGGATTCTATAAAGGATAAGCTTATCAGCTTAGGTTTTAAAGAAAGTTCAATTGAAATACAATGATAAGTGATGAAATTGGATTCTGAAGCAAAAATAACTCGAAAACCTCTCAAGAAGAAAATAAAATATTGTCCAGTATGCTTAAGCGAACTTAATCTTGTAAAAGGAATCTATGGCTGGCTTGTTCCTGAGGAATACGAGTGTCCAGTATGTGGGTACAGAGGACCAATTGGATTAGAAAAAGAACAATAAAGGTATTCCAAAACTATTTTTTAAAAAAATTTTTTATATACCTGAAATTAACTTATATTAATGAAGAATGATATAGGAAACAAAATACTCAATATACTAGATGTGATAGCAGACATACTGATACTATTCACTATACTTACTATGGTAGCTTCTTTTGTGATTGGACCCTATATTGTATTCAACAGCAGTTTCGGAAACGGGATATCGGGTAAGGTTTCAGAATTTTACATATTTTTTATTGGGCTAGTGCTTCCATTTAAAGCTCAAATGCGAACACTATTTATTTTTGAATGGGTCATATACCTGTCAATATTCACGCTTCTTGCAGTTTCTGGAAAAAAAACTTTACAAATTATATTCAAAAACAAATTTTCTAGTATAGAACCTCTTTCTAACAACTTAACTGCATCAATTTCAATATTTTCGATTACAATAATTATCGTGCTTGTAATAGATTGGTTTCAATACAATATTGGGATAGAAACTGGAAACCTTCCTCCAATGAATCCAGCAGAACTTTTATGCATAATATCTCATGCACCATTATCTGAAGAAATAGGGTTTAGACTGTCCATAATAGGTTTATTTTCACTATTTTTGCTAAAAGTATGGAGGAAAGGAATATCTTTTATCGAATATTTGGTAGCACCTATTCCGACCCTAGAAAAAAAGATAAAGGACATTGAAGAAAAAAGAAGAATAGTGCGAACAATATTTTTACCTCTAATTTTTACTTCAGGAATAGTCTTCGGCCTAGCACATATAATGCCTTCATCTGTTTGGGATGTGGGTAAGGCTACTGAGGCAACATTTGCGGGAATAATGTTGGGTGTAGCCTATGTTTACTATAACATTGGTGTTGCAATATTGATTCACTGGGCCTTTAACTATTATAGTAACGCAATATATATTTTTGAAAAGAACATATATAATATTGGACTGTCTACTTCAGTTGATACAATTATTATTTTACTTGGAATTATTTTGATCACAAAAATTCTCATAAAATATCTAATTTTTAAAGAGGGTGAATGAAAGGGTTTATATTATAAGTTTTTTTCTCCTTTATGGAGATAAATATGGCGATATTGGGAAAAAGTGAATTATTAAAGCTTCAAAAAGAATATAGAATGATATACCCATTCGATGAGAAACTATTAGATGGCGACGGCTATATACTGACTGTAAAAGAAGATGTCGTTTTAAATTATCTAGAACATAAGAATCTGATATCAAAGGAAATCGTCATGCTGCCAACAAATATTGTAGCACACTTAACTGCAAAAAGTAGATTTGGAAGGTTAGGACTATCATTCCTAAATGCAGCAAAAGTTCATAGTGGATTTATTGGGAGACTTGCATTAGAAGTTGTAAACCTTTCAAACGAGAGAACACCTATAACAATAAAGGCTGACGACCCATTCATGCATATAGAATTTGTTCAAAGAATTGGAGAACCTGAACCCTATTCAGGGGAATACCAGTTTCAGTTCATGAGCAATGAAGAAATAAAGCAGGCTTTACCCTACATAAAAAAGATATTACCAGACTATGATAAATATCTTAAAAATTTTAAAATATAGGGAAGAGAATAGGCGGAAACCTATTCAACAA
>JAOABG010000137.1 GCA_026418475.1 bacterium | reverse complement strand
ATATATACCAATTGAAACATTAACAACAACACTGAGCCCCAGAAGTATATAGAGCGGAAATATATCTAAAGTCCCTCCACACAAATCTATCCTATTAGGAGCCCTACTTTCTATCACCATAATATTTAATTAAACATTAAAAATTTACAACCTTCTTATAATCTCATTTTACATTTGAAATATACTTAAACACTTCTACAGCAAATGTATACAGAGAATTAGCTATCCAACTTGCAACCAAAGCTATAACTATAAAAGTTGCAACTATTTTGGGAACAAAGCTCAAAGTCTGCTCCTGAATCTGAGTCACAGCCTGTAACAAACTTATAACAAGCCCAACTATCATAGAAGTCAATAATATCGGAGCAGATAACACAACAATTAAATACATAGCCTGAGTAACAAAATTCATAACATCAAAAGCATTCATTGATAACTCTTAATCAATCCTTCTGTTATTAACTTCCAACCATCTATACTAACAAAAAGTAACAGCTTGAAAGGAAGCGAAACTACCATAGGAGACATCATGAACATACCCATAGCCATAAGTACAGAACCAACAATCATATCAATAACAAGGAAAGGCAAATATATAAGAAAACCTATAATAAACGCAGCTTTCAACTCAGACAGCAAATAAGCAGGAATCAAAACCTGTAAAGGAATGTCCTCTGGCTTCTCAGGCTTCTTTATCTTAGAATATTGAATAAAAAACATAAGATCATCAGGTTTGGTGTGCTTGAACATAAACCTCTTGTAAATATTTGAAGACTTTTGAATAAATTGTTCCTGAGTTATCTTCTTCTTCAAATATGGCTGCAAAGCCTCATTATTTATCTCCGTCAACACAGGATTGAGTATATATAATGTAACAAAGAATGAAAAAGCAATGATCACCTGGTTTGGAGGAGTCTGCTGTGTCCCCATAGCAGATCTCAACATAGAAAAAACAATAACCACCCTAATATATGGAGTCATCATTATCAAAATATAAGGAGCCAACGACAAAACAGTTATCAAACCTATAGCTTTCAAAGGAGCAGCCAAAGCATCCGTAGTCTTTGTATCCTTCAACTCAATAGAAACATTCGGTAAATCTATCTTTGGAGCCTCAGCACCCCAAGAAAAAGCAAAAAATAAAAAACTAAAAAAAATACTTAAAAAAATAACCACCCTCATAATATCCCCCCCTAATCCTTCCTTGAAAACTCGGAATATTCAAATTCCTTCAATAAAACTATATTGTTATCAGCAACACCAATCATATAAACTTTACTGCCAACTTTTACAAAGATTATACCCTTATTTGGTGCCAAATAAATCCTATCTATAATTTGAGATATCTTCGTAGAATTAGGATACTGAATTCTGTTAACGAATTTCAATAGAAAGTAACCCACAGCCCCAATAATAAGTGCATAAAATAAAAAAATTAATCCCAATTGAAACAGCTCCATAAATTATCTCAATATCTCGGTTATTCTTATACCGTAATTCTCATTAACAGCAATAACCTCACCCTTAGCTATAATTTTTCCATTGACCAAAATATCCACAGGCTCTCCTGCAAGCTTATCCAACTCTACAACAGCACCTACTGCCAATTTCAAAACATCCTTTACCAACATCTTTGCCCTACCTATCTCAACAGTAACAGTTAATGGAATATCTTGCAATAATTCCAAATTGGATTCCGAACCCGATTGAACTGGAGTCTTCTCTAATTGAGGTAAATTAAAAGGTTTGATAACTTCTTTATCACTCATAAAACACCTCCATTTAATTATAATATGTTTTCAATATTCTTCTGACTCTTCTTCCGTTAATATTTTAGTTATTTTTATACCAACTTTGTTACCCACCAAACCTATAGTTCCCAAAAATTTTGTCTTTCCCTCTATTTTTATTTTTGCTTCTTCATCAATCCTGTTATCCAACGCAATTATATCAC
>JAOABG010000136.1 GCA_026418475.1 bacterium | reverse complement strand
CTTTGATCTGATTTACTGGCCCCTCTATTTCTGCAATGTTCAGATAAAGAATAAGCATTATTTTTTACAACATATGTCCCACTCTCATTCTTTTTGAGCAAATAAATAGAATCAATATAGTCTAGATTTATAAAATATGGGCTATGAGTAGATATAACAATTTGTAAGCCTTCTTTTGAAAATTCATACAACTTTTTAGCAAACCATTTCTGAGCTACAGGATGTAGATTTGATTCCGGTTCATCTATTAGAAGTATCAAATTTTCCTGCATCTTAAAGTTTTTAGCATAACAATAACTGAGTAAGAACATGATGATCTTTTTTTGACCAGATCCAAGCATAGTAAAAGATTGAGGTTCTAAAGATCCATCATTACTATTACGAAAAATCATACTAAGATTTTTATAGTAATTTAGTGGGTCATAGCAAGAAAAATCTAATTCCAAAAAGCCTTTCATATTAGCAAAAACACCATTTGATAAATTTTTAAAATCATCTTCAAATTTCCTATACTCTTCTAAACCTCTCATCTGTTCTACAATATTTCTATAGATACTCACTAAATTTTTAACTTTATCATCATCTCTTTTTAACTTTTCATGAAAAGCTTTTGTAAATTTTGATAACAATGTATTTTTACTTGAATAGCTTAAATGGTAATTTAGAGTTTCCTCATTATTAATAAAGACAGCATAGATTTTTTGTTTCTGATCCTTTTTTATTCCATGTTTATCTTTATAACGTTTATCTTTAGTAACAGCATAATAACTTGGCATTTCCCCTCTTTTACAACTAAAAGAAAAATTTTTTATTTCTTTCTCTTTATTATCTTTTTCATCAATAATAACAAAATCATCTACTTCAGCAACAATACTTATCTCGATATTATGAGCTTTACTGTTTTTCTTTAAATTTATGTTAAAATCTTCCTGAATATCCATTTTTATGTAAGAAGGATGATAATCTCCAAACATGAGATCAATAGCTCTTAATATGTTAGACTTACCAGAATTATTCTCACCAATTAGAATAATCGGCTTATCTTCTGGGAAATCTATCGTTACTTCACTTATTGACTTAAAATTTTTAATATGTATAGATTTCAGTCGAGGAATAACAATCACCCCCCTAAAGATTCCTATATATATATTTTGCTTTCTCTTCGTCAAATTGATACATTACAAATATCATTTCCTCTAGCTCCTCATCTAACTTCTTAAGTTCAAAACCTTGGTTATTTTTAGGATTAGCTTGAATAACTCTATCAACTAGTTCAATTATACGAAGATAAAGATTCATATTTAGTTCATTTATCAAGGGTATTGGAAAGTTTTCAAGGTAATACTTTTTATACCTATACCCCTTTTCTCCTAATCCACCACCTGAATAGAATCTTTTGAAAATAGCTCCTGCTATCCTAGAATTAAGGACACCAAGAATATATTTCAGTTCTTGGCCTACCATTATGAAACCCGTTGCTTCTACGTAATATTTATCCTTATCGTAAGCAAAACAGGGTTCATATACAATCTCCTGCCAAACTATTTTTTCTTTTTCAAACTCTGGGTAGTAATCACAGTGTCTCAATTCCCACCAATAATCACCTTGATCATCCCTGTTATATAATCCCTTCCCCTTAGATTTATAATTTTCAAAATTCTTCAAATATGAATATATAGAATGAAAACTATTTTTGAAAAATTCTTCAGGTTCATATTTTTCTCTATTTTGGTTAGTCCATCCAGCAGGGATAACTATCAACCACAATCCGTTCCATTCGTAATAGTATCTTTTTATATCCCTTCCTCGCAAGACTGGTTTTATTATTTTTTCAGTTCTTTCTCTCTCTTCTCTTGTCCTACAATTTTCCAAAATCTTCTCTCTGGTTTGACTATCTATTATGAACGCTTCATTGAAACCTGTAATCACACCTCTGTATATCTTCACATTCCAATATTTAAGGGGTTTTCCTATTCTCTCAATCTTTTCTTTTATTCCCAAGATTCTTCTGTCTTCTAACACCAATATATCTGTTGATATATCTT
>JAOABG010000135.1 GCA_026418475.1 bacterium | reverse complement strand
AAATAATATGAGGTTGGGTGTTTTACAGTTTAATCCTGTTCACAAGAATGTTAATGCAAACTATAAAATGATAGAAGAATATTTAAAAGAAGAGGAGAATTCTATTATTGTTTTGCCTGAGCTCTGTACAACTGGTTATTTATTTGAAAGAAAGGAAGAATTGTATGATTTGGCTGAGGAAATTCCAAATGGTAATTTGACTTATATTCTTACGAGTTTGGCTAAAAGAAATAATTTATTAATTATTGCAGGTGTTGCCGAAAAGTATAATCAAAATCTTTACAATTCTGCTGTTGTTATCTCACCAGATGGTTTTATTGGGAAGTACAGAAAAATTAATCTGTTTTATAAAGAGAATTTAATTTTTGAAAGAGGAGACAAGTTGAATGTTTTTCGAATTAGTTTTTTAAATCAGAACATAGTATTGGGAATTATGATTTGTTTTGACTGGTTTTTTCCTGAAATTGCAAGAAGATTGAAATTAATGGGTGCTGATATAATTGCTCATCCATCGAACCTGGTTTTACCTTATTGTCCAAAAGCTATGCCAATAAGAGCCTTGGAAAATAAGTTATATACTATTACTGCTAACAGGATAGGGGTTGAGCATAATGAAAATGATACACTTAAATTTATAGGGCAATCTGTTATATGTTCTCCCAAGGCTGAGTATCTGATGATTTTATCTGAAGAAGATTCTGGAGTGTTCACTGTGGAAACGGATTTAAAGATTGAACATGAAATCACTAAATTTAATAATTTTCGGGAAGATATTGAGAAATTATATAATCGATTGCCTTTTTGGGGTTGCTAATTTCAAAATTACTTCTCCAGATATTATTCCGATTTTTAGAATTTTAATTTTTTTAGAATTTTAATTAAAGAGGTAAAAATAAAAAAAGTTATAACATTAAAATGGTGCTAAAAAAATAAAATATATGGAGGTAAAAATGTTAAAATATTTGGTTATTATAAATATCTTTATTGTGATAGTTTTATTTTTGGTGGGTGCTACTAAAAGTAACACTTTTGTTATTAAAGATGTTTTGATTGAAGGTCCTGATGATTATGGCTTGTCTTTGTCAATTGATGCTAGTGGAAAAGTTTATGTTTTAGGTGATAGCAATAATGGTAGAAAATCAGTTATTTATATATCGAGATTTAACAGTGATGGTAGTGTGGATAGGACATTCGGTAGTGAAGGTAAGGTTGTTTTTAAGAATATAGCTGGAGGTTCATGGGATAAGACTTATCTTTCTTGTTTACATGTAAAGGAAGATAAAATATATGTAAGTGGTGAGTCTATGAATTCAAACAGTGATTACGATGCTTTTGTGATCAAATTAAACAGCAATGGTTCTTTGGACAGTACTTTTGCAAACGGTGGAATTTTATTGTTAAATAATTTGGCTGGTGGCCAATGGGATGATTTTGGTAGAGCAATATATTTTCATGAGAAAATATATTTGGCTGGGAAAAGCTGGAACACTCAGAAGGATAATGGAAATACTGATGTATTTGTAGTAAGGATTAATAATGATGGTAGTATTGATAGATCGTTTGGTAAGGATGGGAAAGTTCTTTTGAATAGTATAGCAGGGGGAGATTGGGACGATGATGTGTTTACTTTGCAAGTCGATAATAGAGGTAAAGCGTATATAGGTGGTACAAGCTGGAATGGAAAAGGTGAAAACAGTGGAATTGATGGTTATGTTATAAGATTAAATTCCACCGGTATTTTAGATGAAAGTTTTGGAAAAGGAGGAACTGTGATATTGAAAAACATTGTTCCTAACAGTTTGGATACTTACGTTTATCATATTCTTGTATCTGAGTATGGAGGTATATATGCTTGTGGTGATACATGGGATCAAATAAGAAAAACAGGTTTCATAGTAAAATTGAAAGATGACGGAAGTTTTGACAAAAATTTTGCCAATAATGGTGTTTGCATAATAGATGGTGTAGCTTCCGGTTCTGGTGACAACTTGGTAAGAAAAGTGGCTGTTGATAATAAAAACAGATTGTATGTTATTGGTAGTAGCTACAATGGCAAAGATTCTGATG
>JAOABG010000134.1 GCA_026418475.1 bacterium | reverse complement strand
TTTTTTGTACCATCCCATATAACAGATTCCCCAAGGCTTTCGGCAATTGTCCTGACTTGTGCAAATGCTCTCTCATCAATTATGGTTGTTGGTACATCCATTTTTATACTACCTTCATTTGAAATTATAGAATCGCTTCCAATTTTAATCGATACTTTTTTCTGTCCTTTTATACCGGTTATAATATTGTTTTCTCCATCCCAAGTGACAGTAGCACCCATGCCCTGAAGAATATCTCTGACAGGAACCACGGTTTTATTGTTAATTAATCTTGGTTTTGTTGTAAACTCAATATCCTTCCCATCTATTTCTACGTTAACAAAAGCAACTTGCGATGAGGTATTTTGTACCTTACTGATTTGATTTTTTACTTGAGAAGAAGCTATTCCTTCTCCCCATACGTAAAAGTATGTATTTCCTTTAACTGCAAAAGTCCTATTGCCTCCAGCGAAAATTTCTGTAATATAGGATATTTCTGCTATTATTGTTGGATATAATTTGTTTTTAGTTGTCCCATCGCCTAATTGGCCTTCTGCATTTCTTCCCCATGTATATGCATCGAATTCGTCTGTTATAGCAAGGCTATGATTACTGCCAGCCGCAATTTTAATGACTGGTTCTAATTCTTTCACTTTTGTAGGTATATTTCTTTGTGTCATTGTACCATCGCCGAGTTGCCCATCTGTATTCTTACCCCATGCGTATACATCTCCATTTGCTTGCAATGCAAGACAATGGTTTCCGCCTGAAGCAATCGCAGTATTTTTGTATATATTTATATCAATTGGACGATTGCTTGATTTCGTTGTCCCATTTCCAAGCTGACCATATTTATTATCTCCCCAAACCCAGACTGTACCATCTGCCTGCAATGCCATAGAATGGTTTTCTCCTGCAGCTATGCCAATAATGCTGTGTAATCCTGGTACTTCTACAGGCTCACTTTTACTGATATTTGTTCCATCACCTAGTTGTCCATATGTATTATCCCCCCATGCCCAAACAGTTCCATCTACTCTCAGGGCTAAACTGTGGTTATTTCCTGCAGCGATTACCTTGTTTCCAACCTGTGAACTATAAATTTGTGATAAATTATTTACTAAAACAGGAGTATTGTGACTGTTCTTTGTGCCATCACCTAACTGCCCGCTCGAATTATCACCCCAAGCATAGACATCACCATTACTCTTAATTGCAAGATTATGATTCTTACCTGCAGCAATACCAGTAACAGAAAATAGATCATTTACTATAACCGGTTCACTACTATCTGATACACTTCCATTACCTAATTGGCCATATGTATTTTTTCCCCACGCCTTAATATCCATGTTCGTTGTCAAGGCAATTATATGTTTGTCTCCAGACTGTATACTATACAAACTGTTGATACTATTTACTGGCTCAGGCGTTGACGCAGCAAATGAAGAAGATATTATATTTGATACAAGCATAACTATTAGTAATATTATACCAAATGCCTTACCTATAACTTTCATAAATTAGTCCTCCGAATAAAAAGATTGTAGTTTAATTATATCTTTTTTTTTGTACTAGTTAAACATATTTCTTTTTACCCAATATTAAATAAATATTACATTAAACTTTGTTTCATTTTTGATAATAAAAATGGTTCTATACTAAACATTGGGGTAAGGAAAAAATAAATGAGGCACAATGCTTCAGATTCTTGTAAACTGAAGTTACCACACACCAATACACAAGAAGGAGAAACCATTATGCCTCATTCAGATTATATCTCAAAACTACTCGATATAGGAAGTATTAGTATTTCGGATTTGAATTTAGATGAAAATACAATTGTAGTAGCCTTTAGATTACAGCGCCGTGCACATGTTTGTCCTGATTGCGGAGGTATTACAGATAAAGTGCATGACTACAGAAACCAACGGGTTAAAGATATTCCTGTTTTAGGGAAAAAGCTTATTTGGCTTTATTCTAAACGCCGTTATTGCTGCCCTTACTGTAATAAACGGTTTTATGAAACTAACGGCCTATTACCTAAATTTCATAGGCTTACTAGTCGATTAACTGCGTATTGTCTTAATGAACTGAAAAGAAAATGTTCACA
>JAOABG010000133.1 GCA_026418475.1 bacterium | reverse complement strand
AATTTATGGTATGTATGGGAGTGACGGAATTAGAACAAGACTTCATGAAACATTAGTTAATTTAAATGATACAGTACCCAATACTAGGATTTATTACTCTAAAGTTCCAGTTCACTCAAAATGCTATGTATGGAAGCATAACAATGAAATAGTTCATGCTTTAGTAGGTTCTGCTAATTTTTCAACAAATGGGCTATCTGTTCCTTTTAAAGAAGTTTTAGCAGAAACTACTTACGATACATTTGCTCCACTTAACACATATATAAGTAAAATATTAGAAAACTCCATAGAATGTAGTGAAGGGATAGTAAGAAGTAGTTCGCGAGCCCAAACTACAGGGGGTACAGATGAAAATATTTGCAGAATGATCTTATTTGATCCAAAAACAAATGAGGTTCAAAATGCTAATGGACTAAACTGGGGGCAGAGTGCAGTAGCGCATACAAATCCTAATGATGCTAATATACCAATAAGAGCTGATTATATTAGAAACTATCCACAATTGTTTCCTCCAAAACAGGAATTTCCTCTAATAAGTACGGGGGGAAGAAGTCATAGGCATAATGATAGTATAGAGATTATATGGGATGATGGAACAACAATGGAAGGATTACTTGAAGGAAATTATCCTATAAAAGGGATAAACTATCCTAAACAAATATCTTCATTTCCAGAGAAAAGAATATTAGGTGAGTATATTAGGAGAAGAATAGGAGTACCTTTGGGACATAGAGTTACTAAAAGAGATTTAGATAGATATGGTCGTTCTGATATAGAGGTATCACTATTAGCAGAAGGTATATATTATTTCGATTTTTCTGTCAACAGATAGATATTATTTAAATATACAGAGAGGTCTATCGTGTTAAATACAAAAGACAGCAGAGGGTTTAATATTTTCAAATAGAACGTGTTTGCAAGTACATAAAAAAGATAAATAAAAACGATAGTGTTATTTCAATAGTCTTTTGCTTTTATTTAGAGGTGAAAATAGTGGATAATTTAACTCCAGAACAAAGAAGAAAAAATATGAGAGCAATAAAAAATAAAGACAGTAAGAGTGAATGTATTCTAAGAAAAGCACTGTGGAGCAGAGGTTATCGTTATAGAAAAAATTATAGGAAATTAATTGGAAAGCCTGATATTGTATTTGTGGTTAAAAAAGTTGCTGTATTTTGTGATGGAGAGTTTTGGCATGGATACAATTATAAGGAGAATACAGATGTTGCAGGTACAAATAAAGAATACTGGAATAAAAAGATAAAAAGAAATATGGAAAGAGATTTAGAAGTAACAAGGAAGCTTGAAGAAGAAGGATGGATTGTACTGAGGTTCTGGTCTAAGCAGATTATCAAAGATTTGGATGGCTGCATAAATAAAATAATAGAGGTACTGAATACTAAAAGTTAGAATTTTGTTGGAGTCTACCTTTGTTTAATAAAATGTAAAGCTATCTTTGAAAATGTATCACAGTTTGGCAAGGTTCAAGGAATATTTCTTAATATGAAGGATGTAATGGAGAGCTATTGCTATGGAATCAGCAAAGATTATAGGCGAGAATTTAAAAAAGCTATGTGTGAAAAGTAAGATGTATCAATAAAATTGTCTTACTTTTCGTTTTTTTTGTATTTTTACTTCTTGACAAGGAATAATATGGCATATTATAATGATGTTAGCAATAAAGCATACATGCATTTATGAGAGGGATGGTAGATTGATTCAATTGGATTTTAAAACTAAAAATAATGGGACTCCTGTTCTTAAAAGAGCAGAGATAGATGATTTAGCAGAAAGAGTTTTACAGGATTATAATTCAAAGGTTCTTCAGGAACCTTGCAGTTTAGATGTTGAGCATTTTTCAGAATGTTATGCCGGATTGGAAATGGATTATCAAGATTTAACACATAATCAATCTATATTAGGAATGACAGTATTTAATGATTGTTATATTCCTGTATATGATGCAGATAATAATAAAGCGAAAAGAATACCAGTAAATGAAGGGACTATATTAATAGACAATAGTCTTCTGAATGAAGAACAATTAAGAAGAGGCCGTTTTACCCATGCACACGAGATAGCACATTGGCTTTTACACAGGCATATTTACACAATTAATAAAATGCAGATGACATTATTT
>JAOABG010000132.1 GCA_026418475.1 bacterium | reverse complement strand
GATTTGTTACTACAATAATAAAAGGATTTATATTCATACTTTTTATTTTTAATGATATTTCTTTTATTATTTCAAAATTTTTAAAAAGTAAGTCATCCCGTGACATTCCTGGTTTTCGCGCAAGGCCTGCAGTAATTATAATAAAATCAGAATCTTTTACTTTTGAATAATCATTTCCGCCATCAATAGAAAAGACTGAATTAAAAAGAAATTTGGATTGATTTAAATCTATTGCTTTTCCTTTTGCCATATCTTCCATTATATCAAGAAGATAAATATCCCCGAGATTTTTCATAAGACAAATATGGGCAATTGTAGAACCAACATTTCCAGCACCTATTATTGAAATTTTCATATTTATTTTATCTCCAGAATTAAATTATAATGATATATTAATTATAAATTTTCTATGATTTTATCTGCAAATTCAGAACATTTAACCTCAATAGCTCCATCCATCTGTCTTGCAAGATCATAAGTTACATATTTTGAACTAATAGTTCGCTGCAAACCATTTACTATCATATCCGCAACTTCATTCCAACCAATATGATTAAACATCATAACACCTGATAATATTAAAGAGCCTGGATTTACTTTATCCAAACCTGCATATTTAGGAGCTGTGCCATGTGTTGCCTCAAATAAAGCCCATTTGCCAATATTGGCTCCTGGTGCCATACCAAGTCCACCAACTTGCGCTGCTGCTGCATCTGATAAATAATCCCCATTTAAATTTGGAGTGACTATTATATCATATTCTTCAGGTCGTAATAAAATTTGCTGAAACATTGAATCAGCAAGACGATCTTTTATTATAATTTTACCAGTTGTGTCAACACCATCTGTTATTTCACTTTCTTTTATTATTTTATCTCTAAAATTTTCTTCTGCTTCTTGATAAGCCCATTTTGCAAATGCTCCTTCTGTGTATTTCATTATATTACCTTTGTGCATTATGGTTATTGATTTTCTATTATTCTTAATTGCATAATTTAATGCCATTCTCATCAAACGTCTTGTACCAAATGGGGATATTGGTTTAATCCCTATACCACTATCAGGAATAATTGATTTATCAAATGTTTCATTTATATATGAAATTATACTTCTTGCTTCTGGTGTCATTGATTCCCATTCAATACCAGCATATACATCCTCTGTATTTTCTCTGAAAATAACAATATCTAATTTTTCGGGATTTTTAACTGGAGATGGAACTCCTTGAAAATACCGAACTGGTCTCACACAGGCAAATAAATCAAGTCGCTGCCTAAGTGTTACATTAATACTTCTTATACCACCACCGATAGGAGTCGTAAGTGGACCTTTTATTGCAATAACATATTCTTTTATTGCTTCTATTGTATCTTCTGGAAGATATGAGCCTGTTTGTTCCTTGGCTTTTTCTCCTGCTAAAATTTCTTTCCATTCTACTTTTCTTCTTCCACTATATGCTTTTTCTACAGCAGCATCAAAAATTTTCTTAGATGCTCGCCAGATATCAGGACCTATACCATCTCCTTCTATAAAACAAATTATTGGATTATCAGGTACTTTTAAATTTCCATCTTGTTCTATTATTATCTTTTCTGCCATATTTCACCTCTTATAGTTTTGTCCATATTTGTTATAAATATCTGGCAAAAATTTCTTTACATATTCAATCATTTCTTCATCAGATATACCTACTATTCTGCCTTCTTCAAATTCTTTATCTATAGCTTCTTTTATTTTAATAACATATGTATTATCTTTAGTAATCTTTTCATTATCAGGAATCTTTAAATTACTGTTAATCCAATAAACAATTCCTGCGGTTCCTGATTTATCCGTAATCCCAACCGCTATGGGTCTATTTAAGACTTTTTTTGTGTCAAAAATATTATATATCTCTTCATTTTTAAGCATGCCATCTGCATGTATACCTGCTTTTGTGACATTGAAATTTTTACCTACAAATGGCTGCCTTTCTGGTATTTCTATTCGCATAACATCTCTCATATAATTTGCAATTTCTGTTATTACTGTTGTATCCATTTTTTCTTTTCCTTCTCTTCCACGAAGAGAAATATATTCCATTATCAATCCCTCTATAGGCTGTCTCTTATACACATCT
>JAOABG010000131.1 GCA_026418475.1 bacterium | reverse complement strand
ACTCAATAGCATTGTCCACAAAACTAGCATATAATAATGCAGTAGCATATCTAAATAAAAAAGGTATAAATGTTAAACCTAAAGAATATACAGATTTTGAAAGTAAATTAAAATCAGAATTAGTTGAATATGGTGTATTAAGTTCTGGACTTGTATCAGAATTATCAAATTTCAAAGATACAAAAAACATATTAACACATGTCTTAAAAGTAATAAGAGATTCTCAAGAATTTAGAGAAAACATTTTAAGGATAGCCTGTTATATTGATGGTAAAAAAGCACTAAATAAATCAGAAGCTGATGCTTTATCATGGATAGACAAATGGAAATGGTATAAAGATGATGTACAATCCATAATAGATTTTGGTGATTATCAGAAAGCAATTGCTAAGATTTCAAGTGATTATTTAATTAATTATCAGACAACATCTAAAATGTACAATTTAATATTTCGCTCATTAATATTCCCATTTGGCCATTTTTATCTACAAATTAATAAGATAATTGGTAAGATGCTATTAACAAAGCCATTAAAAACATTAGGTTGGTTATCATTTATACCAACATTTTGTGCAGTATGGAATAATTATATGGGAAATTATTTTTATCCTGATAATAAAATAACAGAAGCATATAATGAATTACCAGATGAAATAAGACATCAACCTGTAATAGTACTTGGATATGATAAATATGGTTTTATAAAAGCCATTAACTTTGGTTTTTTTCCACCTGATATACTTGTAGGCGGCTCTATAATTAACCAGTTAATATCAAGAACAATAAATATTGCTTTCCATCCAGAAAATTCAACAACATATCTTAAATTTCTTCATAATTTATTTGATGGTACACTTGATAGAGAAACAAAAAAGATAAAACTACTTTTAAATCCAATATTTAGATTTGTGTATGGTGGAATGACAGGAGTTGATTATGTTGATGGAAGATATATATTTGATGTTCATCCTGAACAAAGACATTATTTATCAATGAATCAGAAATTTACTAAATTATTACAGTATTTTTCTTCAGTAATGATACCAATAGCTGGTACGTATATAGCTCAAACTACAAAAAAAATACCAGTTGAAGAAAAAGAAGCATTTTATGAAATATTTAGAAATATATTTGGATATGATGAAGTAAATGGATTTAATTATTTGATAGGAATGAGACGGTATGACCCATATATATATTCAAATGAAAAGATAAAAGAATATCAGGAATTATCAACAAGGATGTTACAATTTATTGTTGATATGAAAAAAGAGTATTACAAGTCAGATTTACCAGTAGAAGATTTTATAAGAACACCAGAAGTAATATCAAAAGTAAGTACTTTTATTAGAGATAATAACTTTAAAACAAAAGAAGGGATTAAAGAAATATCAGAAAGAATAATTGAATCATTGAATGATGAGTATACATTCTACTTAAAAATATTATCTATGAGAAATAGAGCTGTTAATAATGGTGATTTTAAGAAAGCTAAAGTACTCAACGAAGCCCTAAGTAAAACAGATATTAAAGTAAAGCAATCAATAAAAACAATTTATAAAGCAATAAAAATAGAAGAAGCAAGCAAAGGAGAAAAATAAATTGTTGCAAAAAAAATATATTATAGTAAAATTAAAAATTAGGAGACATTAAAATGGAAGATGATATATTAAAATATTTAGTTTATCTTAATCAAACAACATTACAAGGTGAAGATGATGACGCTATTTTATTAGAAGATGGTGATGTTATTATTTTACGTTTTTTAAATAAAACTTTATTACCTGATGCTTTAATATCTGAAGATAATGATTATTTACTATTAGAAGATGATGATACAATAGAAGTTAATACTTATGGATATTATAGTCCATAAAAAAATAAAAGGAGGTATGTAAAATGCCTAAAAGAATATCGCAAGTACCTACGGCGACATCATTAAACTCAACAGATTATTTTCTAATTGAACGAAATACTATAGCTAATTATAAAGTATCATTATCATTCCTTGAAACATCAATACAGACAGACTTAGGATTAAGAACAACTGATTCACCTACCTTTGCCACAGTAAAATGCACAAACTTGACAGATGGATATATCCCTTATCATGTATCAGATTCAAATGGGTTGGCAAATGCTGGAGTCTATTGGGAT
>JAOABG010000130.1 GCA_026418475.1 bacterium | reverse complement strand
ACTCCATATCGATAATTCCATTGCATTCCGAATAGGAAAATTATAAAGACGGTCAGGAAATTGAAGATATTATATGGTTCTATAAAATACTCCGATATTTTTATATAAGGAAACATATTTTTAACTTTGTCCAGAGGTAGATTTATGTATAGTTTGTAAAGTAGTTACATCCCCCAACCTAAAAATTTTTTTGTTATGAAAATCAAGATAATAGTAAACCCTATACTAATAATGATGAATATAAGAAGGCTCGAATTAATTTTAAAATATTTACTGTAAATGTCTTTTTGGTTTTTTGGGTCAATATAAGTTGGCTCTTGTTGAAAATTGTCCCCCTTGTAAATAGGTGTGCCTTCATCAATTTTAAGAGTAAAAACTTCCTCTGGTATCTCTTTATTTATCACAAGGGAATCCGGATAGATGATAGTAGTGATATGGGACAAAGTTTTATATTTGTGTTTTTTTACACCAAGTATAGCTCGATTCAAAATGAATTCTTTTTCTATGCTTTCAAACTCTTTACTATCAGGTTTAAAATTATTTCTCGCTTCTATAAAGTTATTTACCAATCCGTTAAATTCAGCATCGGGAATACCAGATAGTCTTATAAGTTCTACTTTTAGGGGGATTCTTACTCCTTCAGGAAAATCTTTAAAATCAGAATATATGTAGGTAAAGCGTGCGTTTTCCAGAAAATCTGTAATATCTCCATTATATCTTCTTTTTAATTCCTCCTCATATCTTAGAGCGTTCGCGAAAAAATTATCTTGTGTAATTTTTGTGATATTATTATTTTTGTCAAACCAGAATGAAGTAGAGTAGTTATATAATAAAATAGTATATTCTCCTTTTGTATATGTTTTGAAAAAATCAGGAGGATAATTTTTTTTCAAGTCTTCCTGAAGTGTCTTTACGAGTGAATTATAAAAAGGTTTTTTGGGAAGAGGTATCCAATCCTCACCGACATAATATTGTTCGACACCTTGTTCTTGATATACCCCCCCTATAGGTAGAAAAGATATCCCCAGGGTATGTAACAAATTATATCGCGTTATCCATAAGTAAGGACATCTATTTCCCTGCTCTTTATATGTGTAAAACTCAGAGCATAAAGTACTTTCTTCTTTCTTACCATGATAATTATAAAGACAATAGATGTATCTTCCTTCTTTTTGTGAGAAAGATGCTTTCAGGGTTTCTTTCTGCTGGGGCTTTTCATCTATATCTATAAGTTTTTCATTCCGTTTTTTTACAAATATTTCAAACAGATTTTGAGGTGTATCAGATTGGGAAAGTTTTTTCTTGTTTGAATTATCAACCTCAGGAGATTGATATGTTATGGAATAATATATATTTCCATTAAAATAAGCAAGTTCTCCTGTACATATATCCATTCTCTCATTTCCAACTGCAGTTTGAGTAAAAGCACAGTAAATTGAATTTATGTTACGGCATTTTGAAATAATTCCAATTAATTCATGTACTTTTGGACTCGTATTATCTTCCGTGTGAGAAGAAATATTTAGTATGAATAGTAGAATGAAAAGAGTGATTATTTTTTTATCTATCATTTTTGTTCTTATACCTCTCTGGATTAAGCACAATCACCGAAACTACATTTTCTTGTATTATAAGACACAGGGAATCCATACTCATCATACCCAATATAATCGTAGTAACAACCATTACATTCAATCCCATTATTACCGGGTAGTTGTTTCCACACACAATGAGAATAATAAATAAAAATTTTACACTTATTCTGACAGGCGGGTTCGCAAGCATTAGTTACTGAACAGTCATTACATGATAGTGGTTTTTTCTTTCTACACTCTTGCCACAGACCTCCCATTGCATTATACTCATAGGCAAGATTTTTACATATACAGTATATATCCTGAGATGCATCAAAATATCCTTTTTCGCATGGATAGTTAACCTCGGGATATGTGTTGGGGGTTTTGGGAAGACAAACAGTTTTACAAGTGCAGTTAGGATTCGATTTTTCCTTGTCTGCAAATACCCTATTTTCAATTACAAGTACAGAAACACATAGGATTAAAAAGAAAAGAGAGATGATTGTGAATGGATAATTCTTTAAATAATTCGTGATACGCATAATGGACCCCCTTATTTTTACGGTTTTGGGTTGGTACTACTACTTTGTTATTCAACTTTCCAATCTGTCTCTTATACACATCTCCG
>JAOABG010000012.1 GCA_026418475.1 bacterium | reverse complement strand
AAATGCTATAGTTGGTTTAGGATCATGTATTTGTGGTTCTGTGTTTGATTGTATATTTTCAATTCTCATTTGTGATTCCATTCTTTCGAAATATTGGTAACTATAGGTTATTTTTTCTGGGTTTTCAACATTGAATATTATGTAGTTTTTGTCTTCTTGTTTAAGTTTTCTTATTAATGATATTTTGTAATTGATGTTTCTTAATGGGGGGTAGTAGGATTTGTAGTTTTTATCAATCTCTCTATTAGAAAATAGTATATTTTTGTTTGAGATGTACACTATTGCGATTATGCTTGTTACAAACATTACTACGAATAATGCAAGGAGTAATACATTTGCTTTTTGAGTATTGATTTCTTTTTCCTTCATCCTAATATATTTTTTATTTAATTATATGATAATTTCCTATATGTAATATGTAAAGTTAATTTTTTTTTAACATTTTATTAATAATTTTGTAAAGAATATGAGGAAAGTTTATAGTGTAAAAAAATGTTTAAAGGTGGTAAGTTATGGAAGCATTTAGAAAATTGGATGAGTTGCTTAATAACAGGATTGATACAAAGTTCAATAGAATAAATGATATTTTTGAAAATGTGGGTTCAGTAAAAACATCTAGAAAAGAGGAAGCTGATGAAAGAGACTTTCGGGAAATATTTGGAAAATTTCTGGAACAAAAGAATAGTGTTGATTATACTAATATTGATGTCAATGCAGAGATATGGCAGGCTGTTAGAGAAGCTTCTAAGAAGTATGGGGTTGATGAAGCCCTTATACTGGCTATTATAAAACAGGAGAGTGCTTTTAATCCTCGTGCTGTTTCTCCTGTTGGTGCTCAAGGATTAATGCAGCTAATGCCTGAAACTGCTGCCTATCTTGGAGTTAAAGATCCCTATGATATAAGACAAAATGTTATGGGAGGAACAAGGTATATAAAGGAAATGCTGGATAGGTTCAATGGTGATATAAAATTGGCTCTAGCAGCTTATAATGCAGGACCGGGAAATGTTCAAAAGTATGGAGGAATACCACCATTTTCTGAAACGCAAAACTACGTATCAAAAGTACTCTCGTATTATATCAATTTTAAAAATAACATTTCTTAGGAGGCAAATATATGGAAATAAAAAGTAAAGTTCAACAATCCCCTGAAAAAATAAATGAAAATAAAGAGGATAAAAAACTACCTTCATCTGATGAATTTCAGAAAGAAATAGATAAGAAATTGAAAGAAGAGAATAAAGAAAAAAAGCAAAATGTTTCTAAAGAAGAGAAGACGGAAAAAAATTCTGAGGATAAACCAAAAATAGATACCAAAGATTTGACCTCTCTGAAGCTTTTCGTTTTGCCATATGTTAATAAAGATGTATTAAGTATTGGTATTAGAGAATATGTTGATAAGGATGATCTTACAAAGAGTAATAAACAAAATAACGTACTTAATAATAATGATAAATTATTTGATACTATCCAGCACCAGAACTTAAATATCAAGGATGATAAGAAAAAGAAGAATAATTCTTTGGTTGTAGAGTTTAACCCATTTGCCACTTTTGAAAAGCTTCATAACTCTTTTGTCAGAATTGCAAAGGAAGAAAAAATAAAGGAAAGTAAAATAATTAGAGAACTTATAGAAAAATTGGATGTTCAAAAGTTGCAGGATTCCAGGAAAGTGGAAATAAAGTTTGATAAAGAAAACGTAGGTAATCTCAATGTTCAAATACTTAACAACGATAATAAAATAAATGTGATTTTCAAAACCAGTTCCAAGTTTTTGTATGATGAGCTTAAGAATAATAGGGAACTTTTGAAAAATATGCTTGAAAGTAGGAATCTTAAAGCAGAAAGAATAGTTATAGACTATGAGGAGGTGATCTAATATGTTCGATTTCTATAACCAGATGAATGCCATTAATTCTACTTATGAGATGATTAACAATCAGTTCAAGAATCTACAAAAGTTTAACACTGTGGGTTATAAAGCTGAGGTTAAGACATTCAGTGAGATATATAATGACAATATGGCAACTGGTGCAGTAAAAACTGAGAGTAAAACTTTGTTTACCCAAGGTAATGTCAGGAAGACTGGTGGTAAAAATCATATGGCCATAGAAGGTAATGGTTTGTTTATAGTTACTGATGGAGAGAAAAATTATTATACTCGAAGAGGAGATTTTGAAGTGAAAGATGGGAAAATGGTTTGTCCAGAAGGCAACCTTGTCGTTAAGGCTTTTGCAGTTGATGAATCTGGGAAGCCGAATTCTGATAAATTGGTTGATGTAAAGCTTGATATAGATAAGAATGGTCTGATACTTGGAAAGTACAACGATTATGTTGTGGAGGATAATGGAGTTATAAGTGGTATAATGAGGTATACTGATCCCGTATCTGGGCAGACTATAACCAAGAAGGAGCCTATTTATAAGATAGCTATGGCCAATTTTTCTGATCCCAGTACTCTTATCAGGAAATCAGATACAATTTTTGCAGCTGATGATAAGGCTAAACCTATTATAGGAGAAGCTGGTGTTGGTGCTATGGGTAATATCAAATCTCAACATTTAGAGATGTCAAACATAGATATTCCAACACAGGTTCAACATGCAATGTTAGCACAAATGCAGTATAACGCAACTATGTCATCTTTCAGAGCTCTCAATGACATGGTTAAGAATGCTTCTCAATTGGTTAGGTAAGGGGGGATAAGTTATGTTCAGTTCGTTTTACACTGCTGCAAGTGGTATGGAAGCTCAACTGAAAAAGGTGGAGATATTGTCTCAGAATTTAGCGAATGCCAACTCTATTTCGTACAAGCAACAGAGAATAGATTTTCAGGAGTTACTTTATCAGAAAGTCGATCAGATGAATGTTGGAACAGGTGTTAAAATAGGGGTTACCGAAAAGATATTTAAAACTGGTGCTATGGAAAGGACGAATAGTTCTTTGGATGTGGCTATTCAGGGAAGAGGATTTTACAAAGTTCAGACTCCTGAGGGGAAAACTGTATATACACGTGATGGTAGGTTTGCTGTGGACAATGGTGAATTGGTTATTAAAGAGATAGGGAAAACGGGTATAAAGATTCCGCAAGATGTGACAGGTGTTACAATTGAAGAAAATGGAACTGTTGTTGGGTATAAAGGAAAAGATAAGGTAGAAATAGGGAAAATAAAGATATATGATTTTGTTAATCCAAATGCTTTGAAAGGGATAGGTAAGAATGCTTTTGAATGGGCTGAAAATGCTGGTAAACCTATAGAAATAGAGCCAGGGAAAGATGATAATCCTAAATTGGCAGCTGGATTTATAGAAAAAAGTAATGTTAATGTTATCACTCAGATGATGGATATAGTTGCTTCTCAGAGGAATTATGAGTTAGTTTCAAAGTCGGTTGAATCTGCTGATCAGATGTCAAGAATGGCCAATCAAATGAAAAAACAGTAGGTGATGTTATGGAGATCTTCAATAATTTGGATTTGAGTAAGATTAAGTCTTCCCAAGAATATAACAATTATTTAGAAGCTAAAAGAGGTGCTCAGGAATTTGAAGCGGTGTTTATAAATATGATGTTAAAAGAAATGTTGAAAAGTGCTAATAAAAGTCCTTTTACATTGGATGAGCAGCAGAGTGGAGTTAACAACACTCAAAAAGAGATGATGTATGATTTACTAGCACAGTCTCTTTCACAGCAGTGGGCAAAGGAAAATCCAATACTATCTGAACAAATAATGCGGCAGCTTAACTCCAATTACTTTGAAGAGTAAATATTATTGAAATATAGTTATTGTTAATGATTGAGAATTGGGTTTCCTATTTTGGATGGTTAGGGGTGGTTTTTTTTAACTCCCTTTACTCTATTTTACGCTTCAGGATATATTTTGAAAATTTACCGTACTATATAATTCATTTGGGATATAATTCTATTTTTATTGTTGTTTTGACTATAACTTTTACTGGTATGGTGATTTCATTGGAGTTATCAAAGGAGGCTGTAAGATTCGGTGTTGCTGATATGGTTGGTGGTGGAGTTGCTATTGCTATGGCTCGCGAGTTTGGTCCTATGCTTACGGCTATAGTTTTGGTTGGTAGATCGGGATCTTCTATTGCTGCTGAGATATCCACGATGAAGATAACTGATCAGATAGATGCTTTGAGAAGTATGGGAATTAATGTTTACGATTATTTGGTTTCTCCGAGGTTGTTATCAATGATTATAACTCAACCTGTGATAACGATTTTTTCTGTTATTTCAGGTACTTTTGGGGGAGCTGTTATGGCCAATATGTATGCCAATATAAGTTATGCGACTTATTCTAATTCAATACAGAGGTTTTTAGAAGCGGGGGATGTGGTTGGTGGGGTTATAAAAAGTGTGGTATTTGCTATAGTTATTGTTGTGGTTTCTGTGGTTGAGGCTTTTAATTGTCCTCGTAATAGTGCTGGAGTTGGGATTGCTGTTACGAATGCAGTTATGAAATCAATTATATTTATTTTCATATTGAACTTTATCCTTTCTTATTTGCTGTTTGCACATTAAAGGGATTTTATAAAAAAGATGGAATTTTATTTTAACAAGGTGGTGGTAGAAAATGAGAAGTATGAGAACGGTAAGATTAGTGAAAAACCCAGATAAAATATTGAGAGAAATTCATAGGAGTTACTTACCATCCCAGAAAGAGATTAATTTCAAAGTTGGTGATGTTGTAAGGGTCCATCAGAAGATTATTGAGGGAGATAAAAGTAGGATACAAGTTTTTGAGGGTAATGTTATAGAAATCCATGGTCCAAAGGAAAATGTTTTCTTTACTGTTAGGAAAGAGGTCCAAGGTATGGGGGTAGAAAAAACGTTCAGGCTGAATAGTCCAAACGTTGAAAAGGTTGAGTTTGTGAGAAAACCTCTTAAGAAACCGAGAAGGAAAAAACTGTTCTATTTACGACCAGAGTAAGGAGGAAAAAATGGGTAGAAGGATTTTTATTAATCTTGTTGTGGCTTTTATTTTTGCTATTTTAGTTTTTTCTTTTTATGGATGCCAAAATAATGGTGGTTCTATAGTTGCAGAGGTTGAAGGTCAGAAAATTACCCAAGAAGAGTTGAATAAAGAATTGAACAATCAATATGGGATGGAGGTTTTGCAAAACTTAATTACTCAGAAACTCATATTGCTTGAAGCAAAAAAGAAAAATATAAGTGTTACTGATAAAGAAATAGATCAGGAAATAGAAAAGGTTGCTATGAACCTTGGTGGAATGGATAAACTCAGGGAACAGGTAAAAAATAGAGGTATAAGTTTTGAATCCTATAAGGAAAAGCTTAAGCTCGATATTTTGCTTAGAAAGCTGATAATATCCGATTTAACAGATGATGAGGTTAAGGTGTTTTATGAAAACAACAAGCAGGGGTTGCCTTTGGTTGAGGTTTCTTTTATAATGGTTCCGGATAAGAATTTGGCTGACTCAATAGTTAAGAGCCTGAAAGGCGGTGGAGATTTCACCAAGCTTGCTGAAACATATTCCCAAGATCCCATAAGTAAAGACACAAAAGGGTATGTGGGATTTTTGGCAAGGTATGATATATCAAGGAATTCTCCAAGTTTTAAAACACTTGAGGATGCCATATTTAGAAGTCCAAAGAAGGGTGATATCACGGGTCCTATAGAAGTGAATTATAATAATCAGAAATTTTATTATATTGTGAAGTACCATAATGTGTTGAATAGTTACGATGAAGTTAAACCTAAAATACAGGAGCTATTGGCTCAACAGAAAGTTCAAGAGTATATTCAGAAACTTAGAAAAAATGCCAATATAAAAGTGAATTATGGGCAGAAAGATGAAAAAAAGGAGAATAAATAGATATTTATGAAGCTATTAAAATTTTTATTTTTTTTAGCTCTTTTTTCTTTTTGCTTTTTATTTGCCAATGATGATAACTTGACTGCGAGATTGGTAATAGTGAGTGATCCTTCTCCAGCTGCGGTTTACATAAACAATGTCTTTAAAGGGAATACACCCTTGGATTTGGAGATTAGCCCTGGTCAACACAGGATAAGGATAGCAATAGATGAGAATTATGTTCCTGAGTTCATAAATTTGGTTGCTTTTGCTAAAAACAAATATGAATATAATGTGAAGTTGAATTTGACTTCTTACGGAGCCTACAGAGCCGCTCAGTATTATCATACTATTGGGGATCTTGAGAAAGCTAGGGATTATTATCTTTTATCTACCAAATCTTTTGGTAAGACTATTCCAGAAGCTTATTTTTACGCTGGGTATATTGATTTTATTTTAAAAGATTTCCAGGAAGCTGAGGATAACCTCATAAGTTACATCAGTTATAATTCAAAAAGTGTTTCTACTTGGTGTATATTAGGTGAGGTAAGAAATACTTTGAGTAAAAAGAATCTCTCTATTGCTTCTTACAAAGAATGTTTGAAAATACTGTATCCTAAGACACAGGATATATTGAATTCTACAAGGGTTAGCCAGGATGAGCTGGACAGATTGAAAAAGGATATCATTAAGTATCCGACATTGGAAAATTATATAAGGATAGCGAGAATATATGAACAGAAAGGTGATTTTGATAATTCGATTTATTACTATCGTAAGGCTGTATTTTTTTTCGATATAGATTTAGAGAAGCCTTATACTTCTATTAGAAAAGGGGTTGATAAATGATGGATTGTTTGGGTCCTATAACTGGATTAGGTATATTCTTGCTGATTTTCTTTGTTTCATTTGTATTACCTGTTATAATTTCGATGATAAAGATAATAAATCAGTATGAACGGGGTATAAGATTGAGGTTGGGTAAGTATAGGGGTAATGTTGAGGGTCCTGGCTTGATAATTCTGATACCATTTATTGATAAGATGATTGTTGTTGATACAAGGGAGACTCCAATGAATCTACCTTCTCAGGAGGTCATAACCTCTGATAATATAACTATAAAAGTTAGTGCTGTTGTTTACTTTCAGGTTGTTGAGCCTGATATGGCAGTTTTAAGAAATCAGGATTATATAACTTCTATATTTCAGATAGCTCAAACCACTTTAAGGAATGTTGTTGGTCAATCTGAATTGGATGAGATTCTTCAACAGAGGGAAAGAATAAATGAAAAGATAAGAGAGATAGTGGATGAGAATACTCAGAGATGGGGGGTAAAGATTACACTTGTTGAGATAAAAGATATAGAGTTACCGGAGACTTTGCAGAAAGCCATGGCAAAGCAGGCTGAGGCTGAAAGGGAAAGGAGAGCTAAAATTATAAGTGCAGAGGCTGAGTATCAGGCTGCTCAGAAGCTTATAGAGGCTGCTAATCTCATAGCTATCCAACCGGTTGCATTGCAGCTGAGGCTTTTCCAACTTCTTTCGGATATAGCTTCCAAGGGTTCCAATCTTGTTATACCTTTGCCCACTGACCTGTTCAGTTTTTTTTCAGATTTTACGAAGAAAATTGAAAAATTTGAATCCAAGAAAGTTGAAATCAAAGAGGAATGAATTACCGCTTGTCGGCTATAGCGGTATATAAGTTGGCCGAGACAAGTATGTGGGTTGCTTATGATCCATGACTTGTCAGAAGGGTTGTTATGTATCATTATCCTTATGTAAACAGATACTTGGAGTTCTATAAGTATAGTATAGAGAATTTGGAGAATTTTTGGGGTTTTCAGGCAAATATAATACCTTGGTTTAAGGGTTGGGATAAAGTTCTGGAATCTAATCATCCTTTTTATAGGTGGTTTGTTGGAGGCTATCTCAATGCGTCGTATGTGTGTTTGGATCAGCATATGGAAAACAATAAAAAGGATAAGGTTGCCTATTATTGGGAAAACGAAGTTGGGGAAAAGGAGATTATAAGCTATTATGAGTTATACAGTAGGGTTAACTCTTTTAGTAAGTTTTTGAAAGATTTGGGGGTTCAAAAGGGTGATGTTGTTCTGATATATATGCCGTTAGTTATAGATGCCATTGTTGCTATGTTATCTGTTGTGAGATTGGGTGCCACTCATAATGTTGTTTTTTCAGGGTTTTCTAAAAACTCTATAGTTGATCGTATAGAGGATAGTAATGCTAAGTTTATTATAACCGCTACTCATACTTATAGAAGGGGTAAGAAAGTTGATTTACTTTCTACAATTAGGGAGATTAATAGTCAAAGTGTTCAGAAAGTGGTGGTTTTGGATAGGGAGGGTAATTTTGTAGAAGATGGAAAATTTGTGAAATGGCCTGAAAATTTGGAATTTATTTATACTGATCCTGTTCCTGTTGAATCCACTCATCCTCTTTTTGTGTTGTATACTTCTGGGACTACTGGTAAACCTAAGGGTATAGTACATTCTACGGGTGGTTACTTGGTTTATGTTGCATGTACTTTGAAATGGGCTTTTAATGTTGGGGATGACAGTATTTGGTGGTGTACTGCTGATATTGGTTGGATAACGGGTCATAGTTATGTTGTTTATGCTCCACTTGTGCTTGGTTTGACGAGTTTTATTTATGAGGGTGCTCCTGATTATCCAGATCCTTCTAAATGGTGGAATTTGATAGAAAAACATAGGATAACTGAATTTTTTACTTCGCCTACTGCTATAAGGATGTTCATGAAATATGATTTGGAATTTATTAGAAAGCATGATTTGGGTTCTTTGAGGATGTTGGGTTCTGTTGGTGAACCTATAAATCCTGAGGTATGGGAATGGTATTATAAAAACATAGGGAATAGTAAATGTCCAATTATTGACACTTGGTGGCAAACAGAAACCGGAGGGTTCATGATTGCTCCATTTATGGGTATAATTCCTCTCAGACCTGGTTTTGCTTCTTTACCTTTGCCGGGGATTTTAGCTTATGTGGTTGATGAGAATGGTAACAGTTTACCTCCCAATACCAAGGGTTATTTGGTTGTAAAGTCTCCTTGGCCGGGAATGATGATGGGAATACTTAACGATGATGAAAAATATAAACAGACTTATTGGTCCAAATTTGAAGGAATGTATTACCCTGGTGATTATGCTATAAGGGGAGAAGAGGGGTATTTCCAGCTTCTTGGCCGTGCCGATGAAGTGATAAAAATAGCTGGTCATAGGTTGGGAACTACTGAGATTGAGAGTGCTATTCTTGAGAATGATTTTGTTGCTGAAGCTGCTGTTGTTGGAGTACCTGATGAAGTAAGGGGAGAAACAGTTGCTGCTTTTGTTACCCTTAAACAGGGAATCAATAAAGATGAATCTTTAAAACAGTTGATAATATCCAAGGTGAGGGAAATAATTGGTCCAGTTGTTGTATTTTCTTCTATATTTTTTGTTGATAAACTTCCGAAAACGAGATCGGGTAAAATAATGAGACGATTGTTGAAATCTATTATAATAGGTAAAGATCTTGGAGATATTACCACTTTGGAAGAGGAAGCCTCTGTTGAGGAAATTAAAAAAGCTTATGAAGAGGTCAGGCAGTCAATTAGTTGATCGAATTGTTCAATTGGACATGGTCAATTAAACATGGAAAATTATAGGTTTGTAAAGCCATATGGTGATTCTTTCAATGATGGTATTGTCCAGTTGAGTTTTACTTTACCATCCAAAGATAGATTTACTGCCATAGAAGCTGCAAGAGTTTTGCTTTCAAAAATGGGAATAAGGGATTCAAAAATAGCTGCTGTTGAAGAACCTATAGAAAACTTTTATTTCTTTGTTGCCTATGGATCAGTTATTCATGAAGTGGACTTGGAACAGATAAAACCTATAGTTCCGGAATATATGAAAATGTCCAAGGAAGAAGTTGAAATGTATGCCATGGTAAATGGTATAAGGAAAATGGTTATTCTTGGAGCTACTATAGGGACTGATAGCCATACTGTGGGCTTGGACAGTATCCTTAATATGAAGGGTTTCAGAGGGGAAAAAGGTTTGGAGGCTTATAAATGTTTCCAAGTTTACAATTTGGGTCCACAGGTGATGCCTTCTGAACTGGTTGCTAAAGTTAAAGAGCTCAATGCAGATGCTATTTTAGTTTCTCAGACTATAACACAAAGGAACATGCATTTAAAGAATTTGACTGAGCTGGTGGATTTACTTGAGGCAGAGGATTTGAGGGATAAAGTTATTTTGATTTGTGGGGGAAGTAGAATAGATCATAGGGTTGCCAAGGAATTGGGTTATGATGCTGGTTTTGGACCCAATACTACTCCTTCTGACGTTGCTTCTTTCATAGTTCAATTTTATGTAAAAAATAAGAAAAGGGAGGAAGATCTATGAGATTGTTGTTGATTTTGTTAATATTTACCTTTTTAACCACTTTAATTGCTTTGTCTTTTATGAGGGTTGAAAAGAGAGTATTATATGCTCCATCCATAGAGGTTGTTAATAATGTGGTGGATCTTGGTGGGAGGGAATTTTTGGTAGCGGGTAATACAAAGAGTTTTACTGAAACGAGTGATGACTGGATTTTTTTGATGGTAAATCCAAATTTTGAAGTTTCAAAATTTTCTATTTTAAGTGGTTCCTTCAGTGATAGGCTTGTAAATGTCAGTAAAGTGGGAGATAAGATATTGGCTATTGGTGATACTTGGAGTTTTAGGAGGGAAAGTTTGGATGACGTACTTGTATCTTTTTTTGGCAGTAATATGGAGCTGTTGGGTTACTATGTTGTTTCGGGGATAAGGGATGACAGAGCTTCAAGAGTTGTACCTTTTGGAAACCAGTTTTATTTTTTAGGTTCAACCAGGAGTGTTGGTTTTGGTGCCAATTCTACTTTAATTTATAGAATTGGTGATGATTTTTATCCTACTTCTTTTTGGGTTATTGGTTCTGCTGCTGATCAGGAGCCGTTTGATTTAATTCAATTATCTTCTGATAAGGCTTTACTTGTTTCCAAATATCAGAAAATGTCGGGAAATATAGATTGTTTGCTTTCTGTTGTTGATGCTAATTTTAATATTTCTAGATCTTTTGCTTTTGGAGGTGGATTTGATGATAATATAGTTGATATAATAAAGGAAAAGGATAATTTTTATTTTATTTTTGAAACCAGATCTTTTAAGCCTCAAGATAAAACAAATATACTTATTTCGGTTTATAAGAGATCTAATTTGAGCCATGTTAGGAGCTTTTCATTTGGAACTTTAGAGGAAGAGGACTATCTATCTGCTTATAAGCAAGGAGAGAATATTTTTATTTTCTTTAGTACTAGTATTAATAAAAAGCCTGTTCTTGCTGTTGCTATACTGGATGATAAACTGGCTTTGAAAGCAGTATATAATATTAATAATTTGTTTGGTATTGATTCTAAGGTTTCTGGGTTGGGTAAATTAGAAAATGATTTTTGGGCGGTAAATTTATTTAATCTCAATACTTTGGAGGATATGGCTTTATTCAAAACTGATAATATTTTTGATTATTTAATCAGGGATCCTAAAAGGGTTTCTAAAAGCTTGGAATCTATGAAGACTGAAAAATACTATCTTAAAATAGCCAAGTATCCAAATATAGAGAGTTATCCTGTTGAGATAAAGAGCCAACAAATATCAAGTGATAATTTCATTATAACAAATGAAATAAATCTCAATTATATGGATATTCAATATCAAGATTTATGGAAATAGGTAGAAAGAGGGCTATAAGATATATAGATATAAAGCCCATTTATGAGGATCTTTTTGTTGTGGATGATCCCTTGTCCGTTTTTGATAGTTTTATTATAAATAAGCTTACTTTAATGATTATGTTTCTATTTGATGGAACTAGGACCGAAGAGGAGGTAAGAGCTGAAGTTATCAAAAGGACAGGGATTTTCATTCCCAGTGACCAATTTAACGAGTTGTTGAGTTTTTTTGATCAGAATGGGTTATTTTTGGATGATAGTTTCTATTTGGCAAGGAGAACAAGAATAGAGGAGTTGAGGAGAAAAGGTTTTTTGGATTCCTATTTTTCTGATAAAGATTTTCCTTCTGATCCTCACCAGTTGATATCTTTTTTAAAAATTGATGAGATTGATAGTTACGGGGAGTATGTTGCAGCTGTTATGCCACATATTGATCTGAGAATAGCTGCAGATACTTATTCCAAGACTTATGGCAAATTGAGGAGATTCGGATATAAACGTGTTTTTATTTTTGGGGTTTCCCATTATTTTCATAGTGGTTTATTTTCTGTTTGCCCTTTAGATTGGGTTACTCCTTTTGGAACTTTGAACACTGATAAAGAGATTATTACAAAGCTGTCCTCGGTTTTTAATTTTGATATATTTGAGAATATTCTTTCTTATAGGAAGGAGCATTCCATAGCTTTCCACCTGCCTTACATAAAACATTTATTTGATGAATCAAAGGTCATAGCTATACTTGTTTCTTATTCTGATGATATAGAATTTTCAAAGAGATCTCTTAATAGTTTGGCTGATTTTATTGCTTCTAATTATCCAGATTCTTTATTTATTTCAAGTGTTGACTTTAGTCACGTGGGTAGTAAGTTTGGAGATGATGATTTAATTGATCCTGAAGATGTTGATAAAAAATATCTGGATTTCATTGTGGGTGTTAGTCCTGATGAATCGCTTGATTATTTAATAGGGATTGATAATTTTACCAGGATTGATGGGATATTGACAAATTATCTATTTTTGAAAGTTGTCCAGAAGATTGGCATTAAAAGAGGAGATTTAGTGGATTACAGGAAGTATTTTGAGAAAGTTACTAATTCTATAGTTTCCTATTCTTCGGTGGTATTTAAATGAAAGCTATTATAGAAATAAAGCATAACAAGACTGTAGAAGTTATTTATTTTAGGGGTGGTTTTATAAAAATTTCAAAATACCCAAGTATATTGGAAGTACCATTTGATGAAATAAGAAATAGAGAGATAATTTTAATTGTTCCCGATAGTTTGTTGATAACTAAGAACTTAAATATTTCTTTTGATATTAAAAATATGTTGGCTATAAAGTCTTACTTGATGAAGTCTATTCCTGTTAATTTAAGTGATTTGTATAATGATTATTCTGTTTTTGGTAATAAACTATATTTTGTTTCTATTAAGAAAGAGGTGTTGAACGATTATTTAAACGTAATCAAGAGATCGAGGGCTAAATTAAAGGCTGTTATTCCCAAGAGTTTTTTGTTTAAAATTAATTTTAATCTCAACCATCCCAAGTTTTTTGGATTTAACTTCGATGATCATTATACTTCCATTTTTTCTTTTGAAGGTAATGGATATTATTTTTTTATGGTTTTACCCTATGGTTCCGAAGGGTTTGCTGGCGTTGATGATGAGATACAGATAACCAAATTTATTAATGAGGTTTATAGGATGGTTTCTTCTTTTCAGAGTCAGACTAAGATAAATATTGAAGAATTTTTCTTTTTCACGAATAAAGAGTATGGTAAATTACCTGTTTTGAGTTATTTATCTAAAACTTTTCCAGGAATGAGTTTCTTTACTATGGATGATGGTAGGTACTTGGATTTGTATTCAAAAATACTGGATTTTGATAAGAAGTTTCCTATTGATTTATCTGTTGATAAGATCTCACTGGAATCAAAAAGGGAGTTGGTGTTGAGTCAAATTGAGAATTCCTTAGGTTTTGTTATTATTGGTATGATTTTGATTCTTGTGCTTAGTATTGTTATGGGTAATGATTCATTAAGAAAACACAAGATGATTCTGGAGGGGATTAAAAATAACTATCAATCTCAAAAGAATTTGTTTATATATAATCAGCCTTCTGTCTATAAAACTGATGGATTTTATTTTTATGAGATTTTCAATTATTTAAATGTTTCAAATGTTAAGGAAATATATCTTGAAAGTTTTTATATTAAGGATGATAAGTTTTATCTTATTATCGTTAGTCCAAGTTATTCGCAAATTAGTTTATTGGTAAATGAATTAAAAACTAAGGATATTGTTGCTAATATTGAGGGAAACTCAAAATTTAAAATTTTTGATAATTATGAGTTCAATAGAGCTCAGATAAGAATAGAAATTAATAAATGAAGAGAAAAACATTATTTATTAAGGTAATTGTTATAATGTTGCTTTTATTAATAGTTATGTTTTTAAATATTGGCTATAATAAGAATGTTAGGTTAATAAATAAAGAGAAGGAGGAGTATAACAGGTATATATTGGCTCTTTCTTCCATATATTCTCCTAAAAAAGAAAATATTATTCCTGCAAAGTTGTTGAAAGAAGAGCTGAATAATATGTTGAATTATTTGGAAAGCTCTGATATTATTATTGTTGATGAGCTTTCAGAAGTTAGTGATAAAAAAAGTGCTTTATCCTTTAGGATAAGGAAGGACTATTTATTGAACTTTATGAAATATTTTTATGATAATGATAGGTGTTTCAATATTGAAAGCTTTTCTTTTCTGAGCATTGACGGTGATTACTTGAAATTGTCTATGGTTATTGGTTATTTGTATTCTTTACCAGTTAGTAATCTGGATTCATATTTTTATAAAAAGGAAAAGCTTGGTATTAAGTTTTGGAGTGATGAGGTGCGAATGATGGAAGAGAAGAAATTGAAAGAATCACAACAAATTGACGAGCAGAGTATAACTGTTCAGGATAATGTTTATTTGCCACCTGATAAGCCTCCTGTTGTTGAATCCCAAGTCCAGGAATTTAACCTCCAAATTAAATATAAGGGAAACATGAAGATGGGAAACCAAAAATATGCAATAATTGAATACAACAATACCGACATTTTCATAAAGGAAAATGATATCTATAAATTGGAAAACTTTGTTTTAAAGGTATTAAGAATTGATAATGAATATTTAACTATAGAAGTGGATGGTAAAATCTACACTTACAAATTAGATATTTTATGAGGTATGTTATTTTCCATTTGCATTTTTATCAACCTCCGAGGTTCAATCCTTTTGTTAATGAGATAGAGTTTCAAAGTAGTGCCTATCCTTTTTCTAATTGGAATGAAAAGATATCTATGGAGTGTTATATTCCCAATGTTTATGCGAGGATATTCGATAATAGTGGATATATTATTAATATAATCAATAATTTGGAATATGTGAGTTTCAATTTTGGTGCCACTTTAATGGGTTGGATAAAAAGCAGCTATCTTGAGTTGTATAATAAGATAATTGAGGCTGATGAATATAGTATTAAAAGATTGGGTTTTGGTAATGCGATTGCACAGGTGTATAATCATGTAATTTTACCTCTTGCTAACCCATTGGATAAGGAAAACCAGGTTTATTGGGCTATTAAGGATTTTGAGTATCATTTTGGTAGAAGTCCTTCTGGTATGTGGCTTCCAGAAACAGCTGTTGATATTGAATCTCTTGAGGTGTTGGCTTCACACGGTATAAATTTTACTATTCTTGCTCCACATCAGATAAAGAGATACAGAAAGATAGGTGCTTCGGAGTGGATAGAGAATAACGGTAATATCCCTAATAAGCCTTTCTATGTTTGTTTGCCTTCAGGGAAAAAAATAATAGTTTTTGCTTATAATTCTAATTTATCTCATGCTGTTTCGTTTCAGGATTTATTGAGTAGTGGAGAAAAGTTAGCAAAATCTATTATTTCTGAATTCAGGGATGATAATGATGTGATTGTTATTGCATCTGATGGTGAAACTTATGGACATCATAAAAAGTTTGGTGAACTTGGTTTAGCTTACTGTATCTATACTTTGCTTTCTAATCCTTCAACTAAGGTCTGTAATTTTGAATTTTATATTAACAATGTTGATATTTATTATGAGGCTGAGATAAATGAAAATACTTCTTGGAGTTGTTTCCACGGTTTGTCAAGGTGGAAAGAGAACTGTGGATGTAGGTTTGATGTTAATACTTCTCAAGAATGGAGAAGAGATCTCAGAATAGTTGTTGACAGTATAAGAAGTACATTTGAAGAAATATATTCTAAAAGTATCAAGATGATGAAGGTAGGTGATCTGAGGAAAGAATATGTCCAATATTTAATAAAAAGAGATAATGATGTAAAAACAAAAGAAGACCTATTGAAATTGGTTTGTGATTTTATGAACAATAATGGGATAGATGATTGTGATCAGGCTACAAAGTTGATGAATTTGTTAGAGATTTACAAAAATATTTTATTTGCTTATACTAGTTGTGGATGGTTCTTTGATGATATATCTGGTATTGAATCCACCCAAAATCTTAAGTTTCTTTATTGGTCGGTAGTTAAAATCAGAGAGATCTTTGATATAAATTTGGAGCCAGTGGTGCAAACTATTCTTAAGGATACAAAGTCCAATTACTATTTTGATGGTTTAAGGATTTTTAATGATTTTGTTAAAAGTTCATGTTTAGAAAAAGAAAGGGTTATTGCTTCATATATATTTGATAAGATTTTCTTAGAAACTGGTGATTATTTTCTAAACTGTTTTTGGGAGCTTGAGAATTTTGAAAAATATTCAACTGGTGAGTATATTGTTTCTACCGGTAAGGTTAAATGTACTGATGTTTCTGATTTTTCATATTATGAAACCAGTTTTATTTTTGTGTATTTAGGAAATTTATCTTTTTATTTTGGGTTGGGTGATTTTAATACCAGGGAAGTATTCAATGTTCTCAAGGGTTTTTTACTCTCAAGTAATGTTGTTGATATTGTGAATTTGGTTGATAGTTATTGTTCAAAAACTTTTTCTCTTAATGACATCTTTGTAAATTCTCGTAGAAGTATAATAAAAAAGTTAATTACTTCAAATGTTAGGCAGATAGACAAAAAGATTGATGAGATATTCTTTGAGCAAAAAACAATTATTCGTAATCTTATTGAGAATGGTTTTTATCCTATACCTTTGGAGATGAAGCTTATAACGTTGTTGATATTGGATAATCAGATAGAGAATGCTTTGGAAAATTTCAATGCTCGTGATGGGTATGATGATATATTGTATTTTATTGCGAATAAGGATAAGATATGTTTAGATTTGGATGAGCAGAAAATTAAGGCTAAATTTGAAAAAAAATTGAAAAGTATGCTTTTGAAGTTAAGGACTTTGATCGAAAATAAAAATAAAGGTGTAACTGAATATGTAAATTATATTATTAGTTTTATAGAATTTGGATCAAAGTTAAGGCTCAGCTATAATTTATGGGAGTCTCAAAATATTATGTTTTCTCTTTATAAGGATGTTAAACAGAACAGAGAAGTTCTTGTTGAAATATATAAGGAGGATTATTGGAATATGGATAGAAAATTTATATCCTTGGCTGATATGTTGAGGATAAGGTTGGTTGTGTAAAGGAGGTAGGTATTTATGGAATTCAGTATACCAACAATAGTTATAGGTTTGGGAGGAACTGGTTTAAAAACTGTTGTTAATCTGAAAAAAAGGGTTGGTGATATTGGTAAAGGGTTACTGAAATTTTTGTGTATCGATTCTGATAAGAATGAGGTTTTGGTTAATGAATTAGAGCCTGATGAGTATATAAATGTTGGTGTTCCTGGGGTTTCTGCTATTGTGAGTAATCTCAAATCTGAGACTGCTGAGTTCGTCAGATCTTGGTTTCCATCTAATTTGAGCTTCAAAGTTGTTGCTGGTGATGAGGGAGCAAAACAGTTCAGACCCATGGGAAGACTCTACCTTTTCAGAAATATTGATAAGGTTTTCAACTCTATAGATATGGTGACTAAGCAATTGAGAGCTAAGTTTGCTGATGTTAGGATAGCTTCTAAAACTATTAATGTTTATATAGTTTCTTCTACTTGTGGTGGTACTGGTAGTGGTATGCTTCTTGATATGGCCTATGTGGTTCGGAAAGTTATAGAGGAAGAGAATGCGGTTCCTGTTCTTGTTAAGGGTATACTTTTTCTGCCTACTGCTTTTCATCCTTTCCCCATATCAGATGAAGCAGAAAGAAAACATATCTTTGCTAATGGTTATGCCACACTAAAAGAAATAGATTATTATATGAATCCATCTAAAGAAACTGAATATAATGTTCAATTTAGTCAAACCAGAGTGGTTAGGAGTAAAAAGCAACCGTTTGATGTATGTTACATCGTTGATGATGAGAATGAGGAATTTCCTATTGGTAGTCTTGATGATACCATAGGAGCTGTTAGTGAGTCTTTGGTAATATTATTAACATCGGGTGTAGGAACAAGTATAAAATCGGCAGAGGATAATTTATTTACTGTTTTGAGTCAGTCTCAAAAGATGCAACCATATTCAGACAAGAATTATCTGTACAGTTCATTCGGAACATCCAGTGTTATTTATCCTTATGATTTCGTTAAGAAATATGTTGCAGGTAAATTAATAAAGTACATGTATGATAATCTCAATAGGGATATAAAGTCTAATCACATTTTTGATATAATGAGGACTTTGAAGATAGATGAAATTAATTCAGATGAGCTTATTAATAGTTTATATTCTTTCAAATCTTTTTCTTCTGTTGAGTTAAGCGAAAAGATTTATCAGGTAAGTAATAATAATTTGCAAGTTACTATAAAGCAGAAGATATTAGTTGAGTATAGTGGTACAATAGATACCATCAAAGAGAGAGTTGAGAAAAATCTCGATGATTTTGTTAAGACCAAATTTGAGGAATTTAAGAACCTGCTTCAGGAATATATAACTAGCCCTTCAATGGGGTTTTTCTTGGTTTATAAGATTTTAACTGATTCTGAACAAGGTTTTCCTTATTACATTGAGAAGGTAAAGGAAATGTTGAGAAAAGAAATAGAAGAGCATAATAATCAAGTTTCTAAATTAACCAAAGATGTTAATTTTTATTCTGATGCTCTTATAGATAGATCGAACTCTATATTTGCAAAAATATTTAATAAGAAGGATAAGAAGTTGATTGAAGGTTTTTCTAAGTCTATGTCTGATTTGAATAATCACCTTGTCTACACTACTTTAAAAGAATACGCCGTATTATTTTATAATAAATTCAATATGCTTGTACAGAAGTATACTAATGACGTTATAGAAAGTATAAATAATGTGTGGCAAAAGTTCTATAATGATTATGTCTCCAAGTATTTGAAGATAGCTTTTGAGTCCAAGCCCAGTAGTTGGGGTAATAAAATAAATTTTTATGTTGCTAACAAGGAAATTATTGATAAAGATGTAGAGATGATTATAGAAAATGACAGAAACAGAATTGTGAGCTATCTCTACAAAATATTTGATAATTTTGTTAATTTAAGATATGACAAGTTTAAAAGTTATGAAGAGGAAATTCTGAACTTTATTGAAAACAATTACAGAGATTACCTTTATATGGATATAGAGGATCAAGTGGTTAGTATATTTGGTGGTGAAGATGAAGTTGTTAGTAAACTATTAAGGGCTTCCTCAATTCTTTACAGATATAAGTCCCAGCTCTTCAATGATTCATATGTAAAATATTATAAAGTTTTGGGTGTTAAAAATGTTAATAATAGCAGATTCTTTAACATTTCTAAACTTCAAAATATAGAAGTTATTGAAAATTATAATCCATTTAGGATATCAATGCTTCAGGTTAAACATGGATTACCTTTATATTCTTTTGTTTTAATGGATATTATGGAGAAATCTTATATGGAATTGATTAATACTGATCCTGGGTTACATATAGATCCATTTTATCAAAGGATTGAAAGTTTGTCGGTTGATTTTGAGATATCACAGCAGGATTTCCAAAGGTACCTCTATGTTTATTTGGGATTAATTTTTGACATAATAAAGAAAGAGGGTATAAATTTTGTTGTTTATTTGGATGGAGTGAAATTGGAGTTAGGTGATGATAAGCAAGAAGTTGTTTCCAATACTATTAAAAAGCTACATGATAATATGTTTGCTTCTAAGTTCATATCTGCTGTTGATAGTATGATTCAATCCTTAGGAGAAGAGGCTATAAAATTGACGGTTAAGGATCATGTTTCTAAAAACTCAAACAGGTTGTATTATCTTAAGAATAAGAAAAATCTTACCAAAGAAGAGGCAAACGAAATGGATTACTTGGAGAAAGAAATCAAAGTTTTGAAAAAGTTTATGGATAGTGTTAGTGTGTAGAAAGGGGGATAGAAGTTTTGAAAATAATTGATACAAAAGTATCCAATCATGGAATTGTGAAGTCATATACTGAGTATTGGGTTTTTAATACGCGTAAGAAGAGAGAGTTTATTCACATAACCAGACAAGTTCAGGAAGCTGTTGATAAATCAGGTATTAAAGAGGGGTTCGTTTTGGTCTCTGCTATGCATATTACTGCTTCCGTATTTATCAACGATAATGAGGATGGTTTTTTATATGATTTAGAGAAATTTTTGGAGAGGCTTGCTCCTTATGGAAAACACCCTGATGGTGAAGAATACCGCCATCATAGTACTGGTGAGGATAATTGTGATGCTCATTTGAAAAATATTCTCGTTCATCATCAGGTTGTTGTTCCAATAACTGAGGGTAAACTAGATCTTGGTCCATGGCAGAGGATTTTCTATGGAGAATTCGATGGTCAAAGAAATAAGAAGGTTATTGTAAAAGTTGTGGGATTTTGATGGGAGTGTGGTATAATGGTTTATGTTGTTGATTATTCTTCAACTATTTTTGGTAGGATTGGAGGTGTTTGGGCTGAATTTAAGGCTTCAGATTTGGCCTCCTTAGTTATTCGTGATATTGGTGATAGAAATAGGTTACCTGTGGATTTGGTGGTGTTGGGTAACGTTATAGGTGCTGGTGTTGGTCAGAATTTGGCACGGCAGGCATTGTTAAAAGCTAATCTTGATACCAAAACACCCGCTTTTATTGTTAATCAGGTTTGCATATCTCCGATTAAAGCTTTACAAACTGCTTATGTTAATATTGTAAGTAATGAATACGATGTTATTATCGCGGGTGGTGTTGAGAGTATGACAAATGCTCCCTTTCTTGTCAGGAATAGATTAGGAAACAAATATGGAGATATGATTCTTGAGGATTCAATAAACACTGACGGTTTGAGGTGTGCTGTTTCTAACAGATTGATGATAGAGATATCCCAGTCGATTGCAAAAAAATATGGGGTAAGTAGAGAAGAACAGGATGAGTTGGCTTACAATAGCCACAAAAGAGCAATTGAATTTTGGAATAGTAATCCTAATAATTTTATTAAGTCTCCAAAAAAGGAAATTGACGAAAATATTAGGATAGATATTAGTTTAGATAAATTACTGTCTTTGAAACCTGTTGTTAAAAATGTTGATTCTACAATAACTGCTGGTAATGCTTCTTCTTTGGCTGATGGTGCTTCTGTTTTGTTGATTGTTTCAGAAAAAGCATTGGTAAAGTATAACTTGAATCCGCTTTGTAGGATTGTGGGTTTTGCAGAGAGTTTTGACCAGCCGGAGAATTTTCCTGTTGTTCCCTCAATTTCAACTAAATCACTTTTGACTAAGTTTTCGCTTAAAAAGGATGATATTGATTTATGGGAGATAAATGAAGCTTTTGCTTGTGTGCTTGCTGTTAATATAAGGCTATTGGGTTTGGATTACGAGAGGACTAATGTTTTTGGTGGAGCTGTTGCTTTTGGGCACCCCATAGGTGCCACTGGTGCAAGATTGGTCATAAATTCAATTATCGGTCTTAAAAAGTTTGGGTATAAACGAGCAGTTGTTATGGTTTGTGCAGGAAGTGGTGGAGGGTATTCTATGCTTATTGAGAATGTCTAATTTTACAAGGATTATTTGAATATTCATAGAAATTTATAGAATGGATGAAAACTGCTACTAAATTTAATGATTTGATTTCTCAGATAAGAAACTTTTTCTTTGCTCAAGAAAAAGTTTTCTACTTAATTTTTTCTTGTTTTTTATCGAGGGGGCATATTCTAATTGAGGATGTTCCGGGTGTTGGTAAGACGACTTTAGCAAAAATCATTGCGAATTCTATGGATCTCAAATTCAAGAGGATTCAAGGAACACCTGACTTGTTGCCCACTGACATAACAGGTATTAGTGTATATAATCCTAAAACGATGGAATTCGATTTTAAACCAGGGCCAGTATTTACAAATATTTTACTAATAGATGAGATAAACAGAATACCTCCAAAATCTCAGAGTGCTTTGCTTGAAGTTATGGAGGAGAGGCAAACCACTATAGATGGGAAAAGTTATGTTTTGCCAAAACCATTTTTCGTAATAGCAACAGAGAATCCTATAGAAATGGCTGGATCTTATCCTCTTGTTGAGGCTCAACTTGACAGATTTTTAATGAAGATATCTTTGGGTTATCCAATTAGAGAAGAGATGAAAAAAATAGCTGATATGTACGTTTGGAAAAATGGGGATTATAGTTTTCAAATTAGGCTCACTATGGAAGATATATTGGAAGCTTTTGAAGAGGTGAAAAAAATTCATATAGATGACCGAATTAAAGAATACTGTCTAGATTTGTTTGAATATATACATTCTGATGGAAGGGTATATTTACCGCCTAGTCCAAGGTCTTTATTACATGTTCTTAGAACTTCATGTTCTTATGCTTTTTTAAATAATCGTGATTATGTGATACCAGATGATATAAAAGTTGTGTTTCCTTTTGTGTTGGCTCATAGAATTATACTTAAGAGTACTTCGGATTTTAGAGATAATTATGTTTATGTAAACGAGGTTTTGAAAAAAGTTGCTGTGAGAAAATAAATAATGGGAGGTATAGAAATGGATGCAACTACGTTGACTATAGATACCCTTTTAAGGATAGCGGTAGAAAGGAATGCCAGTGATTTGCATGTTACTGCTGGTTTACCTCCGATGTTGAGGATAGATGGTAGGTTAATACCCACAGAGTTTCCCAGATTGAAACCTGAGGATACTCGTCGTCTTATTTATGCTATTTTGAATGATAAACAGCGTGAGAAATTTGAAAGAGATATGGAACTAGATACTTCTTACGGTATTCCAGGTTATGGAAGATTTAGATTAAATGTTTTTAAGCAGCGTGGTGCAGTAGCTGCGGCTTTTAGAACAATACCCAATGTTATAAAGAGCCCTGAGGAGTTGGGGTTACCCCAAATAGTATATGAGTTGGCTAAAAAGAGAAGTGGGTTAGTCTTGGTTACAGGTCCCACAGGTGTTGGTAAATCAACCACATTAGCTGCTATTGTGGATATAATTAATTCTAATAGAACTGATCACATTCTTACTATTGAAGATCCTATTGAGTATATTCATACACATAAGAAATCAATGATAAATCAGAGGGAGTTAGGTGTGGATACTCATTCTTTTGCTTCAGCATTGAAATCTGCTTTAAGGGAGGACCCAGATGTAATATTGGTTGGTGAGATGAGAGATTTGGAGACTATTTCTGGTGCTTTGACTGCTGCTGAGACTGGGCACCTTATACTATCTACGTTGCATACTTCTGATGCTCCTCAGACCATAGATAGGATAATAGATGTTTTTCCACCACATCAGCAGCAGCAGGTAAGGATTCAATTGGCATCTGTTTTGGAGGCTATTGTTTGTCAACAACTTATTCCGGCTGCTTCAGGCCAGGGTAGATATTTATCATGCGAAATTCTTGTTGGAACAGCAGCTGTTAAAAATATAATAAGAGAAGGCAAGGTTCATCAACTCAAAGCTATTATGCAAACTTCCAGGCAGTATGGGATGCAAACCATGGACCAATCAATTTTTGATCTTTATAAAGAAGGTAAAATATCTGCTGATGAGGCTGTTTCAAGAAGTTCTAATCCACAAGAAATGAAGGCCAGGATTGGCGGCGGTACTTAGTGAGATTTGTTCATATAGCAGATCTGCACTTGGGTAAAAAAATCAAGTCTATACGTGGGGATATAGAACTTGATTTTTCTAGTCCCATTAAACAAATTAATGAAATAATGAAGGAGTTTAAGCCAAATTTTTTATTTGTTTCTGGGGATGTTTTTCATTACAGGAATCCTTCTCAAGATGCAGAGGAATTGTTTATTGAATTTTTACTGAATTCCTATGAAAACGTTGATTACACTTTTGTGATATCTGGTAATCATGATAATCCCAAAAAACTATCTAATATCTATTTGTTTAATAGATACATTAATAGATTGAGTAGGAAAAAGATTTTTATTTATACAGATTTGGATTTGAGAAAAGATGTTGAACAAGAAAATTTAAAACCTATTAATTGTGATAATGTGGATATAATTATGATTCCTTTTATTGAGTATCGTTCGGCTATAAATGCTTTTTACAATATAGGTGTTGAGAAAGAGTTTGCGTATTCTTTTGTTCATTCAACGTTAGTATCCAAGTTTTTGGAAAATTCCGTAAATAAGGTAAAGATATTGTTGGGGCATATGTATTTAGAGAATTCCGTTTTATCTGGTACTGAGTCAAAAAATTTTATCAATTCCATATATTATGTTAAATCTAATGATTTGGATGATAGGATAATTTATTGTGCTTTGGGTCATGTTCATAGGTTTCAGAAGGTCGGTCCAAAGAACGTTTTTTACTCTGGTTCAGTAATTCCTTTGGATTTTTCAGAAAGTTTTGATCATGGAATAATTCTGGGAGAGATAACTGATAAATTTCCAAAAATATCCTTTGAAAAATTAAATTATAAAGAGTTTATGATTTTACAAGAAAGTCAAGATTTATTTGAAAAAATAGAGAAGAATAAAGATAAATATTTAAAAGTATTGTATACTTCATTGAGTAGTGAAGTATTGGAAAAGGTTATAAAGTTTGATAATGTTTTGAAGATCCAAAAGGTTGATGATAATTCGTTTACTATAGATAGAAAAAGTGATTCAGTGGTTATTACTGATGCTTTTGATATATTAGAAATGTATAGAAAGTATTGTGAAATTGAAAAGAGGGAAGAACTATTCCCTAATTTGATTAATAAGTTGACAGAAATAGAAAAAATGATTATTTAATTTTGATACATTTTGGTTATTGAAATCCATGTTTAATACTATGTATCTATATAGACTATTAATGTTTTTTATAAATTGTAAAATATATCAAGAGTGTGGTATATATGAACATGAGTATTATGGGGAGGAAAACTATTTTCTTGTATGGGGGTTCAAATTTGAGCTTTATTCTATGTATTCCAGGTGGTATTATCAAACTTTGCACTATGCCGTTGGTTTTTAATACCGGTATTTTTTGTTCATTTAGGTATGCTTTCCAATCAGTGTGATATCTATTATTTACAACAATGAATGATGGTTGAGAACCATTTGCTTCAAATTCTACAGTATCTGTATTTTCAAAAAACTTGATACTATTTATGTTTGGTTTCCCAAATTCTAAATTTTCTATTTTTTTTGGTATAAAGCTATATATTTTAAATTTTTTATAGTTTTCTATTTTTTTTATTTGGTCTGAAGTTATGATTGCTGTGTTTGATGGATCAAAACTAAAGGAGTACAGCTTTTCTCTAAATTCATCAAAATTGCTAACTACTTTTATGCGTTGTATGTTGAATATTTTTCCAAAGTTTTGATTATTTTTCCACACCTGATAAATGGGAGAAAATTTAGGATTTTTTCTTTGATAAACTATTTCAAAGGGTGTAGAATTTGTTGATAATATGCCATTGGGTAAAGATAGAATTTTCATGTTTTCTATATCTATTGTTCTTAATTCGGATAAAGGTATTATCTCTATTACGTTTTCATGTCTTTGCTTTGGTGAATGAAATGGTATAATAACAAGTTCTTTCTTCATATCTAAGTAAGTGTGATATAGGGAATATGACCAATTTATATTTATTTCTATAAATTCTTGTACATTACGTAAAGACTTTTTAAATTTCTGTAATTTTGATAATGGTTGTTTGTAAACTTTCATTATTAGTAAATACAGATCATTTTTGCTTTCGGTTTTAAATCCGAGTTTGAGTGGAGTTTTAACATTATTTATCTCTATTAATTTTTCTATTTTATATTCTTTTTTATTTATTGTCTGTAGTTCCTTTATATTTTCTTGAAAGAAATTTTTGTTAATATCGGATTCAAATATGAAGTATTCTATTCCGTAAGTAGATGAGATTAATGGGTTTTGTAGAAAAAATAGAATATTCGAGTAATCAAAAAAAGCCTAAATTGTCCATATTGAATATATAGAAGTATTCTAAATCTATGAATGGATCATATATATTAACTGTTTTAATTTTGAAAATTTTAGATATATAATTTGTACATGTTAGTGGGGGTTTAGAATACTTTTGTTGGCTGTTTATCATTCTGTTAAATATCAGTGTGTTATTTTCCTTTATTTTTGATATTTTTTCTACGTATTTGAAGTCTCTTTCCATAACGTCAAGATTTATAATTTTATTATTAATATGATTAATAAATTTATCGTACATATTGAAAAATAGTTGATTGTCAATTACTATTATTAATAGTAAAAGGATTAAATATTTTCTATTATATCTTATTAAATAAAAGGATAGAAAATATAAAAGTATAAAAATTAGGGAATATAATATGTTAGATGAATTATAATAGAATGATTTTAAAAGTGTTATTATTGTCGAACCTTCTATTAAAATAAAAAGTAAGAAGAGTATTAAAATTAGTATGAATATATTTTTTATAATAGTTTTGTAGAAGAATTTTAAAATTTCCTTTGGGTTTCCTATCGGTATTAATTTATAAAGGTATAC
>JAOABG010000129.1 GCA_026418475.1 bacterium | reverse complement strand
TTCATGAGTTGAAGCAGTAAACATTCTTATTTCATTCCTAGATATTAGGAATACAAGGTTTATAAAAATGGATACTATAACAAGCATAAAAAGTACTATTATTAAGGCAGCTCCCTTTTTATTAATCCTCACATCAACCCCCCCCTATATTAAGCTCTTATATTTAATTGGCAAATTCAAAAATTTCCCATAAGAAAATTTCCTGCGACCCCCTGCATCATAAACTCTAACTGTTATTTCAACATTTATTGATGTGGGGTCGTACAAAGCAAAAACATTGGTAGGTATAGCTGATATGGGAGTAATCTTAAATAACAATTGATCAACACTTCTTACATTTCCAGTTGTTTGATGTATAATATCCTGAAAAGCTTGATATATTTGTCCCTGGCTATTGGTTATCCTATTCCTGGAAAATCTTAAATTTATCTGGTAATTATAGTTAGGGTTAATAATAGGATTTCCAAAATTTATGATTTGTAAGTCACTAACCTGCGTAAGATTACCAGAATTAACCTCAAAATAACACATAAAAATTGTTGGATTTGCATTATTATTAACCAAAAATGGAACATTTAACAACGATGAATTGTTATTTGTTCTCCTCGTTATCCGGAAAATTATTTGATTATTTTGTGAAGAAACAACTATTAAATGTGGTTGACCACCAGCTTCAGTATTAGGGGGAACATTTCTGTATACAATCAATCTATTTGTAGGAGCAACATCATATATAGAAGGAAATATAACAGCACTAGGTAAATAATATGGTTTCATTATATCAAATCTTCCTTGAACTATATTGCTCAACTCAAATGGTATATACAATTCAGAACTATTAACAATATTTTTTAGGTTTTTTTCTAATAAAATGAAATTTTCGTTAATTTTAGATTTTTCCAAAGCTATCTTTCTTTCCATATTTATATTTCTAATTATGTCTATAACCCATACCAAGATAAGTAAGAAAATAGTAACAGCTATAAGTATTTCCATCAAAGTAAAAGCTTTTTTTCTCATTGTAACAATATCCTGCTAACTCTTATTATTCTTCCTCTTCTAATATTACCATTTCCTCTCCAAACATAATACAGTTCTATTGTAACAGTATACAAACCCTGATTATTAAATATGACTCTACTATTTATGGGTGAGGTTGGATTATTTTGATCAAAAAGTACCAAAGCTCCTTTTCTACCCAAATTACCTGCTGTATTATTAGGAACAACCTGAAAACCAGAGGAATTGGAACAACTTGTTAATATACCATTTAATATTTCGATTATTGAAATTCTGTTGTTATTAGCAGTGGATAAATCATTGAGAGAAATAACATTGAGATTATTTGTATTTGTAAGGTCAATAGCATCGTCTTGGTTTACAGATTGTATATAACTGTCATTAGGAGGTAAAGTAAATAAATAATCAATAATGGTTTCTCCACATTTTTGAATCTCACTGTTAATCTCTGCATTAAGTCTTAACCTTTGAGTAGCCAAGAAACTCAAACCTAGTGTAGCAAGTATCAAAGCAATAATTGAGACTGATAAAACAACCTCCATTATAGAGAAACCCTTAAGTTTTTTCATTACCACCAAACCCTATCACTCTTTCTATATATAATATTCAATTATTAAAAATAATTTTCCTAAAATTAATATTTTTTTTAACATTTTTTTTACATTTTTTTGTAGGCTATAAAAAACAGAAAGTCTAAATAAAAAGTAGACAGTTAAAAAGAGAGGTGTTAAAAAGATGACGAGAATTAACGATTTTAACAATCCAATAGATAAAAGCTTCGTTAACTATTTTCCCAACTATTTAAAATCTCACAATAAAGAAGATAATAGAGAATTGGAGCTAAACAATAAAATAGAGGACTTTTTATTGATCAACGAAACATCAAATTTAACAAACAAGAATGAAAAAGCCATAGAATCTACTAAGAGAGATAATAATTACTCTGTTCCCGTAAATTTATTCATGGAAGAAACATCTAATATGGAAATAAGGAATACAAAGCCACAGGTATTTGGTCCAACAAATTTACCAAAGAGTATAGAAGAAGCGTATATAAATCCCAGGTACTTATAGCGGTAGACGGGACTTGAACCCGCGACATTCAGCTTGGGAAGCTGACGCTCTACCTCTGAGCTACTACCGCTTTTTATTATACTTAGCTATAACCTGTCTCTTATACACATCT
>JAOABG010000128.1 GCA_026418475.1 bacterium | reverse complement strand
TTGTAAATCTTCTACAATCTCCTTTATTGAAATGACTACCTATAAAACCCATTCTGGGGTTGAATCTTATGGTAGACCTATAAAATCCATGCCTGAAAACACTACACCACTAAAAATAACCTATAAAATATCAACCTGCCCTAATTGTCAGACAAAATTAATGGAAAAACCTAAAGAGGATATAATAGGGATGTTACTTGACTGGGTGGATATTAGGCAAGTTTCTAAAGAGGCTTGGGATAGAACTCACAGGTTAAGTAAATATTTTCAAAACTCCTAACCACAAAACTCCTAACTTCAAAATTAAGGAGATATAAAAATGGGTGACAAAAATACTGATATTATAACATCCAGACTAATCAACCTCTCTTATAGGGAAAAATTAGACCTGGTTAAATCAGTCTGGTATAAAACTAAATCAGAGTCCCTAAAAATAGGGATAAAAATATCTCAAAATCTCAATAGAGAGGATGAAATAGTGATAATAAGGGATTGTATGGATTTGATGAGTAAGATGTTAGAAATAGAAACACGAGCCTCAATCCTTTATAAACAGAATACCACAAATAAAAAAGTGGCTAAAATATTAATGTCTTGTCTGGATGTTATAGACCAATTAATAAACCTGTGGGGGACACTTTATAGAGAGGAATATAGTCTTAATGGGGCTGCTAATAAGGATACAGCTAAAAAATTAATCATGTCAATCAAAGTTAAGGATGAAATTATTAGCCTTATAACAAACAACAAAACAACATCTTAAATAATGGTTAGGAAGATATGAAAAATTATGACCACAATAAAACTAATATTTTAGAAGCCTGTGGGTTTAATAGCCAAGAGGCTTTGGATGTAGTGGATAGAATATTATTAATCCCTATTCTATTCAGGGAGAAAAAACTAGACAAAAATATAAGAGATATTGTTGAAGATTTTGAAAATTATCTGAATGAGATTAGGGATGAAGTTGGGGATTATTTTGAGAGGTATATTTCTATAATACTTTTTGTTATGACAAATGATATTAAGAGGGTGTCTATTATAGAAACAATAAAAAGTAACCTTAATACAAATAATTAATACTAATTAGTTAAACCTTAAACAGGGAGGATTTTTTATGGATACTTTAATAGAATCGATGAAATATAAAAATTACAGAATTGAAATACACGTAGATTTAGAGGCTGAATTACCACACTATTGTATGGAGTTTCTGGGGACTATTGCAATTTTTCACAGAGATTATAGACTATCAAGTAGTGATATGCCTTTTGATACTCCTGAACAATTTATAGAGTGGGCGGAAAAAGAAAAACCACTCTATCTTGATATCTATATGTATGAACATTCAGGGATTAGACTATCTACAAGCCCGTTTTATGACCCCTGGGATTCTGGTAAAATTGGGTGGATATATGCCTCAAAAGAGAGAGTTTTACAATATTTTGGTAGAAAGAAACTTTCAAGGAAACTGATTGATAAGGCTTATCATAAGTTAGAAAGTGAAATAAAGATGTTAGATGATTATGTGACAGGAGATGTGTTTGGATATATTGTGTATGATAATAAGGGTGAGATGGTTGATAGTTGTTGGGGGTTTTATGGTAGAGAGGCTATAAGGAAGGAAATAAAAATTCTCAAAGAGTGGCTTAAAAAATATAGACCAACAAAAATAAGTAAAAGTGATTAAGGGTAAATCTCTATACCTAAACACCACTATTATATTGGTAATAACTGTGTTTTTAGGTGTTAAGGGTTATAGGTGTAAATAATGACTTTAAAGTAAAGGAGTATAAAATGGATGAGAATATTAATATTGATATATTTATGTCAAAATGTGGGGTTGTAGGGGTTGAAGGATATAGGTATGTGGCTGATATATTAATCCCTGTAGGGTTGTATAGAAATTGTGATGTTGGTGTTATTTTGTCTGAGGCTGTAGAATTGGCTGAGAAATATTTATCAGTGTTGAAGTGTGATATAGGAAAGGATTATATGAGGGTTATAGCTACAATATTATTGATGCTGGTTAGGGATGATTTATATGAGAGTCTAATGTTTAGGTTAGATAAGGCAGTTAATAAAACCCTTAATAGGAGGTTAGATTATGGAACAGGAGAAAACTAATAAGTGTATATTTGACTATTGTGGGTTGTCTGTGGATGAAGGGCTGGATTATATAGTGTCTTTATTAGCCATACCAATTTTAAGGGTTAAAACAAATAACTCCCTAACACCTAAAGATATTGAT
>JAOABG010000127.1 GCA_026418475.1 bacterium | reverse complement strand
AGAGACAGCCTTGTTCCAGATTAAAGAACTGCATTTTAGATGCAGGACAGGCAAGAAAAACGAAGTAAAACATTCTACCGATAAAGAAAGCCAGAGGAGCAGTGAAAAACAATATCTCTATTCCTAAAGAATATTTCGTACCTTCCCAATAATTCCATTGAATCCCCAGTATTGTTACTATGAATACTGCCAGAAAGTTAAATAGATGGTACAATTCAATTTTTTGATTGAATAAATAAAGATATGGAAACATATCTCTTTTCTCTCAATATATAAGAAATAGGTTTATCCTATTTGTGTTTTTATATATTTATACACCCCGGTTGAAGTATCGTCGGGTAATAAATATGGATAAAAAGGTAAGGATAATGAAAACAATAATAAAAAAAAGTGGCATGGTATAATTTGCTTCTTTTTGTTCTTTTATCTTTTTATCTTCATTAAGTTCTTTGCGATGATCAATTTGAACAGAGGGTGCAATAAAGGTTTCTTCAGATATGGGTTCATTTATTTTTAATGTGTCAGGATCTATTTCTAGCAGAACCGTTGAAAAGTAAAGACTTTCATCAGGACCATAACAGTTTAGAGATACTCTTAATTCTTCAGCACTGATTTTCTTTTCTTTATAATCTTCTATTATGTTTGTATTACCTATAATAAAATTATGCATAAATTGTGCTATTATGCTCTCATTTCTAAATGTTAGAATACTCGATTTTAGTGGGACTCTTACCCCTGATGAGGATTCAAAGAAATCATCAAATATAAATTCTCTTCTTTTTTCAAAAGGGAAAAAACTATCATTACTAAACTTACATATTTTGTTAACAAAGTTTTCCCCGTAAATAATAGGTAAATAGTCTATTTCAACGATTTTTACAATATTATCTTTGTCGTCAATCCATATTTCAAAACTAAACCATTTTTCATATTCTTCCATTAGTCTGCATGTACTTTCGTTGTCATATATACAATTACTTACATTACATGAACTTTCTATGCAATGGAATAATATTCTATAATTTCCTTCTTTCCTTATATGTGTTTTTCCAGGAATATCCAATAGTTCCGTGATTCTTCTAGGAGGGCAAGATGTAAAAGAATAATGTTCAGCATCTTGTGAATCTAAATTGAATCCTATAAATCCTATAATCCATCGTGGGTCCCCCGATTTTCCATATTCGTTTTGTGTTTCTTTGTCATTTATTGTTAGGTATGTAATTGGAGTTCCGCTCTCTTCAAAAAAGAATCTTCGGAAAGCACTTTTCCCTTTATAGAAGTATAAGTTCGTATAACCAATTATCTCTTCTGTGCCTTTACTTATAGACTGTGAAATTTTTTGGGGATTGTTGAATTTTATAGATAGAATCTCTAAAAGATTTCTCGGGGAATTTTCTATAATTCTTGTTTTTTTCTTAACATTGGTTTTTGAGAGTAAAAAATTACCATCTTGATATTTAAACTTAAATTGATTCTCTATTGGAATACTTTCTCCTCCACATAGTTCTGGGTTAATAAAAAGTGTGGATTTATAGTTACATTCTATAGAGACTATTTGCAATCTTGTTTTGATTAGGTCAATTATTTTTACTAAATCCTGTTCAATAATAAAATCTCTCACAGATTGTAAAAAAATAATCATATATATTAGTGAGAATATGTATGGGTTCATATATTAGGTTAATGTTAAATGTTTGATAGAGAAACTTACACACTTACACTTTATTCAATTTTTACGTCATGAGAGAGGATCTATTTCTCTTCCTTGATATATACAATTCCCGGCATTGTCGCAGAAAGGATCTACATAAGTTATAATCATAGTTATACAACCATCTCCACAAAAGTCTTCACATCTTATGTTACAGTCTTGTGGACTGCAACATCCTCGTGACCCTGTGTTTTTATTACCACAAAAATTGGTTACATTTTTTTGACAATTCACTATTATTCGTTGTCCAACTTTTAATTGACATTTTTTTCTACCACTATCGTCATTCGTACAAGAAGTAGGATAATTACAATTTCGTCCTAAGCAAATGCACTCAGAAGTTTTTTCTGAACCTGTTAATGCATAAACTTTGGATGTCACTATTATTGTGGAAATTCCTATTAAAATTACAATTAAAGTGACAATTGTGCATGGATAATTTTTAATAAAATTCATAATATGCATGGGGAGTCTCCTTATTTTAGGGGTTTTGGGTTGGTACTACTACTTTGTTATTCAACTTTCCAATAAATATAGTTTATC
>JAOABG010000126.1:1748-2261 GCA_026418475.1 bacterium | reverse complement strand
CCTTAGGGGCTTTTATTTTGTATTATTTCGTTATATTGCGGAGTAAAGACCCATATTGTACGTATATGTGCTCGTCGCTTTAATAACTCTGTAATGATCGCCTGGTCTATCTCTGAAGATATCTCAAGTATGATTTGCTCCGACTGCTTACTCCTTAGCGCATTGTCAATACTCGACTGAGAACCGCTAATCCGTTTCACCTCCCAAATTTGACCATCAACCCACAAATCAGGACTCTTTAGGTAATCACTTCTAGGTAGTAATTTCACCACTTTACCCTGGGAGGCTATTTTGTTAGCAATAGCAAATTCGGGTGGATTTTTCTTCCCATAACGTGCATGCTTATAAAGTTTTCCGCTTTTATAGTCTTCAATCAATTGGTGCTCATCTTCTTAATTCACTTTAAATCCCATATTTGGCGGCTAAAACCTGTAGAGCACGACATATTTAAAGTATTTACAAAATCTTTAAATCCCATATTTGGCGGCTAAAACACAACGGCGCCTACAGCGT
>JAOABG010000126.1:0-1738 GCA_026418475.1 bacterium | reverse complement strand
GTCGATCTCTTTAAATCCCATATTTGGCGGCTAAAACCCATAAGCCACGTATTATTAACAACGATTATGGTATTCTTTAAATCCCATATTTGGCGGCTAAAACCCTTGTCCCGGCCGTTGATCCGGCCCCAGTAGAGTTCTTTAAATCCCATATTTGGCGGCTAAAACGGCCGAGAGGCTTAACAATGAGAATAGGAATATCAGCTTTAAATCCCATATTTGGCGGCTAAAACGCATATTGGTTCATTACTCTGCGCAGCTGGTCCCGACTTTAAATCCCATATTTGGCGGCTAAAACTTACTGGCAGTGTTCGCTGTGTCCAAGTTATTCCGTCCTTTAAATCCCATATTTGGCGGCTAAAACTATAAAATGCAAGCAGCTCCTCCAATATCTTCACCTCTTTAAATCCCATATTTGGCGGCTAAAACCAAGCTTGCAAGATCATCAAACATGCTTTTAATAATCTTTAAATCCCATATTTGGCGGCTAAAACAATTTTACAAAGAACTGGCGTTTGACGGTAGTACGCCTTTAAATCCCATATTTGGCGGCTAAAACCGGTGAATTTCACCAGTTCGATCACACTGATGTTCACTTTAAATCCCATATTTGGCGGCTAAAACGACTCGGGGTGGACGATCAGGGACTGCAGGAGATTTCTTTAAATCCCATATTTGGCGGCTAAAACTATTTTAAACTGTACATCACTGCCAGCTGTTACCCACTTTAAATCCCATATTTGGCGGCTAAAACCATATTGTTCCGTAGATAATGGATACTGTGTATCTAACCTTAAATCCCATATTTGGCGGCTAAAACATCTATTAATCTTTCTTTACGTATAACAAACACAAGCTTTAAATCCCATATTTGGCGGCTAAAACTAGGCTTAATCCAATACGCACCGCCGAGGATTTTCCCTTTAAATCCCATATTTGGCGGCTAAAACTCTTAAGACTCCATTTTTTTCAGACAACAATTTTTCCTTTAAATCCCATATTTGGCGGCTAAAACTAAGAGGAATGACTGTGCTATACGTTGTTATCCAGACTTTAAATCCCATATTTGGCGGCTAAAACCAGCAGGTTTATATTCTTTATTAAGAGCACTATAGACTTTAAATCCCATATTTGGCGGCTAAAACGGTATATAATTCCACAACATATGTGTACTCTTACGACTTTAAATCCCATATTTGGCGGCTAAAACCGGTAAGCCGAAAGGTTCCCCCTGTTTTAGGGACCCCCTTTAAATCCCATATTTGGCGGCTAAAACGGGGCTTAGATTGTAGATATGGGCGTTTATGAGTAACTTTAAATCCCATATTTGGCGGCTAAAACTATTAAGAACTACAGTACCAGCCTAAAAAAAAGATTCTTTAAATCCCATATTTGGCGGCTAAAACGGACGCTTCCCTCGCAGCGCTTCTTCCGCTCTTCTTCTTTAAATCCCATATTTGGCGGCTAAAACCGGACGGCGTCCACCTGGGCGAGCTGCTCGTCATCCCTTTAAATCCCATATTTGGCGGCTAAAACTAGAAGGCCTTGACCGACGCGGGGATTTCCTCTTTCCTTTAAATCCCATATTTGGCGGCTAAAACCTGCAAGCCGCCTACGGCGAGGACAAGATCAGAGCCCTTTAAATCCCATATTTGGCGGCTAAAACGTGCAGCCCCGAGGGTATGGTCAAGGTCGGCCACATCCTTTAAATCCCATATTTGGCGGCTAAAACTCGGGT
>JAOABG010000125.1 GCA_026418475.1 bacterium | reverse complement strand
GTAGTTATACTTCTTTTTTACCTATTAAACCTGGTTCAGAAAAGATATACATAGATCAACAGACTTCAGAACCTGTTGATGGTGTTTTAATATCTTCAATTACTGCTGATGACTTAACATCTTCTACTATTACGTATACTGGTAAATTTAGATTGCTAACTCGTGGTATAGACTATACAATTGATTATAACAGGGGTGAGGTAATTTTTTCTAGGAGTTTAAATCCACAAGATGTGGTTATTATAGATTATCAAAAAGTTAATGGAGGGTGGCTTAGGGATGAAAATGGAAGTGGTAGGATGAAAATACTTAAAACATATAACGATATATATATAATTAATCCAGCTGAAATGGGATGGAATAATGAAATTAAGACATATTATTCTATTGGGCAAACTAATATTGTAAGAGATAATGGTCGTGGTAATTTTATACTTAAAGTTCAGAATTTAAACAGACAAGAGATTGGACATTTATTAAATCCTATTCAAAAATATCCAGATACTATAGAAGTTGATTTTGAACAGGGAATAATAAAATTAAAATCTCCTTTTGGCTCAGAGAGTAATCCTTCTATTCCAGATCCACAAACATATTCTCCCTCTCCTGTTACTAAAAGAATAATCCGTGTTGAATATTACTATAAGTTGAATACATTCTTTTTAGAGCCGAATATTGTTTTTAATTCTGAAGTAATAAAAGTAGATGGTAAGAAATTAGTTAAAAATCAGGATTATTATATTGACTATGATTCTGGTTTTTTAACTTTTTATAACTCAGAGGAAATAAAACCTGATAGTTTAATAGATATTTATTATGAAGCTTCTCCTTTTGGTTCTTCAGATCAAACTCTTGTGGGAGGAAGGCTGTCATATGATTTTTCTAGACATCTTTCAATAGGTTCTACTTTGCTTTACCAAAGTTCAGGGAAAAGAGTAAGAGCTCCTCAGATTACCGATCTTTCTTCAAATATCCTTGTTTATGACGGAGATGTGAATTTTAAGGATATAAATATTTTTGGTTTAAAAAGTTCAATTGGTTTAGAGATGGCTGGTTCTATTTTAAATCCGAATACAAACGATAATGCTATTATAGATAACATGGAAAATACAAAGCAGGAGGACGAAGTTTTACTCGATAAAAACTATTGGCATATTGCTTCTAATCCTTCAAATGAAATATCTCACGCTGATTCCATATATTGGGATAGTATAGAGGTCAATAAAAAAGATATTAATCCTTCTACTCCTGAAAATTCTAAACATCAAGTTTTAAATATAGATTATGATTTTTCTATTTCAAGTGAAGTTTCTATAGTATATGTTTTTTCAAAAACTGGTCTTGATTTTTCAAAGAAAAGCTCTATTGAGTTAACTTTAAAAGGTGATAATGACCTTTATGGACCAATTATTAATTTACATTTTGGTGAAGTAAATGAAGATTCAGATGGCACAGGTGGAATGACTCTTATTTGTTCAAATGGAAGAATTATCTATAATGCTCCGAAAACTGAAGATACAAATTGTGATGGAATTTTATCTCCTGCAGAAGATAAAGGGTGGCTATATTCTCCATCAGGGCTTGGGAGTAGAAGGTTTGGTGAAAATAATGGCAGAATTGATACTCAAGATTTGGATGGCAATGGTAAGCTTGATTCTGGTAATGCAGGAATAGGTGGTCATTTTGGATATTATGGTAATAATTATTTTATTGATATCAGTTCTAATAATATATTGACTTATGAAGTGAATTTCAACTCATGGCATAATTGGGTATTTCCTCTTTTAATCTCTTCATCTGAAACTTATAAATGGTCAAATATAAAGGTTGTTAGACTTACATTAAAAAAAGGTGTAAATACACCAATTAAGGGAAGAATATCTATAGCAAGATTAGCAGTAGTTGGAAATAATTGGGATATTCATTTTTCAACGTATGCTACTGAGAGTATTAATTTATACGCAATAAACAATGTTGATAATCCAAATTATGTTCCATTATAGAACAGGCGCTCTCTATAAATTTTACTAATTGGACATCTACTTCAACATCATATATTTATAGAAAGTTTTTCACTCCCCTAGATATTTCTCAGCATGAAGAATTAAAATTTTTTGTATATAGTGTAGCTCCACATAACAATGTAAGTTTATACCTTAAATTTGGAGACAATCAAAATTATTTTAAAATATCTGTTCCATTAGATTTCTTTGGTTGGAAAGTTTTTACTGTTAAGCAGATTGATGTTGATAAAGATGGGATTGCTGATG
>JAOABG010000124.1 GCA_026418475.1 bacterium | reverse complement strand
ATGTGAATAAACATGATGACATAATCAAAATGAGACAAGAAGATAGCGGTTGCTGTAAAATTTGCCCTCGTTTGCATTGCAAAGCCCATTTACAAAACCAAACATCGAATAAGAATTGTTATAAAATTCTCAATGGGAAGTATAGATTTAAGTTGTTATTGGAGGACTGATAAAAAAATCACCTACTGTTGAGAAGGAGGAGCAGGAGGAGGAACCGTGTCCGTAGCCGGTGGAGGTGTTGGAGGTTGGGAAGGTTGGGACAAATTCGGAGAACTTTTCAAAGAGATGTAAATTTTGTCATATTTATAAGTAACAGAAACCATCGGATACGCAGAAGCGAAATCTGTCTGTAGAAACTTGTATAAAGAAGTTCCGGGTGGAATTTGAAAACTTTTTCTTCTTTGCTCGCCCGGTATAGTTTTAATAGAATCATCTACCTCGAGTTTAACACCTACCTTGTTTGCTAATTCATTTAGAATTACAAGTAAGCCTTGATTATCATAAACGATAGGCTGGTCCGATAATGGGGCACGCATTTTTTGATTAAATTCCTGGGATAATTCCTCACCGGCAATAATATCTTCATTCGTAGGTGATTTTGAAAGTATCTCTTTTTGTCTTTTTTCCCTTAATGGGTCAATATTGTCATATTCTATATTTTGAACAAGTCGTCTTGGAAGAATAAGAGGCTCCATGTTTTCACTTATCTGGACCTCTATCTTATCAGGAAGTTCCCGTAAAACTTGAACACCTTTCATTTTTTTGCCAGACTTCAAATAAATTACATCGCCGGGAATATTAACTTCCTCCTCTCCTTGTTTATCCGTAGGAGCTTGTTCCGTATCCGAAGTACTTTCCTGAATATTTTCCTGTACCTTTTCAGGTGGGTTATCTGCCTTATCTTCGTCCTGGGCACTTAAAAAATTTGGCAGTGCAAAATACAGCGAAAATATTATTAAAAAACAAAAATATTTTTTTAACATACGAAGTCCCTTCTTTAAAACCATATCATTAAGTATTTTATATATGAAATATACCCATTTTCAATATTGTTATATTTTGTAAATTTGGATGTATAATATTTAATAGAGGAAAATACAAAGAATGTTAAGAATATTAATAGTGAGTGATAATTATAAAGTTCACCCCATTGTCAATGAAATAGAAGCACTGGGTAACGAAGTAGTCCTTTTAAATGATGTTGCCCTTTTGAAAGATACTCTACTTAAAAATGATTTTGACCTTATCCTTATCGATTATGAAAAAACATTCAGATTATCTTCGGAAGAAGTTTATGAACTTCGTTATTTCTCTCAAAATCAAAATGAAGTCCCTATCGTTGCACTCGTAGATGATTTGAATACTAAAAGTTCAGATGTAATTAAACGAGGCTATTCTGGAATCTTCCCTTACAACCACAGTGTGAATATGCTTAATGAATTTATGTCCCACTTCCAAACATTAGCTTTTTAATATTTTTAGAATTTAACAATTGTCCTATTTTCACATCCTATCCTGTTCGTTCAATAATATTTGCTTGACTTTTTCTAAAAGGAATAACCACAACCAATCCCCAGCAAATCTGTTCCCTTATTTTCCTCTTTGAGGTCAGCATTTGAAATGTGCCCCAAACGGAGAATTATATCCCATTGTTGATTAAATTGATATCCAATGCCAACCGCAGAATAAAAGTTAATATTTGAATTATTGTTTTCAAATTTATTTTCATGCAATAAAATTATCTCATGCAGTTCAGAGAAAAATCCTTTTTTCTCTTTTTTATTAAGATAAAACCTTAATGCTCCCCCCGCACCTGTCCCAAAAACTACTTCTTTGTCTTCTTCCTGAAAATATGCAAATATTGGAAGGTATCTTATTGACAAAACAAGTCGATTTGATATTTGTCTTCCTATATCTATAACAGGGTTAATAAATGATTCATCTGCTTTATCCATCGATTCACCCACATGAAACATATTTTCTATCCCTAAGCGGATATATAATTTGTTACAATCATCTTTAACTATCTCATCCGCAACAATTTCATAACAAGATAAAATAAAAACAATTATTATGAGAAAATAATTGTTTTGTAAACAATATTTTTTACACATAATATTTCCTTATATTATCTATTTTAATACTATTGTCAATAAATTACTTTTATTTTATACAATTTTATTTCTTATTTCAAGCTAAACTTTACTATATGAATACACAGAAAAATAGTCATGAAGGACACGGATAAAAAATGATTTTTTGCACTAATGTAAACA
>JAOABG010000123.1 GCA_026418475.1 bacterium | reverse complement strand
AGATTATAAATCTTCCAATCTTTTAGTCTTTCAATCTTTTCAATCCTTATTTCATCACTACCATCTTCTTCACAGAAGTAAAATTACCTGCTTGTAACCTGTATATGTATATTCCACTTGGAACATTCGTTGCATCCCAGCTGACTTCATAATAGCCTGCTTCTTTGTATTCACTTACAAGAGTTGCTACTTCACGACCAAGTACATCATAAATCTTAAGTGTTACAAAGCCTGGTTCTGGTAATGCATAGTTGATGGTGGTGACTGGGTTGAATGGATTAGGTCGATTTTGAGAGAGCGAGTAATCTTTCGGTAGCTCTTTAACCTGCTCTGACTTCTGTTTCTTAAGTGCTATCAAACTTTTCTCATCTTCTATTCTGTCGTATCTACCATTAGATACAAAAACAAATGAGCGCCTTTTCCCTTCTTCAAGTGATGGAGCAAAAAATATTAAATCAATATGTTGGCCGGGATATAATTCAACTGCACCCTTATCTGACTCCTCCAAAAATTGTGTTACTTCGCCTAAAACTGAATGTTCTGCAAGTAACAGTTCACATTCCGTTTTTGTATACGGAAGTTCCATACGGTTACTTAATTCTGTATAATCTATACTTACAGCTTGGTTCCAAGTAATCCCTATCTCAAAACTGTTAACTTTTGAGTTCCCACCTGTTATTGGCAACCATAAATAGGATGGATTTCGTCGCAAACGGAACTCAGATGTGTTCACCATCTTTCCCTCAATATTTTGCATGATTCGACCTGCTATTAACTTCTTTTCGGGTGGGTCTGGAGGTATAGGCCTCAATATTGCATTTATTAACAACCCTTTCTCATTTAAATCTAATGGTGAATCAAATGTTAAATACAATGTTTCCTCTGCATCTGCATCAACAAAATTATTATCTAACTCACTCATGTATTTTTGAACATCCTCTTTTTCTAACTGTGCCTCTACTATTGATGCTGGTTTTGCATATTGTATTATCTCACCCGACTCAGTAACTGAAATGTTAACATCAGGATCATGATCTACTACAAAAAGCTTAAACTGATCCAAAATTGAGCGTTCCTGCTCATACTCAGCCACCCTTAACTTATAGGTATTGTTTATAACCTCTGGCCTCCTGAAAAGTTGATAATAATCTACAACAAAGTCTGTTTCTTTTAAATTGGTAAGATACTCACTCTGTGGAAGAATATTGTTATCCTCAATATACTCATTACCATTCCAAATATACACAAATGGACAGCCTCCACCCTGCGGTTGATAGTAAAAAGAGAAAACATCTGAATAGGTAACTCTATTATAAAATGAATTTTTAGCACCAATTCTCCAATAATACCTCTGCCAGTATTTTAATGGGAGCGAAGCTGTTATAAATGTGTCAACAATACAGTTTTTATATAATGTTGACGAAAAATTAGAACTCGTCGAAATCTCAATATAAAAACTATCTGCACCAACTACTGTACTCCATCTAAATGTAATACTATTTGTAGATAAATTTGCATTGTTAGATGGTTCAAAACACGTTGTTTTATGTGGTAAATCAATTTTAAATATTCCAGCATCAGTCTCAGCGTATAATACCGGATCTACTGAGCTACGATAGATATTTTTTACTCTCTGTGATAAGTTTCCAGTTAATAATCTTAAAAATGAATATGTTCTTTTCGAATCTTTTATTACAATAATTGTATCATTTGTTCCTGATGAATACAATACGATTGTATGAATCAAGCTATTATTAACGGGAACAGTAACAATTTTTTTAATATTTTTATTTAGAACCTGAACAAAACTATTTCCCAAATTGGTACTTCGGTATAAACCACCACTATTTCCAACATATAATACTGAATCAGTTCTATAATCACTTCCAATTGTTGTTACATTACTCATAATTTGTGTACCAGGCGGGGAACCTATCATTCTATAAAGCTGATTATTTTCAAGCAATAAATAAAATATTGTAGAATCAGAAATCGTCGAGATACTTATATCTTTTATAAAATAAGTGTGGTTACCAACATTTGCAACACTGCTCCAGCCATTACCATTATTTGTACTTCTATATAGATTATAGAATTTAGATTCGAATACTCCACCACCATATAAATAAATATCACTTGTACTTGTTGGATGATTAACTATTCCATTAAATCTTGATCCAGTTGATGCGAGAGAAAAAATTTCACTAAAATTAGTAACACAATCAGGTGTTCGGTACAACGAAGCTTTGTTATCTTTGATCCCAGAAAAATACACATAGTTAGGATGGTATAAAAT
>JAOABG010000122.1 GCA_026418475.1 bacterium | reverse complement strand
GCACGGTACTGTTGGTTTAATACCTGTTAGTACTCAAATTAGCGGTAATTTAGCTCAGTACAGCGCTTACGCTAACGGTGGAATAATGAGAGAAAATGATTATGCCTCTATTAATATGAATAGTATTAGAAATAGGTCTAGACGAGTTTTCGTTCATCCATCTGATCCAAAAAGAGTAATATTTTTATTTAGCATGCCGCACAGAAACACAGATAGAAATGCAAAAACTTATGCACTTGAAGTTAAAGATATAACAAGTCCTGTTTACAACAATGCGCTTCACAACGTTACTCCGAACGATAGAGTATTTTTTAGACAATCGACTACTAAACAAAGACTTGTTCAAGGTGTTTCATCAAATGGAATACCAATAGCTACTGTTTTTCCATTGATATCAAGAGTAGGTGATTTTCGAAGAGGTCAATATAAAGTTAGATTAAGACTACTGGGTGCAAAAGTAGACAATTCTCCTGATGAAAATAATATAATAGCAACGTCTATTGATGAATACGATATTGCTGATTTGCCTGTTAGAGACACCACTAACATAAGTGGTAATTTTGCTGATTATTTACCTTTCTCATTTTTGAATAAAATTACAATAACTAGCGGTCAGATTTTTTACATTGAAGTTTTTACCGATGCACCAATTAGCGCAATAAATTACTTAGCATGGGCATCAAATAACGGTAATACTCTCAGCGGTGTAGGCTCTTGGTACTATAACGGTACAAACTGGACGCAACCTGCTGGGTCTCAAGAAGCATCAAATTCTAATGACTTATGTTTTTTCCTTTGTGGTGAATTTGTGCGAATTGTATCACCTGCAGATACGTTAGGAGTTTCAAATAAAACAGGTATTGAGATTAATTACATCAATCCTGTTTTTTGCAGCACAGAGGATCCTAACACAGCAGAAGTTTCATTTAGAAGAGTAATAAGAGTTGATGCGAACGCAGTACACGGTGGAGTTTCATATAAAAGAGAGATTAGTTTTAATACAACAAGCACGGCTTGTTTTAATATTGGTAGCGATATAAAGATGCTATCTTATAAAGACGACGATACTGAGGAAAATTTAATTTTTAACGTAGCGTTTGGTCATCCCGATTGTGCTGCAAAAAATAGATTAACTAGTTTTTTGACTGGAAAATACAATTTAGATCGATCGACAATGTGTAATTATGTTATTAACGATAACACTGTGGCTTCAGATTATATCACAGATTCATCATCACCAACAGGTTATTGTGTCGTTTTAAGCGGTGGTAAAAACATAAGATACTCTAGACCTCATAACAGTGGCGACCAAAGAGGTTGGGCTGGTAGAATTGCTGGTCACAACGGTACTAATATACTTTACGGATTTGATCATCTCATAGAAATGTCTGTTTATGTAAATAACCCAACTTCAGGTAGTATTCAAGCATTATATGGTTTCGGTCATGATGGTACCAATGGTGGATTTTTATTGTTGATAGAACCAACAGGTAGATTAAGAATACACTTAGACGGTCAAGGTTTTTCAAGTGCCGTGTGGTTTGAAACTAGCGCTACTTTTCCGGCTGCACAATGGGTGAAAGTAAAATTCTACTACAAATCAGAAACAAGATCATTTGAGTTGTATATAAATGATATATTGCAAACTTCATTTGCAACAAGTAACACACCTACAACTTATACTACATTGGGTAATAGAATATCTGTAGGTGCAAGTGGTGGCGGTTCATTTCCACTTACAGGTAGAATTGCTTATATAAAACATAAAGTTGGACAAATACCAAACGCTAATTCATTCAAATACAATGGATGGAAAAAACACGAAGCTGAGGCAATAACAATACCTATGGTTAATAGAAAATATTTACAGTTAACTTATGATTCAGAAGCAGGTGGTAACCAATTTCAATCATTTAGGAGAAGAAGCACAATTGCGCAAATTGAAAATAAATCTCTAACAACGTCATACTCTATTCTTGCTAGATATGAGAATTTAAATTTAGCACAAGAAGGTCAAGAGATGAGCGTTCAAATTGAGATGAATAGACAAAGTATAAACCAAAATAACTCGATTCAAGGCATAGCAGTTGAATTCAGTCCTGAAACATGAGTAAATTTAGCGAAAGATTTTTATTATTAAATTCTCTATAAATAAAAAATATATTTCATTAGGTGGTCTTCATAAAGCGTATTATGAAAAAGAAGACCATTTTAATGTTAAATTTTTAATAACATATATATCGGTAGCATTAAACTAACATTATTAAAGACAATTTATGTATTACGATGATAGTGAAAGAAGAGGTAGAGGCTGGAGTCATAAACACAATAAAAGTG
>JAOABG010000121.1 GCA_026418475.1 bacterium | reverse complement strand
TCCTAATTTCTTTTTAACTTATAAACTCAATAGTATTTTGGAACATGATCCTTTTACTCTTTTCGATCCGAGGGACTTAAATTCTAGCGCAGATAGAGATTATAGAATGATATCACCAAAGTTTCTGTATAATACTATAAAGTTCAAATCTTTACTTGGTTTCTGGTCCTTGAGTAATATTGAGATTATAAAACTTAGAAAAAAAGGTAATGAAAAAATAATAGAATACCATGATATTCCCCAAAACGTTGCTGTTGTCTTGGCTGATAATGAAATTGTCAATTATTTATTAAAGATTAATGAAGAGAAGGTTTTTGAAATTGTTATTAATCTTGATTTCTATAAGATGGAGAGATTATATTACCTTGTTTTGAGACAGATGTTTTCAAAAGAAGATGGGAATCCCGAGCTTTGTGAATACATAAATAAATGTAAGGATAAGAGGAGATTGAAGAACATTTCAAGATATATAAGTTTAATATATGCAAGACTCTATAGAGTCCTTGATAGGGGAGGTTCCAATATGCAAAACAGTAAAATAGATAGCTTGATTTATTCATTGTTAAACCTTGAAATAAACGATGATGTATTGGATTCAATAGATAATATGCTGTTGAGATTACTTGAACAAGTAAGGATTGGAAATAAAGAAAATGTTTATTATATTCTATTGCGCTGCTTTGTTGTTAACAAAGTTGAATTTCCACCTCAATTGTCCGAGATATTTAAGGAAAAATATGACAAGCATTTTAAAATGCTCATGTTTTCATTCTTATCCAATGTTTCTTCTAAATTAAATAAAGAAAATAAAAAGTGAAGGAGGGCAGTGTAAATTATGAATAATTCTATTCCTCATATAACTGTTACAATGATATTTGAGGCTTCTGCTCTTAATAGAGATGAAAAAATAGCAGGTAATATATTATCTGTAAAGAAGCTTCAGAAGGATGGTAAGACGTATAGCTTTATCAGTAAAAACGCTATAAGACATTATCTTTTTAAGACTTTACACTATGCTTATGGTTGGAAACCTGCTAAAGTTCGCTCAAATGATGATGTTATACAGTTTGATATTACTAATGATAACATTATTACAAATCCAGAGTTGGATGTTTTTGGATACATGTATACTGTTTCTGATGAGAATTCTTTTATTCGGAAGGCTCCTCTGGGGATAACAAAAGCAGTAAGTCTTCAACCTTATGAGGGTGATATAGCCTTTTATGCTAACCATGATTTGGTAAGTAGGGCCGTGAAACAAGGTATCAATGCAAATCCTAATCCTTTCAATAAAGAAGAACATTTATCTCTATACAAAGTTAGTTTTACCATAGATACAAATGTTTTGGGTAAAGATGAATGGATTGTAAAAGAAGTAAGACTTGACAATGATGGACAAAAGGAAATTGTAAGTATAAAAATATCTAATAATATATTTTCGAAAATTGAGATAATTTCAAAAATATCAGAAGATGAGTATGAAATTGGAGATGATGAAAATTCGAGTAGACTTAAAAAACAGACTGTAGGAAATAATTGTAAAGTAACATTAATACTTAATGAAAAAACAAAGAAGAAAAGGATAATAGAGATTCTTTCTGCTTTAAGGAATGGTCTGTATGTTCAATCTAGTAATGAATTAAATACAATTGTTCCTCTTTTTATTGTTGGTGGTTTTGTAAGAGTTCCTACTCCGATTTTTCATCCTTACCTTAACGTTGACATTGATTTTATTGGTAACACAAAAAAATATTTGATAAGGGGTCTTGAAGATGTAATCACTAATTCTTGGTTATATGTTTCTGAAAATAGCAAAGATAAAAATTATAAAAGTGGTGTATATATTTTTTCTTCAAGTTCTTTTATTGTTGAGGAAAAAGAAAATTATGGAACATGGGATGAATTTATGAATTGCATAGGGGAGTGTTTAGATGAAAGTTCTCAGGATTAGGATTTTTCAACCTCATGCTCACTACAGAATTCCTTTTGCTTTCATAAGAAGGTATACTTATCCTATTCCTCCATATTCAACAGTGATTGGTTTTCTGTGCAATTTTTTAGGTATAGTGAGACATGATGATGAAAGATTTAATCTAATTAAGGAGGGGTTGTATTTAGCCATATATGGTAATTTTGATTCTATAACAAAGGAATACGTTTGGTATAGGAACTTAAATAAAGAGGCACACAATAATAGGTTTGGCGCTATAAATTTAAGACAAATTAATAATGAAGTTGAACATCCAGGAGGACAAATACCTGTTGACTTATTCGTGCTTGAGAATGTGAAAATTATAGTGTATGTTTTTCATGAGGATCAAAAAGTTATCGAGAGTATTTATGAAAAAATAGCTGATCCTAATAGTTTAGCTGGGACTTTACATCTTGGAAGAGCTGAAGAT
>JAOABG010000120.1 GCA_026418475.1 bacterium | reverse complement strand
TTTAGCACGAGAAGCTTTGGTACGTATTGCCAAACAAGCCCTTGTTGTAACAGGGACAGAAGGAATGTACGATATTCGTGCTTTGTGTGATGGAGGTGGTCTTTCTGGACAGGCGGGAGCATTACGCCATGGTATTGCCCGTGCATTACTGGAAATAAATGAAAATTTGAGAACAACACTAAGAAATTATGGATTACTAACCCGCGACCCGAGAGAAGTCGAACGGAAAAAATACGGGAAACCGGGTGCCCGTAAACGCTTCCAATTCTCAAAGCGTTAATATTCAAAATTTTATCACTGCTATATTTCAAGAGCGAAACTTTTTTGTTTCGCTCTTTTTTTTTTCAATTGTTGAAAAAATCAGCATAATATGATAATATCTATCTAGATATTCTTAACTATAAAATTAATAAAAAATAAGGAAATAGAAATGAAAAAAATTAGGTGTGTATATTTTATTTTCTTTATTTTTATCACACCCTATTTATATGCCCAAGCAATAGGAATTGATTCTATTGATGAATTACAGTTAATAGGAAATAACCCGAGTTACCCTCGAAACGGTAATTATGTCCTAACACAAGATATTGATGCATCTGTAACTTCCAGCTGGAATGGTGGTAAAGGTTTCCAGCCAATAGGAACCTATTCAGCACCTTTTTGTGGAGTTTTTGATGGACAGGGATACAAAATTACTGGCTTATATATAAATAGACCCGATGAAAATTATGTTGGAATTTTTAGATATGTGGCTACCCATATTATTCCTCATGGTTCTTCTCAGCCTCCAGAATTCTATGTTGGTAAAATAAAAAATCTCTCAATAGAAAATGCAACCATTATAGGGGGAACAACTGTGGGTTGTATTGGAGGAAGTGCTCAACGAATTGGTTCAACAACTCAATCAGGTTATGATGAAAGACATCTCATCGAAAATATCAAAATAATTAATTCAAAAATAAATGGTATATCTTTTTTAGGAGGAGTAGTAGGAAGCATAAGTGAGGGAACACTTCAAAATTGCTTTGTTAGAGATATTTTCATTATTGGAAATAGTACAATTGGAGGCATTGTCGGTTCGAGCTCTGCAAAAATAGAAAAATGTTGCTCCACAGGTCTGGTATATGGTGAAGAGAATCAAATTGGTGGTTTAATTGGGTCAGCAAGTTCAGTATCCTATTCCACTATTAACCAATGTTTTTCTACTTGTTGGACCTTTGGAAAGGATTCCGTGGGCGGATTAATTGGTAACAATTCTGCTCTCACAACTGAATGTTATTCTGCAGGACTTGTATATGGTAGAAGTAATGTAGGAGGACTTGTTGGAACAGGCGACCCATTAAAAGTACAAATATCTTTTTTTGATACCGATGCTACTCAACAAATCCAATCTACAGGTGGTCTGCAGTTATCTACGGACCAAATGTTAACACCTGATATTTTCCAATCTGCAGGATGGAACTATTCCGTCTGGTCGCAGAATAACGGAGTAACCCGCCCATATTTAAATATTTTTCCACCAACCGCAGAGGAACTCACATTAACAACTACTACAGAAAATGGAAATGCCAATATACAGCCCAGTTCTCCATATTACTTATGGAGTGTGGTTAAACTAACTCCAAACCCTAATACAGGTTACCGATTTGCTGGTTATGAACTATATTCTGGCACGAATAAAGCATTTATCGTTCCGATAGAAACTCCAACTGTATGGACAATGACATCCTCTACTACATTACAGGTAAAATTTTTGCTCAATCAATCTATACCAATTGCTAACATCTCTGACCTTCAAAAAATTGGTAATGATATAAATTATCCTTTATTCTGGTCTTACGCCATTACTTCAGATATTGACGCCACCACTACACAAACATGGAATAGCGGGAAAGGTTTTGCACCTATTGGGACAAATGTTTTTTGGTTCAATGGAACTATAGATGGAGGAGGTTATACAATTTCAAATTTATATATTAATCGTCCCGACGAACAATATGTCGCATTAATTAAATACCTGGATACATCTGCTAAAATATCTAATTTGACTCTTTCTAATTCATCTGTTACGGGAGGTGATAATGTAGCCCTCCTGGCAGGAGAAAATTCCGGAAATATTGATAATCTTATTATTTCTAATTCGCAAATTCAGAGTAATAGTGGTTCAGGAGGATTGGTCTCTGTTAATAAAGGGACTATAAATAAAAGTTCAGTCGAAAATAATAGTAGAGTAATATGTTTAACAGATTATGCCGGGGGAATATGTTCAAGGAATGAGTCAGGTGCGACTATATATTTCTCTAATGTAGATGCAAATGTTTCCGGTAATTCCTACATTGGAGGTATAACAGGAAACAATAAAGGAACTATTCGCAAATGTTCCTCAAGTGGTACAGTAAATAGCTCTGTAAGTTTCGTCGGAGGTGTGGCAGGAACTAATCAGGGA
>JAOABG010000011.1 GCA_026418475.1 bacterium | reverse complement strand
CATAAACACCACCTGGGTGGAGTACTTGTAGTAGGTGGAGAAGTTGTTGTGGTAGGATCTGGAGAAGTTGTATTTCCTGTATAAATAACAACAGAAATTGTAGTAAGAAAATTATCAGGCAAATTAATATTTATATTGTAATCAGATAAATTTTGGTTAGTTGTTATTTTTTTCAGGCTGTAGCTACTTAATAAAAAATCAGTTTTATATTTGTTTTTCCTTTTTTTGTGTTCCCATTCTATTTGTATTGAAGCTCTATATAAATTATCAAAGTATCCAGGTGCTAACCAATTTGTATTAGGTTTTTGTTCTCTTTCTAAACTTATAAATTTTACAGCCTTTATGTATTTTAGATCTATTATATATGATTTTATTCTTTCTTTTATTATGGTGTTTATGTCAATATCTTGTCTTTTTATCATCATTCCATTGTTATCTAATTCAAAATATAGGGGAGTATTGTTGATCATATCTTGTTGTATGAATGTCATAATATTGTTTATATTCATGATTTTTTGATTTACTGTACTAACTTCGCTACCCCAATAAACTATCATATACAATGACATTATAAGAATTATAGCAATACTAATACTTAATAAAACTTCTATTATAGTCATTCCTAGGATTTTTTTTATCATTCCTATATTTATATTTGTTTATATTTCAATAGATTTCCCTTTGTAAAATAAATTTTTAGACGGATGTAAAATAGATTTTTAGACTTATTATTTTAATCTTTTATTTAATATATTGATTTGTAAGCAAGGATTTATAGTAATAGATTTTTTTTAGGAGATTAAATAGAAATAATTTAACAAGAGTATTATCTTGTTTTTTTATATATTCATATAGTTTGGGGTAGATTTTTGAGTTCGATAGTAAGAAATAGAAATCTTTAGCAGGGAAGTAATATCCTATTGCCAATTTAACTCTTAGACTTTTATAGAGATTATAATATATTTGTGCACTTATTGCCCTTTTTCTCTCTGTTTCTAATATTTTTTCGATGTTTTCCATTGACAAATCAGGTAATGGTTTGTAATGATATCCTATGGCTTTATTGTTTACTATCAATTTTAGTCCAATTTTTCTCAATTTATAACCCATTTCAATATCTTCCCATCCATATTTTTCAAATTCTTCATAAAACATACCTGCTTTTATTAGGTATTCTTTTTTAACGGATACATTACTTGTCCAGAAAAAAGAGGTAGAGAAGTCAGCAAGTTTGAACTTAGGTTTATCCGGAATTTTCAATTCATTTATATGATTTACCCAACCTCTTACGACCACATTTTCAAATTTTGAGTGAATTTTATAGTGTTCGAATAATAAGTTCTTATCTGCCAAAACATCATCATCTATGAATAATACTACTTCATGGTTGGTGTTGATTAATCCTTTATTTCTTGCTGTTGGTAACCCTAAGTTTTCCTGGTTTATCAGTATAAGTTCGTATGAAACCTGTTTTGAAATTGTTTTTACTGTTTCTTTTGTGTTGTCGGTGCTACCATCATTTATAACAACAACTTGATATAAATTTTTATTTAAAGTTTGATTGTCCAGTGATTGTAAAACTTTTTCAAGAACTTTTGATCTATTGAAAGTGCTAATCTGAACAGATATTTTCACCAGTTGTTATAAATGTAATTAACTATTCTTTCTTCATTTATTTTAGCATTGTAGACATTTGGTCCATTATATATTATTGCAAAACTGTACCAATTACTTTTCTTTGTTTTTATATATCCTGCTAGGGAAGATACATCGTTTAATGTTCCTGTTTTAGCTTTTATTGTCAATGGAAGATTTCTTTTTTCTAATGTTCCTTGATTATAACCCGGTAATGTGTAGCAAAGAAAGTTAATTAGTCCATAATCATCTAGTTTGGAAAGTAGATGGGCCAAAAAATATGTTGAAACCCTATTCTTTCTCGATAATCCACAACCATCGTCAATAAAAACATTGAAATTTTCATATAGAGAATTAAAATCAATATTGAGTTCATATTTCAATTTATTATAAATCTGTTGAGAAATGAAATTATCACTCCAATAATTTTGATATTTTAGTGCTTCTATTAATGTGGATGTTGGAAATGATCCTAAATATTCAGTTTTTAAAGGTTTTTGACTTTTTAGGAACTCAACTTCTACTTTATATCCCATTTCTTCAAATATTTTTTTTACTACTCTTAAGTTATATTCTTCTACTGATGGATATATATACCAATATGCACCATCTATTTCGTCAAGATTGGAAACCAAGTCAGAAATTTTCTTATAATCTTTGAATTCTTCAAATATTGGTGGGTATAAAATAAAATTATTCTCTTTTTTCTGAATTTTTATCATATTTTGATTAAATGAAAATGTTGATAAGTAAGGTGCATAAGGCTCACCTTCATATATCTTCCAAGATTCTGGGAAATATGATGGTAGGATGTTTTCTATATGAACTTTTTCTATTAGTTTTACATCATTGGCTTCCAATATATTTTTTATGCCTTGTTTAAGAAAATTATAGGGATCAGGGATTATTTCTTCTATTAATGTAGGGTTATAATTAGAGGTGATTATTATATTATTGTTCTCTCTTTGAATTTTTACATCAAATGTATAGAGAGGTCCTAGAGTAGATAAAGCATTAATACTTGTTATTAATTTCATTGTTGAAGCTGGAATTAAATTTGACCTTTCATTATGAAAGAAAATTATTTCATTTGAATAGACATCAAATACTGTTATACTCGTTTTGTTATCAAAACTTATTGGTATATTCTTACAGTAGACTGTAGCCGAATAAATAAGATATATATATAAAAAAAGTAGTATTAAAGGCTTCATTAAGCTCTGCTTATGTATTCTCCAGTTTCGGTGTTAACAATTATAGTATCTCCTATATCAATAAATATTGGGACATTGACGGTTATACCAGTTTCCAATTTTGCTGGTTTCATTACACTTGATACCCTGTCTCCTTTTATTGCTTTTTCTGTATATTCCACTTTAAGTGTTACAGTTGATGGAAGTGCTATACCAATTGGATTACTTTCATAAATCATTACGTTAACTGTATCTCCATCTTTTATAAATCCTACTTCTTTTTCCACTAAATTTAGTGGAACCGAGTACTGTTCAAAGGTTTCGTTATCCATAAGATGTATAAAATCAGAGTCTTTGTATAGGACTTGCATGGGTTTGGTTTCGATTATTGCTCTTTTGAATTTTTCTTCACTGTCAAATTTTTTTTCGAGTACTTGTCCAGTTTTAAGGTTTTTTATTTTTGTTGCTACGAATGCTCTTGCTTGAGCTATTTTAGTATGTTGATAATCCACAACTTGCCAGAGGTTACCGTCGTATTCTATTATCACTCCTCTGTGAAAATCGTTTGGTGTTATTAGCATACTATCCTCCCAATTATTTTTTTGTTATTTTTTAAGTAATTTTTCTTGATACTTTTGTATCAATTTTCTTACGGTTTCTGTTGGTTGTGCTCCTTTATTGACCCAATATTTGAATTTTTCTAGGTTTATTTCTAAAATTTTGGGATTCATTCTTGGGTTATAGTAACCAATTTTTTCAACGTAGTTTCCATCTCTTCTTGATTTTGAGTCTGCTATGACTATTCTGTACCAAGGATTGTGCCTATGACCATATCTTGATAATCTTATTTTTAACATTTTACTTACCTCCTTATTTGTTACTAAACATATTCATTATGTCTTTTATATTAGATGTTTTGAATGGCGTATTTAATTCTGGTATATTTTCTTTTTTAACTATTCCACCCATTTTCTTCAATACTTTTCTCATTTCTCTGAAATGTTTTATGAGGTTGTTTACCTCTTTTATTGATGTTCCACTACCTCTTGCTATCCTTGCTTTTCTACTACTGTTTATCATATCGGGTTTCTTTCTTTCATCTTTTGTCATGGAATTTATTATTGCTTCTATTTTATCTATATTTTTTGGGTCAACTTCTACATTCCTCAGAGCTATTGGGTCTATCCCAAACATTTTGAGTGGAAGCATTGATAGAATTGATTTAAAATCTCCCATTTTTTTTATCATCTTTAAATATGATAGATAATCTTCAAATGTGAAGTCACCTTCCAGATACTTTTCTACTCTTTCTAATTGTTCGTCTTCTATTTGTTTTTCTATTTTTTCTATGAAAGTAAGTATATCTCCCATTCCAAGTATTCTTGATACTATTCTATCTGGATGGAATATTTCTAAATCTGTTATTTTTTCTCCCACTCCCATGAAGTATAAGGGTTTACCAGTGATATATCTTATTGATAGAGCTATTCCACCTCTTGTATCTCCGTCCATTTTTGTTATTATGAAACCACTGAGATTAACGTTTTCATCAAATTTTCGGGCTACATTAACCCCCTCTTGTCCTATCATGGAGTCTATTACTAATATTGTGTGTTCCGTATCAAATTTAGTTTTAATTTTTTTAATTTCATCGAACACTTCTTGATCTGCGTGGATTCTTCCTGCGGTGTCTACGATTATTGGATTATAACCTTTTTCTTTTGCTTCCTGCAGTGCTCTCTCTATTATTGAAATTGAATTTGAATTTTTATCAAAAGTTACAGGTATAGAATTTGTTTGTGAGATATATACCAGTTGATCAATAGCTGCTGGCCTATTAAAGTCTGCTGCAACAACTAAGGGGTTATAACCCTGCTCTTTGAAGTGATGGGCTAATTTTGCAGTCGTTGTGGTTTTACCTGAACCTTGTAAACCAACCATTAGTATGATGGAAGGCTTATTATTTATTTCCAATTTTGTTGATTGACCACCTAATATCTCCATTATTTTGTCTCTTGTTGATCTTATTATAAGTTGTGAAGGAGTAAAAATTTCACTACTTTCTAATTTTTCTACTTCATCTTTTATTTTAAGGGTTAAATCTCTTACCACATTGAGGTGAACATCTGCTTCTAAAAGAGCTATTCTTATTTCTCTTATTGTTTGTTCAACTTCCTCTTTGGATATTTTACCTTTTCCAGATAGATTTTTAACTATTTTACTAAAACTGTCTACTAATTTTTCAAACATTGATAACCACCTCTTTATTGATAATGTTCTCTATTTCTTTGATAAGTTGGATTTCTTTTGACTCTATCAATATTCTCACTATATCTTCTGTTCCTGATGGCCTAACATATAATCTGACATCTTTATAGTTTTTTGATATTTTATCAAACAGTTTCTGGTTTTTATTAATGAATTCTTTTTTGTTAGTTACTGGAATATTAATTAATTTTTGTTCATATTTTTCTATTTCTTGTACTACTTTGAATGGATCAATGAAATTTATAGAAGCTATTAGAAACATAGAGGATAGTATTCCATCTCCCGTGTAGAGAAAAGGAGGTATGACTATATGTCCTGATTGTTCAGCTCCTAAGTCAGCTTTACCATCTAATATTGCTTTGGTTATATATTTATCACCTACTTCTGTTCGTATAACTTTTATGTTTTCTTTCTGGAAAGCTTTTTCGATACCCAATGGACTCATTTGTGTAATAGCAACACTTTGAATATTGTATTTTAAAACATTTTTTAGAAACTTGGATATTATCAATAAAATAATGTCTCCATCTAGTATAATAGTCTCTTTATTTGATTTGTAAATACTGATGACTCTGTCTCCATCTCCGTCAAATGATAAACCTATAGATTTTTTATGATTGTTGGATAAAATTAAAAATTTTTCTTTGAATAGATTTATATTTGTAGCCCCACATTCGTGGTTTATATTGAAACCATCTGGCTTATTATTTATAATATTAACTTTTGCACCCAGTGTTTTGTATATATTACCAGCATAATTTGATAGTGCACCATTGGATAGGTCAATTATTATTTCCCAACCTTTCAAAGTATCAACATAACTTTTTATGTAGTTTATAATCTTATTTGAGTAAACGGTTATGAAATTTGAAAATTTGAGGTTTTTGTATGAATTTAATTGTGTTTTAAAAAACTCTAAGTAGTTTGAGAAATCATCATGAATTTTTTTAAGGTTTGTATTTAAAAGGTTTTCTATTTTTTTTTCTAAATTATCTTCTATTTTGAGTCCTTTATAAAGTATCTTGATTCCATTATAGTAGAAGGGATTATGTGAGGCAGTTATTTGGAACCCATAACATTTCTTGTGTTTTGTTATGAATGCCAATGTTGGTGTTGATACATAAGTAGATGAAATTTCTACTTTAAACCCTTCTGAAATTAATGATGTGGCTAAAGACAGAGCTATTGAATAACTGTTAAACCTTGTATCATATCCTATTACTATTTTATTTTTGTTATCTACTATTTTAGCAAAACTTTTTCCTAAAATGTAGGCTATTAGATCATTTAGAAATGGATATTTTTCTCTTATTCCATCTGTACCAAAGCTATACAAAACTTTCATAAGCCTGTAATGTTATATTTCTATAAATTAAAGTATTTGTCCTTTTGGAGTGATAATTAATTGAAGAAGGTTTTTATTAAGTTTATTAGAAAATAACTAATGAGGTGGTTTGAAATGTTCAAAGAAATATTCAACGATATTTTGAGGGATTTGGGTATTTCTACGGTTAAACGCCCGGATAATTTGACTTGTCCCAATTGTCAAAACGGTATGAAAAAATTATCAATAAGAATCAAAGGAGAATCATTACAAGAAAATTTACAGTTAGATTTTTGCCAAGAATGCGAAGGAATATGGTTTGATAGAGGTGAGTTGATTAAATCACTTGAGATAGATATAAAAGATATATCCAAATTTTTCCCATCAAGAACTAAACAGAGCATAAAAGGTACAGGAAGAAGAGTCTGTCCCCTTTGTCAAAGACAACTATCATTAATAAATTATTCTAAGGATAGTAATATTTGGGTTGATATATGTAGTAATGGATGTGGAATATTTTTAGACTCTGGAGAATTAGAACTCATAAAACTTTATTCTATTAATCCATCTTACTTATCTTCTGTTACTTCTCAACAAGAAGACACATTCAAACGTGATTCCACAGCAGAAATATACGCACAAATAAAAGATATTGCTCAAAGAGTAGAAAAATTAAAAAATAATCTGGTAAATAAGGTTAAAGATATAGAATTTGCTATAAAAACAAGAGATATAAACAAAATAAAATCCTTTACTAATAAAGGATTATTTAGTGAAGAATTAAATGAGGTTGGAAAAATAAATCAGGAAATAAGAAATCTATACCAAAAATACGGAAATTACAGAGAAATTGAAGATATTCAAACTTCATTACAAAATATTGTTAAATTTATTGATATAAGATCAAATACTATAAATGAAAGAATATCATCTGAGATAGAAACGTTTGAAGCAATAAGCAAAAAAGAAAGTGCTATTGATTTGCAAAAATTTACCCCTCAATCTTCTCAGCAAACTGGTGTTAAAACTTCTGAAGCTGTAAGTAGAACTGATACAGAAAAACCAGTGATAGAACCTGTAAAGCATTCTATAGATTCCAAAAGTGTTCCTAAAACAACAGCTCCGACTTCTGCTTCTGGTAATATATCTGAGAATACATCAGAAATTTTGAAAGATACAAAGTTTTCACAAGAAACTAAGAAGGAAGAAATTCAAAAAACAAAACAAGAACCAGAAAAGAGGGCAATCGGTGTCTCACAGACTCAACAACAATTTACCATTGAAAAGATTAAACTTCCCGGATTTGAAAACCTTTATTATTACCTTGTTATTAATGGTAATTTATATTTGTTATCAGAAAATAAAATATTTGTTTTCCAAGAAAATAGTTTTCAAGAAATAAAAATAAAAGAACTGAATTTCAGGATAAAAAAAGCAAAAGTTATTGATGAGAGACTTTTTATAATGGGGTCTTCTGGAAACATAATGGAACTCAGCTTGAATTTTGAATTTAAAAATCTTTATAGAATCGGATATAGTGATATATTGGATTTAGTAAGTATCAATGACAAATTTTTTGCTTTATCAAGTAATAGAGTCTATATTCTTGATTCAAATTTCAAAGTCGTTCAGGAAAAAAGTTTGAACACCAATTTTTTAGAAGTTTTGGGAGATAATCTCCTGGGAGCAACTAATAATTTAATCTTATTTGATACAAATTTGAATAAAATTCAAGAATATAATACAAATTCTTTCCAACAGTTGAAAAAAATGAAATCTGTGGATGACAAGATTTTTCTTTTGGGTTCGGGTGTAATGTTCGTTTTTGATTTAAAAAATTTAACTAAATTGATTTTGCCCAAATCTTATTTGGAGGTTAATGATATCCAAAAAATTGATAGCAATTATTATATATCTTCAAACAGTGGAGGGTTTTATTCAACTGCTGATTTTAATAATTATCAAGAAATAAAGTTGAATACGTTTGATAATATATATACCATAATGTCTTTTAATAGCAAAATTTATTTGGGTTGTTCAAACTCAAATATATTGGTTTTAAATATATAAGGGGGGAAACAAGAAAATGACTGAAAATCCCATCGACGTGTTATTAAAAATGATGGTTGAAAAGAATGCCAGTGATTTGCATTTGAAGGCTGGTTCACCTCCAATGTTGAGAGTGGATGGTGAGCTTGAGCCAGCGATTCCACAGGTTCTACCTCCCAATGCTATAAGGAAAATAATAGAGAGTATGTTGANTGAGCAACAGAAAGCTAAGTTAGTTGCTGAAAGAGAGTTGGATTTTGCTTATTCTGTCCCCGGTTTGGCAAGGTTCAGATGTAATGCTTATTTTCAAAGAAATTCTTGGGCTTTGGCTGTGCGGGTAATCCCATCCAGGCCTTTTTCTATTGATGAGTTGGGTTTACCCGAGATTTTCAAATATTTAGCTTTGAGGCCAAGGGGATTGGTTTTGGTCACTGGTCCCACAGGGTCGGGTAAATCAACAACTTTAGCTTCAGTTATAGATTACATAAATGCTAACAGAAAATGTCATATAATAACCATTGAGGATCCCATTGAATTTTTACATAAGGATAAATTGGCAATAATTTCCCAACGAGAATTGGGTGCTGATACCCACAGTTTTGCAAATGCTTTGAGGTCGGCTTTGAGGCAAGACCCTGATGTTATACTGGTTGGTGAGCTTCGTGATTTTGAGACAACTCAGACTGCTATTACCGCAGCAGAGACAGGGCACTTGGTCTTGGGAACTCTACATACCACAGGATGTGCCAACGCAGTGGACAGGGTAATAGACATTTTTCCTCCACACCAACAACATCAGGTCAGAGTTCAGTTGTCAATGATTATAGAGGGAGTAATATTTCAAAACTTGATTCCCAAATCAACAGGTTCTGGTAGAGTCTTGGCTTTGGAGATTATGACTGGTACACCTGCTGTTAGGCACCTGATAAGGGAAGGAAAAACTCACATGCTACCCAATGCAATCCAATCAGGTTCTGAAGATGGAATGATATCATTTGACCAAAGTTTGAGAGATTTATATTTACAGGGATTGATATCTTTTGAATATGCTATGCTTTCTGCGTTTAATCCTGAAGAATTGGAAAGACTAGTAACTTCTTCAACAAAAAGAAAATGATTTTTAATGTGGGATACAGTATTTATAACACAAATTCTTAAAAGTAGAAATTTTACACCTGAGGAAATTAAGAAATATATAAAACAGCATAGTGAGTATGATATAGGTGTTCCTGATTTTCTTTCTTTTATTAAATTATTGGAAAATAGTCAATCTATTCTTATTGTTGGTGACTACGATGTTGATGGGATTGTCTCTTCATCTGTTTTGTGTTTTATGTTGAGTGAGGTTTTTAGGCATAAAAAAAGAATTTCTGTTTTTATTCCCAATAGGTTTAAACATGGTTATGGATTAAATAGGAATACCGTAAATTTTATAATAGATAAATACAAAAATAAAATAGATACTCTAATAACAGTGGATAATGGGATATCTTCTCATTATGAAATAGGTTTGCTTAAGAAGGAAGGTTTAAAAGTAATTGTGATTGATCACCATAGATTTGATGGTGTGTCTTTGGGAGCCGATGTTATAATTCATCCACACTTTTTTGATTTGGGTTATGGATATTTATGTGCTTCTGGAATAGTATATAAGATAGCTTTATTCTTATTAAATTGGATGAAGAATAATCATGTTTTGGAGAAACTATTTACTTTTTTGGCAGGTTTAGCAACTATTGCTGACGTGGTTCCATTATTAGAAGACAACAGGAAATTGGTAAAAAAATTATTTAATTTATTATCTTCGGGGTTTATTCCATATCCTATACTAAAATTGTTTGTTAATGCTTATGGTAGAGATATGGTTCCCAGCAATACTTTCCATTTTTCATATATAATCATTCCCAGATTGAATGCTCCTGGGAGGATTGATAATCCTTATATTAGTTTCAATTTAATTTACAAAACTATTGTTCAAACCTACAACTCTTTAGAAAATGGTTTGGATAAAGAATTAAGTGAAATAGAAAATATTAATAAAAAGCGACAGGAAATTCAGAAAAGGGTTCTTGATACTGTATTAAAAAATATTGAAGAAAAAGAATTATATAAAGATAATATTATAATTCCTGATTATATAGAGGGTAATGGGCTTGAATTAGGTGTCATAGGGATAGTTGCTGGTAGAATATCAAGTATGTATAGGAAACCTTCTTTGGTTTTTGTTAAGTCTGATAATATTTTAAAGGGTTCTGTTAGAAACCCTGTGGAATCTGTTGATATTACCGAAATCATAGGTAATTTAAAAGATCTTGTTATCAAGTTTGGGGGTCATAAAAAAGCCGCAGGTGTTGAAATAAAGCCAGAAAACTTTGAAGAATTCAAAAAAAATATGAACCTTTTAATACATAAAAATTATTCATATAATGTGGATTTGGAATTAACACCTTTCTTCTTTGATAAATTCGTGAAATATATTGATAGTATTGTTGATATAATGGAACCTTTTGGTGAAAAGAATGAAAAGCCCATTTTAAAACTTGTCAATTTTGATCCAAATCATTTTAGTGGTTATAGTCGGAAAGTTTTTTTTAAGGGAGAAATGTTCAAGGATGGTCCACTTTATATTAAGTTAGAAAAATTTTTAAATAATTCAGTTTTCTTTGAAATTTTAAAAGAGAACCATAAAGATAAACAATTGATATTTGGAGAAAAGATATTGTTCTATGAAAAAAATTTTTATAAAGATTTTCATTTTGTGGTTGCAAATATAAAGAGTGTTGAGTCCCTTAAATTGCTTTTTGATTCTTACGTTGATTTTCTTGTTGTTTGTAAGCCAGATAGGTATTCCTCTTTGAAGAAGATATTATCCAAAAGTCATTTTGTGATTTTTGAGAAGGATATTGAGGAATTCGTGAAGTTATTGGCTAATCTTCCTGAGAGTTTTTTTATGACTAATGAAAATGTATTAAGGGGAGTTATAGTATTTTGTATTGATTTTGTGAATTATTTTTTAGATTTTAGGGAAAGGTTACAAAAACTCAATAAAGGAATAATATTTATAAACGTACGATATGAATAAGTTAAGGATTTTTTTGGCTTCAATAGGGTTTTCTTTAGGTTTTGGTATAATGTTTTTCTTAATTTCGATTCCTTTTATAGGAATTTCTTCCATCCAATCTATAAAGTCTTTTATTTCCATTATTGGTGGTGTTATACTTATTCTTGTGGGTTTAATTTTATTAGATATTTTAAAGATTCCTTTTTTGAATAGATATTTTAAAATTTTTAATTATAATGTGAGTTCGGTGTCGACAAGTAGTTTAATAACTATTTTCTTTGGTTCCATATTTGTGGGGTTGAGTTTTTCGGGTGGTTGGGCACCGTGTGTTGGACCTGTTATGTTGGGGATATTATCGTTACTTTCTAATCAACAGAATATATTTTCTGCTCTCATCATGTTGTTATTCATGACGATTGGTTTAATGAGTGGTTTTATTGTGACTTCATTTATTGTTGTTATTTTTGGAAATGTTATTGGAAAGCTATCAAAATTTTCTGTTTTTATGGAGAGGGTGATGGGAATAGTTTTTATAATTTTGGGTATTATTATCATGCTTTCCAAGACCAATTTGATTCTTTCGTTGGGAATAGGTGCTAATTTTCTTGAGGAGTTCAATTATCAAATAACCAATTTTTCTTTGTTTACAGTATTTATTTCTTTTGTTGCAGGTATATTTCTCTTTCTTTCTCCATGTACTTTACCTTTGGTTATTCCATATCTGTTTTATCTTACGGGGATAGGTGTTTCAAAGAGGTAGCAAGATATTTTGATATTTTGTAGAAAAATTTAATATGGTGGATTTGGATAGAATAAGAAATTTTTCTATAATAGCTCACATAGATCATGGCAAATCTACATTAGCAGATAGATTTTTAGAGATTACTAATACTGTGAATAAGGAAAAGATTCAGGAGCAGTTTTTAGATCAGATGGATTTGGAACGTGAAAAGGGAATAACAATAAAATCTCATCCCGTCAGATTGGAATATAAGGGTTATGTTTTGAATTTGATAGATACTCCTGGACATGTTGACTTTTCTTATGAAGTTTCAAGAGCTTTAAGGTCTTGTGAAGGTGCTGTTTTATTAGTTGATGTAACACAGGGTGTTCAAGCACAGACACTGGCGAACTATTTACAAGCGGTGAACTTGAATCTAAAAATAGTTCCAGTTTTTAATAAAGTTGATTTACAGAATTATAATGAAGAATTTTTGAAGAAACAGGTTGAGGATATTTTGTTTATACCATTTGAAGAATTTGAGAAAATAAGTGCCAAAACAGGTTATAATGTTGAAAAGGTTTTGGATAGAATAATAAGTGATATTCCTTGTCCTATTGGGAATATTAACTATCCTTTTAGAGCCCTCGTTTTTGATGCAGTTTATAGTTCTTATAAGGGTGTAATAGTATACATAAGAGTGTTTGATGGAAAAATAAAAAAGGGAGACAAAGTAAAGTTTCTCTCTACTGGCAGAGTTTTTGAGGTTGAGGAAGTTGGGGTTTTCAAACCTTTTTATAAAGAGGTTGGTGTTTTGTCTGCTGGTGAAGTGGGATATTTCTGTGCCAGCATAAAAGATTTGACTGAGACAAGGGTTGGAGATACGGTATCAGATTCTGATGTTCAACCGATTAGTGGGTTTCGTGAACCCAAGCCAATGGTGTTTTGTGGTTTTTATCCTGCTGATGGTGACGAATATTCCAAACTTGAAGATGCTATTTTGAAGCTGAAACTTAATGATTCTGCTTTATTTTTTGAAAAAGAAAAGTCTATGGCTTTGGGGTATGGATTTAGGTGTGGATTTTTGGGATTGTTACATATGCAAATCGTTCAGGAAAGGTTGGAGAGACATTTTGGTATAACAATTGTTTCTACTACACCTACTGTTAAGTACAAGGTTGTTTTTGATTCAAGGGAGTTGGAAATAGATTCTCCATCTTTATGGCCTGATAATAAAAAAATAGACAAAATTTTAGAGCCTTATATAAAGGGTAAAATAATAATACCTCATGAATTTTTGAGTGAAGTGATGAAGTTGGTTCAGGATAAAAGGGGAGAGATAGTGCATATAGAGAAAGTTGGTAATCTGTTAATAATTGATATTGAGGCACCTTTGTCAGAAATAATCGTTGATTTTTTTGATAAGTTAAAATCCTATACAAAAGGTTTTGCCAGTTTTGATTACGAGTTTCTTGAGTACAGACAATCGGATTTGGTTAAGGTTGACATATTGGTTCATAATGTCAAGATTGATGCTTTATCTTTTATAATTCATCGTCAGAAAGCTTACTATGCTTCACGAAAGATAGTTCAAAAGCTAAGGGAAACAATAGGTAAACAGCTTTTTGAGTATAAAATTCAGGCTGCTGTAGGTGGTAAAGTGATAGCAAGTGAGTCTGTTAAACCACTAAAAAAAGATGTTCTAGCTAAATGTTATGGAGGAGATGTAACAAGGAAAAGAAAACTGCTTGAAAAACAAAAAGAAGGTAAAAAGAGGATGAAAACAATTGGAAAGGTTTCTATTCCTCAGGAAGCATTTTGGCAGGTACTGTCAATAGGTGAAGAATGAAAACAGTTTATCATATTCTTACATTTTTAACATTGGTTGTCAGTTTTTTGATTTCTCTCATACTTTGGAGTGTTGACTATTTGAATCTAAGAAGCCAATATAAAAGTGATGTTTCTTTTTATGATGTTATAGTGAACAGTTTGGGGAATATACGATATACTTTGGCTTCCTATTTATGGATAAGAACAGAATTTTATATACACTACTCAGGTTATGTTACTGTCAATCAGTTACCGGAGATAGTATACTATGCGAGATTTATCACTGTTTTAAATCCTAATTTTGTTGAGGCTTACGATTTTGGTTCTTACCAATTGGCGTTTTTTCTTGGTAATTCTATTGAAGGAATAAATTTTGCAAGGGAGGGTATAAAGAATAATCCTGATTACTGGAGGATTTATCATACCGCTGGGATGATTTATGCTCAAAAAATCAAAGATTATAAAGAAGCAAGTAAGTGTTTTTTTGAAGCTGAAAGGCTTGCTCTATCTCCAGTTACAATAAAAAAGTATTCTAAAGTTGAAGATAATGATTTTGGAACTTTGTATAGATTTATAGCTAAATCTTTGTATGAGCAAAGGGATTATGAAGGTGCTCTTGAATATTATAATAAGAGCCTTAATTATATCAATGTTAAGGCAAATCTATATTATGAAATAATTAATCAGTTATATGGGAGGTAAATATGGATTTTTTTGTTGATATATTTAAACAAATATTGAATTATCTCAATAGTTATACTAATGACTATGGATTGGCACTTATATTACTTGGTATTGTTACGAAAGTAATTATTTTACCCTTATATGTTAAACAGACAAAGATAATGTATGAAATGCAGACCAAAATGAAAAGTATCCAGCCATATCTGTTAAATCTGCAGAAGAAGTACGAAAAGGAGCCTCAGGTTCTATTAGAAAAGCAGATGCAGTTATATAAAACTTTGGGGTTTAATCCGTTGCAGGGGTGTTTCACATCTATGTTATTGAGTTTAATTCAAATTCCAATACTTTTTGCTGTGTTTTTCGCCGTGAAAGATGAGATAACCGTTTTGCAGAATATATCTTTTTTGTGGATAAAGTCGCTTGCAAAGTCTGATTTATTTTTATTCGTGTTATATGTTATTTCAATGTATTTTAGTTTTAAGATTACACCTTCTACTTATAATACTCCTGAAGAGAAGAGAAATGCTGAAAATATTCAGTTAATAATGTTAGGAATGTTTGCCATTCTCTTTTATGGTTTTCCCTCTGCTTTCATACTTTATTGGTTTTCTTTCAATGTAATAGGGATAATTGCTGGATGGATAATATATAAATTAATAAAGGTTGAAGATATTGATAAGGATAAGTTGAAACAGTTGGAGCTTGAAGAAAATAAAAACGTGGATCTTCAAAAAGTAAATAGTTAAATTTCCGCTGATTGGGGTATGTGCGGAATACAAAACCCCGGTGAAATTACTTATGTTGGAGTTCTCAGGAAAAACATACGAGGAAGCCGTTAATAAAGCCCTTAGTACTCTTAATGTAAAAATTGATGATGTAATAATTGAAAAAATTTCAGATAAACCCAGCAGTATTTTAGATATATTGAAAGAGAAGCAAACTGGGCAAGTCTTTATAAGAGTAAAATTTAAAAATCAGATCCAAGAGACTACTTCTGAAAAACAAGAGATACCTGATTATGTACAAAAATCATTTAAAATTGTTCAAGATATAGTTAATCTTTTACAAGCAAAAGTGGAATTAAAAATTAACTTCATTGCTGGTGATTATGTAATAGAAATAGATGGACAAGATAAAGGATTACTCATAGGGAAACATGGTAATACCTTAAATTCGATACAAAATTATATAAATTTCATTATCAATAAAAATTTACCTAAGGATCAAAGAAACTATGTGATAATAGATAGTGATAATTATAGGGAAAGACGGAAGAAGCAGTTGATAGATCTTGCTGTAAAAACTGCAAAAATTGTTCAACAGAAAAAGGAACCAATAACATTGCCTCCAATGTTGGCTTTTGAAAGAAAAATAATTCATTTATCATTGAAAGATAATCAGTATGTTACCACCTATTCTATAGGTGAGAATCCTTATAAATCTGTTGTTATAGCTCCTCTATTGGATACTTCTGAAACGATATTCAGTTAAGAATGAAGAAGTCTGTTGAGTATATATGTTCTGATTGTGGTTATGTATCTAAATATTGGTTAGGTAGGTGTCCGAATTGTCAGGCTTGGGATACATTGGTATTGAACTCTGTTAACAATCTTAATGAAAAAGTCTGTGAAGTTAAACCTCTGAAAATAACAGAGATAAGTAGGTCTTCTTTTGAGGTATTTGATACTGGCTTTTCTGAGCTGAATAGATGTTTAGGTGGTGGAATATACAAAAATACAATTATTTTGTTGGCAGGCAATCCGGGTATAGGTAAGTCCACTTTATCTTTACAAGTTGCATATAATATTTCAAAGTTTCAGAAGGTTCTTTATGTTTGTGCTGAGGAAAACTATAGCAATTTGAAAGTAAGATTTGACAGATTGTTCAGTAACTATTCTGAAAACTTGTTTTTGTTTGATAATTCTAACATATCATATATTTTGGAAGCTTCTAAGGAATTTGATGTTATATTTGTTGATTCTATTCAGGCTACTAGGTCTTCAGATTTGTCTACTCCTGTTGGATCTATTTCTCAGGTCAAGAGTTGTATTGATAAAATAATGGAATTTTGTAAATTGTATGGAAAAACTTTTATTATTTTGGCTCATGTTACCAAGACTGGTTATATAGCTGGTCCCAAATTTTTGGAGCATATGGTTGATGTTGTCTTAGTTTTTGAGAGTAGAGATGATTACAGAGTTATAAGGGTTTCAAAGAACAGGTATGGCAGTACTGATGAAGTGGGAGTATTTGTAATGACAGATCAAGGATTGAAAGAGAACAGCTATATCCAATTTGAAAATGTTGGCAGGAATCCGGGTTCTGTTTTCGCTTTGTTTCCTGAGGGTAGCAGGTTTATTCCCATTGAGATACAGGCTCTTGTTAATAAATCTTATTCAGAGAAACCCAGAAGGATAATTTGGGGAATAGACAATATAAAAATAATGGTTATTGTTTCAATTATTGAGAAATTTTTGAAATTCGATTTATATAAGTATGACATTATAATGTCTGTTGTTGGTGCTTTGAGAGTATTCTCTAATGTATTGGATTTTTCCATAGCTGTGTCAATAATTTCATCTTATCTTGTTTTTCCTGTTGAGAGATCTATTTTTATTGGGAATTTGAATTTGTACTCAAGTATAGAATTTATTTCGAAGGGTAAATTTAGGCAGTGTTTATTAGAAGCTTCAAAGTTTTCTATTCAGCGGATATATTCAAATTTCTCTCGCGATCAGATTATATCAGAGTATCATGATTTAAAGGAGTTAATAGAAAATATTGAATTTTATAAAGTGGAAAGCTTAAGGGATTTAATTAAATTATGGGGGTGACTATGAAAATATTAAAAGAATTTTATTTACCGATAGATACAAAGATGTTGAATGAAAGGGTTGAATCCCTATCTAAGAGGAGTATAAAGAAAGAATCCAAGTTATGGGTTTTGAGATTCATTATCTCTTGTATGGATTTGACAACCTTGGAAGGTAAAGATACATTTGGTAAGGTTGAACATTTAGTTCATAAAGCTGTTAGACCATTTGATGATGTTCCTTCTGTTGCAGCTGTGTGTGTGTACCCTTCATTGGTTAGAAGAGCTAAAAGCTTGCTCATGAAGATTGGTGATAATAATGTTAAAGTTGCTACTGTTGCTACTTATTTTCCAAGTGGTCAGGTTGATTGGAGTATAAAAGAGAGAGAAATTATTTATGCTTTGGAAGAGGGTGCTGACGAGGTTGATATGGTTATTAATCGGCGAGATTTTTTAGAGGGTAGATATTGGGCTGTTTATGATGAGATAAATAAGGCAAAAGAGATTTGTCATAAATTTGGAGCTCATTTGAAAGTTATACTTGAAACTGGTGAGCTTCCAACTTATGAACATATAAGGTTAGCAAGTTTATTAGCAATGTTTGCAGGAGCTGACTTTATAAAAACCTCAACAGGTAAGGTTAATCCTGCAGCTACATTACAATCTTTTTTGGTTATGTTATATGCTATAAAAGATTTTTACTATTACACTGGTAAAAAGATTGGTATAAAGCCTGCCGGAGGAATAAAAACTTCAAAAGATGCTATAAGGTACACTGTTGTTTTAAATGAGACATTGGGAGATTATTTTATGACTCCTGAATACTATAGAATAGGGGCAAGTACTCTTATAAATGATGTTCTGATGCAGTATAAGAAAGAGTTAACGGGAGCTTATCAAGCTGAGGAATATTTTTCATTGGGATGAGTCTAATTACCTCTCTTTTGAGAATTTATATAAGTGCATACAAATTTATTTTTTTTGACAGTGTATGCGTTTTTTGCAATTCTTTTTCAATGGATTCTCTATGTTATACTTGTTTAGATGTAATAAGAAAAAGAATTAGTCTAAAAGTTATCCCTGGACATGTCTTTCAAAAAAGTTTAAAGGAAGTTCATTTTAGTAATCTACACTTCCTATCTCTTTATGATGAATTATATGATTTTATAAGGCTATACAAATTTGAAAACAGAATAGATCTGATAAACTATATTATCACCTTTATTATGACTTTGGGGAATGATGATGTTTTTAAAGATGTTGATATTATAACATTTGTTCCTAATCATAATAGGGTGAATAACTTTCTGATTGCTTTATTTTTGGCAAATCAGTTTAACATAGTTTTTAAAGAAATGGTTACTATTAACCCTAAAAATTTGGCTTTACAACATTTAATAAAAGATAAGAAATCAAGGATAGAAAATGCAAGGAATAAGTTTGTTCTGAAAAAAGGAATTGATTTGACAAATGTGAAAAAAGTCATTGTTTTTGATGATATATGTACAACAGGTTCAAGTTTGAACGAAGTCTGTAGAATGATTAAAACTTTAAATAAAAATATTTTGATTAATTGTATGGTTTTAGCGAAGGCATAAAGGAGGATTATGTTATGTTTGAGCTTTCTAAGTGGGCGAAAGAAATATTGAGGTTCAGCTCTATTAAATCTCAGTTCATACTTGAGGGGAATATTTATGATATTTATCCAATAGAAGTAAATTACAAAAGTTTTTTGAATAATACATCTAATATCACAAATAATAATGATTTGTCTAGTAATCATTTATCTAATCAGATTAATAATGAGAATGAAACTTTACAGGATAAGGAAGTTCTTACAGTAAAGTTAATAGATTTCATAGGTATTCTTTTCACTCAATATGAGAGATATGATATGATTGTTTCATTTGAGCCCATTTTTGGTTTCAGACTTATCAGGGGGAGTATGGATAATTTCAAGAAGTTTGTCAAGGATAATCTGAATAAAGACGGTTTCGTGCCTGCTATTCTATCCAGAGCTTATGAAGCGATAGAAAATATGGTGAATACTAATGAATTACATGTTTCAGTTATTATTAATTTTGCGAGTAGGTTAAGAGAAATAGCAGAAAGGGATATAGATGAGTTTTTGTATAAAATGTTCAGGTTATCTCAAAATGCTTTACCTAAGATAGCTCCATCCAATGATATGAAGCAGCCTAAATTTAACGTTGTTTTTATTTTGGTTGATAAGGAAGCTGATTTACCAGCTTGGTATTCTCTTGATAATCATAAGGTAAAAGTTATTAATATTCCCAGACCAGACAACGTCATTAGGAGAAATATAATAGAGACTTTATTACCCAGGATAAATGGTTATGAGAAAATAAAAGATGATCCATCGAAAAAAGAAGAAATAATAGATCTTTTTATTGATAATACTCATAAAATGTTTGGTTCTGAGATAGTTGGGATAGTTTCTTTAGCTAAAAGGGAAAACATTTCTATACTTGATATAAATGAGGCTATAAGGAGATACAAAGTTGGTGTCAAAGATAATCCGTGGTCAAGTTTGAATTGGAATGAGATTGCTAATGCCGAGGAAATATTGAAGAGGAAGGTCAAGGGTCAGGACAAGGCAATAAGGAGAGCTTGCGAAATTATAAGGAGATCTTTTTTTGATATTTCTGGTTCTCAGTTTGGGATCAGTAGTTCTAAACCAAAGGGGATTATGTTTTTTGCTGGGCCTACTGGAGTGGGTAAAACAGAGTTAGCTAAGGCCATTACGGAGTTGGTTTTTGGAAATCAGAGCAGTTATATAAGATTTGATATGTCTGAATATTCTAAAGAACACACGGATCAGAGGTTGATAGGTGCTCCACCAGGTTATGTGGGCTATGATGCAGGTGGGCAGTTAACGAATGCAATAAAACAGAATCCATTTTCAATTGTTTTATTCGATGAGATAGAAAAGGCTCATCCAAGGATAATGGATATTTTTTTACAAATATTGGATGAAGGTAGATTAACTTCTGGCAGAGGAGAAACCGTTTATTTCAATGAGTGTATTATAATTTTTACTTCCAATTTGGGAGTATATGATATAGATGCTCATGGTAACAAAATTATAAGGGTTTCTCCTGATATGCCGTACGACAAGGTTGAAGTTGAGATAAAGAATTTTATTCATGATTATTTCAAGTTCAGAATAAACAGGCCAGAGATATTGAATAGAATAGGGGAGAACATAATAGTTTTCGATTTTATTAGGCCAGAATCTGCAAAATTGATATTTGAAAAAATGATAAATAATGTCAAAATGAGGATATATGATTCCAAAAAAGTGAAAATAGATATTTCTGAAACTGTCTATAAGTTCTTACTTGACTATTGTACAAAAGATTTGAGTATGGGAGGTAGGGGAATAGGGAATAAAATAGAGGAAGTTTTTGTAAATCCGTTATCTACTCTACTTTTTAAGCTCAATCCTAAAGAAAATGAAACTGTGGAAATTGAAAATATTTTACAAGATGATTTGGGTTGGGAATTAAGAGGAAAGATATTGATATTTGAGAAAAATTAACTATAATCTATGAAATTGTTCCATTTTTTGTTATTAGTAATTTTTATTTGTTCTTTTTGTTTTTCATACAGTAGGTTTGAATGTTTTTATTATTATGATTATTTTCAGCCAATTAATAATTATGGCACTTATAAAACTTATGGGATTAGATATTTTAAGAAGGTAAATGAAAGTCAGACTAATTTTTTTGAATACTATTTCAATGATAGATATGGAGACAAAAAGTCTTCCTTATTTAGTTTGGGTATGTATAAAGATTGGAGTAGAGATCTTTATACTTATTCTGCTGTTTCTTTTGGAACTAAAAGCGCTTATTTACCCAAGTTTAGGTTGGATAATGAGTTTAATTATAAAACAGGTAAAGAAAAGAATCTGGTTTTTAGTTTGGGTGCGACATATATAAGTTACCATAACGGTTATGAGGATTTCACTTTTTCCTATGGAATAAATTACTATTTTAGATCTGGTGTTTTTTCTTATAAGAGGTTCAATAGCAATATAAATCCTGGGGGTACTAATCCTTCAAGTGATTTGTTTAGTTTGGGATTGGGTGCCGAGAAAAAATCTTGGCTATATTTAAATTATAGCTATGGTAATCAATCTTATTTAGCGAATTTTTATTCTTTACCATTCATTTTTGATAAGGATTTTAAATTTTATCAAGTAAGTTATAGAACGTGGTTATCAAGTAACAGGGGATTTATGATAGAATATAATTACTTGGATTTAAGGGATACCTATAGAAAACCTGGCTTTATGGTAGGGTTGTTTTATGAGTACTGATTTTGATGTCGAGTTTGATAAGATGAAGAAAAGTCTCATGAAGTATGTGCATTTCCATCGTTATGGTCGTAGGATTTCTATTAATGTTTTCTTTTTCATTTTAAGTTGTTTAATTCTTTTGGTTTTCAATTTTTATTTGGGTGTTTATAGTTATTATGAGTTTAATAGTTTTTTTATTGACTTTTTAGCTGATTATTTGCAAAGTTATAAGATTGAGAGTTTTTCAATTAGTTTCTTTGAAAAGTACACCATAAGTTTGAAATATATATTCATTGAAGGTAGGTATCCCAATATTTACGATTCTATGTTTGTGTTAGTATTTTTTGGGATTCTAGGTGTAGTGCTTTATTCTTACAGAAGAAAAATTTTACCTTTTTTCGTGTGGTACATATTTTTCATTATACCGTTGTTTTCTTCTGTATTTTATTTTTTACTCTTCTATAAGTATTTTCCTTATACTGTTAGAGAATTTTCTATTTTATATATTTTGTTACATTTGGGTATTAATTTTTTCATAGTTTCTATTAATTCATTTTTACTTTCTCTAGTTACTATAAGTTTGGGACAAGTGTTTTTTAATATCCTATTTTCTGCTTTTATTATTCTTTATTCTATAGTGTTTGGGTATTTGAGGTATTATGTTTTTCTGTTAATTCTTAATAAATTTTCTTATCTTTATTTTGCTAATTTGTTTTTTACTTTTGGTCCATTAATTGATTTTATATATGTGATATCCTTCTATTCTTTGTACACATCTTTGCTTGTTAAATTTATTTATAGGGACACAAACTTATGGAAATTTATTTAATTGAATTACTTAAAACTGTGGTAAAAGTATATTTGTTATTTTTGATGGCTGTTTTAACCGTATATTCTTTTAGACATATTTTTTTTACTTTGAATAGGATGTTTGCTAGTCAAAAACTATATTATCATGATATTATGGATAGTGATTTACCAATAGTTAGTGTTTTGGTTCCTATGCATAATGAAGAAAAAGTTATTCATGGTATAATGAAATCTTTAATAAATTCGGATTATCCTAAAGATAGGATGGAGATAATACCAATAAATGATCATTCTACTGATAACACTAAAAGTATATTGGATGATTATGCCAATAAGTATAGCTTTATTAAGCCATTACACAGGTATCGAGGTAGTAGAGGAAAGCAGAATGCTCTTAATGAGGCTGTTAATTTTGCAAATGGTCAGATAATTATTGTTTATGATGCTGATTATATTGTTCCTAAGGGTCAGATTAAGGATATGGTCAAATTTTTTGTAGATCCCGAAATTGGAGCAGTAATGGGTAGAGTAGTACCGATAAATTATGGAACAAATTTGTTAACAATGATACTTGATTTGGAGCGATCAGGTGGCTATCAAGTTGATCAGCAAGCCAGATATAACCTAAATCTTATACCCCAGTATGGTGGAACGGTTGGCGCATTTAGGAAAGATTTATTTATAAGTCTAGGTAAATTCGATCCAAATGTTTTAGCAGAAGACACAGAATTGACTTTTAAAATCTATCTGAATGGTTATAAAGTTGCCTATGCAAACAGGCTGGAGTGCTACGAGGAATCTCCAGAAGATTGGTATGTTAGATCCAAGCAGATAAGGAGGTGGTCTAGAGGTCATAATCAGGTTCTCTTTAGGTACTTTTGGAAAGTTTTGAGATCTAAAAAATTAAATATTTGGCAGAAGATTGATGGTATTTTGCTGCTGGGTGTTTATACTATTCCAATTCTGATTGTTCTAGGCTTTTTAGGATCATTATTCCTATTCTTTGTTGGGGATATGGTTTTATTTTCTACTTATTTATTTCTTTTGGCTGTTTTTGCTTATAATTCATATGGTAACTTTGCTCCTTTTTTTCAGATTGCAGCCGCTGCTTTCATCGACATGAGAATTTATAGTATTAGAATTCTTCCTCTATTCTTTTTCTCTTTTGTCTTTAATCTCTTCTATTCTTCTTTGGGTTTTATCGATGCTTTGCTAGATTTAATTTATAACAGACAAATCGTTTGGCATAAAACTGAGAGATTTAGAAAATAGTTGATTATGTTGCCTGAACTTTTTGATATTTTGTTTAAATTTCTAAAGTTTGATATGCTTACTTTACTTCTATTATTTGTAATCCTTTTATTTATTCCTTTTGTTTTACCTATTTATGAGTTAGTGAGAAAAAAGGAAAAGAATTTATATATAGATCTTCTTTATTCCAGGGATCCTGCTTTTTTTGGATCGAGCTACCTCAAGTTGTTGTCCTGTACACTATCAAACCATTTAAAAGGAATCCATTCTCTTGAAGATTTGAAAAAGATTGAAAATGATTTATTAATCGAAATGAATCTCTGCTTTGATAAGGGAAAAGAAAAATTTTTGATTACAAAGAACTTGGGTAGTTGTAATTTATGTACTAATAAAATTGATTTTGTTACAATAAATGTTGGAAGTCTAGAACTAAGAAAGGAATATTTTTTTTCCAAAGAACTTGTTGTATTAGGTGATCTTTATATACATGATAACTGTTTCTTCAATAATCTAATAGTTATTGGTAACATGTATGTGAACTCCAAAATAAAGATTTTGAATTTTTTACATGTTGATGGAGAAATTCATATTAATTCCGAAACAAATGTCCAAGGTACGATTTTTGCATCAAAAAAGATATTAATTCTTTCAAAACTTCATTTTAAAAAAATTTTCTCTCCTAAAATAATCTCGAAATACGATTCTGACATTGAAAAAAAATACGAAACTTTAGATGAAGATAAAAAAATAGTTATATCTGGTAATATTAAACTAGAGGGGAATTTAATTATTGACTCAAAAGAAAAACACGTGATAATAGATGGTAACGTAGTATCTGATAAAGATATATATTTAAGAGGAAATATTTGGGTATTGAACAATCTTTTCTGTCAAGGTAGTATCAATCTCTCAGACGGTGTTTTAGTCGGTAGTCTCGGAAAAATTAAATCTGTCGTAGCAAAGAAGAAAATAATAATCTCAGGTAATGTTAAAGTGTATGGTTACCTTCATACAGAAGGCAGTTCAATTATTGATCCTTAGTTTTCTATTGTTGATATCGAATTCATTTTCAAATAATTCTTATTACCCTATTATAATCTTATATAATCCTGATTTTTATAGGAAATATGGGTATTCTGTTTTGTCTTTTGAACAATCTCTAAGAGAAGAAGGTGTAAATTTTAAAACTATAAGTGTTTATAGTGTTTTAAGTGATCAATCCATTATTTTTGATAATAAAAACCTGAAAGGTATAATTTTGCCTGATAAGATTAACCAATATATTCCCCACGATTTTTATTTCATCTTTCAGAAGTTATTACAAAAGAGAGTAAATGTTTTCATATCCTATGATGTTGGTATAAAAGATAGAAATGGTAGGTATTTAAGTAAATGTATATTCAGTGATATTCTTGGTTTAAATTATGTCACGTATGAAAAGTATGGTAATAGGGCTTACCTTTTGGATCAGGTAGAAATTTTGGATCCCGAATTTTTAGGTTTCCCTGAATCTAGATTAGATAAAGGAATTATAGTAGGATACAAATACCCCATAAAAAGATACTACGTTTCTAACGTGGAAATAAAGTACAAGGATTATATAGAATTATCCAAGACGAAAATTTATGATTTACCTTTTATTGTTCTAAAGAAATATAAAAATGGAACTATTTATTATGTTAATACTCCACTAGGTTACTTAAAAGCAAATTCGGATGATCTGATACTTAGGATTAATTTAAAAACTTTTTTGTACAAGGTTTGTAAAGTAAATCACATTTTGAATCTGTATTACGGTATTCCTACCCTTATAATTAACTATCATGTAGATTCAAATTCAGATTTCAAAGCAATAGAGTTTATGTATAATAATGGTTACCTGAAGCGCAACATAAAGTCTTCTTTTCATATAACTGCTGGTGATTTTAGGGATAGAGAAGGGGATAAGTTAGGATTTGAAGCTTGCGGAAAAGGAAGAAAATACGTTGAACTATTATCTAAGTACGGTGAGATAGGTTCTCATGGAGGCTGGGCACACAACTACTTTTCAAATACAATACTTTATCAATCCGATAAAATTGATCTGAAGCACTTCATAAAGAAGTATATAAAAAAGAATAACGAGTGCTTGCAAGATATAGTTGGTTATAATATTCTTGAATATTCTGCTCCCAATGGAGTTTATCCTCAGCCCATAAACACAAAAGTATTAGAAGAATTTGGTATGATTTGTTATTATTATGTTGGAGACTTAGGTAGTCAGCCAAATTTGACATTTTACCAAAATCTAATGGTTTCCGATAAAGTACTAGCTTTCCCCGTTATGCCTTATAAAACTATTGTCTCACTTGGTGAAATGAAAAAGAATAGAATACCTGCTTCAGAAGTAAAAATTTTTCTGAAATATCTAGTTGATTACGTGATAAAAAATGACACTGTTAGACTATATTATACTCATCCCTATGATATTCTTGAATATCCTCAGGAATACTATTACTTTATCGATTACATTGACAATTTGGTTTCTAACTTCACTCTTCAGACTCAGACAATGAAAGAGTATACCGAATTTTTCTTTAGATTTTTAAAAACAAAATATGATCTGAAAAACACTTCCGAAAGGTTTATCATAGAACTTAATAATCCTATATCTTTGAAAGGAATAACTTTAAGGATCCAAAAGGATGAATTAAAAAATTTCTATCTTAATGAGAACTATTGTAATAAAAAGGGTGTCGATATTAAATATAGAAATGGTTATTTTTATTTTATTGTCAAAGAAAATGTGAAATATTTATTATTGGTTTTCAGAAAAAAAACCTAAAAATAGAATTATAAAAAACTTAAGGACATAATTTTGAGTTTTTTTATAAAAAGCTTTAGATAGAAAATTAATAAATATATGGTGGTTATACTTAAAGCGGTTATCAAATTATTTTAATTAATCCTCAGAAAAAAACTCACTAAAAAGCTGATGTTATTGTATCCGTCAAGCTATTGAGAATAATTAATCTGACAATTTTTCTATGGTATGGATAAATGGGATCAAATTTTGAATATCCTACTTTTTGAATAAAGCGATGGAACATTCAACATATCAGTTAAAAGAATATTCTATACAAAAGCCACTATCTGATCTTGTGTCAATTATTCAAGAAATTCTCAGTTGGTAACAGTTTTTACGGGAAGAAATATATTGGTGTCTAAGAGTAAGAAAATGAAATTCCTTTTCAGGGTTTGTTACAAACTTCAAATATACAACTTCTTGCTAAGCTGGACAAGGAATACATATATTGAAATTTCCAGAAATCAAACTTCAAGTCATAGAATTCTAATATTAGATCTTTATTTAAACTATTCCGACTTTCTCCAGTAACAAAGACATTACCACGTAATATTTCTGTCTCCATCTATATCTTTTCCGAGAGGAATTCCAAAATTATTACATATCTTTATGGATGATGTGGTAGATGTAAAATTGCCCTGGGAGCTAAACCTGAAAGATTTTATGCCTTGAGGATTGTAAAAGTATACCAAAATACCGAAAAATATAATTGCTACACTACAGAGTAACAATCTCACTCTCGTTTAAATTTTCTCCTTTCTTGTATTATTTGGATAAATACACGTGCGTATAAACTATATTCTGAGAAAGGTATATATTCCTTATTTAATTTGTTGAATTTGGAAAGATTTGATAGACCTGGAAGAGGAATCAACGACAATACCAATGGCTATGATTTTTGTGTAATTTAGATATTTGTTGAAGTACCTTTTAGAAAGAATTTGTTCTAGGGGTTGTCCTTTGTCAACTTTGAATTCGAAGATGTAAGCAGTGTTTTGGTGTAGGACAGTTAAGTCAATGCTACCAGTAGAAGAGGTATCCTCTGCTATGACATTCAATCCAGTAGAAACAAGAAAAACATAGAATATGGTGCAATAAAAAGCTTCATATTG
>JAOABG010000119.1 GCA_026418475.1 bacterium | reverse complement strand
GAGTATTCCTATATATTCTTGGTCTATCACCATATTTCTACACAAATTCTTCACACTGGTTTTCATTTGATTCCTTCATGACAATCAACTTAATGTCTTTATTATCAGGCACGTCTTTATGAGTACTTGGCCATATATAAACCTTAAAGCTCCCCAATTTTGAATTCTTATCCCTAAATATTTCTCGGATTAGCTCCAATTCATAATCATCGATTTCACGATCAGTAATATTATTAATTTTATTTAAATGAATTCTGTTGAGATTAGGCTTGGTTGTAAAGAAGTAGCCACTATCAGATATATAAAAAGAATGTTTCTTAAGTTCTTCTAAACATTCAACAACAAGAGAACTCGGAATATCTGGTATTGAACAGTTTATTTTTAATTCAGTCAAATTTGGTCCTTTTTCTTGATCACCAGTGAAAGAATACATAAAAATTGTTGTTGATATTTTAGTTCCCATTTTCAGATAACTAAATTTTTGTAACGAGTTATCAGCTTTTCTGGATGCGGAATCAGATGAGGTAATATCTGCAGATATGACACTTTCATATTCTGATCCTACATGTTTCACAAGCTCTCCTCTTAATTCTTCATTAGACAAATCAAAATCACTTAGCCTAATGAATGGAACATCTGATCTCAATAAATTATTAACAACAATTGCCAATATTCTTAAAACCCCACGTGTCCTTTGAAAAGTAGGTAGGCTACCCCACCTATGATATAAAACATCTATCACAGATGGCTCAAAAGGAAAAGTCCTCAAAAATCTATCCCTATAATTAGAAATGTCAGATATTATATTTTCTTTCTCAAAATATTTTATATACTCATCAATATTTTTTCTAGACTCTTTTTCATTTATTCTTTCAAATAATCTTTTATTGATCACTTGTGAAATTTCTTCATCTTTAACTGGCGTATGTATCTTTTCTGTTCTACCTGATATTTTTTGTAGCTGTTGAAAAAGAATTTGATTATCGGATTCATAACGTTCAGAAATACTGGAGGGTAATGTGAGAATAAGAACTGCTCGGTCAAGTATGGAAACTGTTGTTTCCAATTCCTGGAGAAATGGAGCAACCTGTACTGACAAAGTAGTGTCACCTATTTTCACACCCTTAGCTCTAACAGCATATTCCAAAAGTTCATCAAGTAATATTAGTAAAGGAGTATGTTTTTCTAATAGGTTAGCTAATTTTTCCCTTCCTGGTGAGACCTTAGTAGCCAACTCTGATATTTTTCCTGTTAACTGTCTTTCTATTTCTCCCCAAAGAGTAGTCTCCTCAGGATTAAAAACGGTTCCATCCAGAACAACAACTTTTGCTCCCCATTCTTTTGCTTTATGATAAAGAGCTATAAGCGAATGTGTTTTACCTCCACCAAATGGAGTCTGAAGCTGTATTACTGAATTTCCCTCACCCTTTCTGAGCCTATTCTCAACCGTCTTAATCAAATTATTTAGACCGTATGTCATATAAGTTCTTTCAAAAAAAACTTCTGGATTTTGATATTCTTGATATTTTTGCTCCGCTTTACCAACAAAAACAGACCATAGATCTGCTGCAAATATATCCATTGTAAGCTTACCTTTGATTATGTCATTATGTGGTAAAGCTATCTCATAAAAAGGTTTCATATTAGACAACACCTCTCAAATATAAAATCTATATTATAAAATTTTTTCTTTTCATATCTACTAACCTGCTAAGACATTAAGAAATTCTGATTTATCTTTTCTCAAAATCCTGATACATCTCACTACAAAACCTTAAATTATACCTATAACACAAACTTTCTTATAACCTACTATTTTTAACATAATCTAAGAAAAATTGTCATCTAAGAAAAATTGTCATCTAAGAAAAATTGTCATCTAAGAAAAATTATCATCCAAGAAAAATTATCTTGAGCTAAAATAGCTTTTTAAAAAAGTATTTTTGATAAAAGCAGGAGTTTGAGTTTATTGCGATATAATCTATGAATGTGAGAAAAAAATTACCAATAGGAATAAGCTCATTTGAAGAAATAATAAAAGGAAACTACTACTATGTAGATAAGACAATATTTATTAGGAAATTATTTGATGAAGGCAAATATTATTTTTTATCACGTCCACGCAGGTTCGGTAAATCCCTCTTTTTAGACACCATCAAGTGTACTTTTGAAGCAAAAAAAGATCTCTTCAAAGGCTTATACTTGGAAAACAATTGGGATTGGGATACACAGTATCCTACAATACGATTTTCTTTTGATACCACATTCAAAAATTCCTCAGATTTGGAAGACTTCATCAGATCCCTTCAAAATTACTGGGCCGAATTTTATAACGTCAAAATTTCTTCGCAAAACATAGGGTTCCGCAACATTCAACTCATTGAAAATATCTATAAACATACAAATAGGCAAATAGTTCTTCTTGTTGACGAATATGATAAACCTATTCTTGATAATATAGAAGATCCTCAACTTGCAATCCAAATTAGAGAAACTCTTAAAGGCTTCTACCAAACCA
>JAOABG010000118.1 GCA_026418475.1 bacterium | reverse complement strand
GTTTATAATTCCACTGGAGCCCAAGAAATATTATAATAAATACTGATATGAAGTTGAAAGCATTGTATAGTTGTAAATGAAAGTTTTCAATATATACAGAGGATAACATAATAATTTGTTACAGTATATAATTTTGCTTTTGTTAAATTTTCCAACCAAGGAAGTGACGGGTTATGAATATGGTTACTACTGTAATTAGTAGAAATAAACATATATAAATAATCGACATGGGGTTTAAGTAAAAAAAATGAGATATAGGAACCCTCGTATTTTCTTCGGAGTTTATTTCCGGTACCTTTGTAGGTTCAGGAGGGAGAAACAATTCTTTACTAATAGGTTCATTAATTTTTAAATCATTTTTGTTTACTAGTAAAGTTATCTTTTTATTCACAACTTTAGGACAAAGGCATAACCTTGCTTTGTATTCTATTTCTGTAATTTTTCCGCTTTCGTAATCTATAAAGAGTTCATCAGAGTCTAATACTCTTGTACAATCAAGTCCATATGTAGTAATTTCCATCTGTAGAGGAATTTTCCAAACAGGATGAAAATCAGAAAAGGATATTTCCATTATAACTGATTGAGGAAAATCACAAGAAACTTTTCCTTTTATTGCTTTCTCTATAGTTTCTATGTTGTGTGGATAACTCCTTGCAAGATATATAATTTCTTTTACTTTTACTAAATTGTTTTCTTCGTTAAACCACACCTCACAGGATGATTTATAACTGTGTTCCTGCTTTAGATATGTTTCATGCCATAAAATTTTGAATCCATCTTCTTCTTTGTAATAGTAACTTCCCTCTTTTTCGAAAAATTCATAGAGTGCATAAGGATTTTCATCTTTCCTTGTGTAAGGATAGAATCCTAATAAAATCCTTGGGTCTCCGTAAATTGTTAGTTCATCACCACCATCGGGGAATTTATAAATATCTCTTATTATATTTTCATTTGGAAGTAGAACTCTATTGTGGAATTGTCCATTAAGATAATAGTTTTTTACAAGCACTGTATCTACATTTGATAGTGAATCGGGGATATTCTTAGGTCTGTTTAATTTAATGATTAACAATTCTAAGAGATTATTAGGTTTTTCTATTTTTGATATTTCTTCTGGATAAATTTGTACTTTCTTTTTTCTTTCTAAATGTTTTGCATAAATGTGAACATAGTCCCTCCCTTGCATAATAAAACTTGCTTCAAAATGTTCTACATCGTTATTTCGGTCTACAAAAGAAGTATATTCTAACCAAACAGATTGAATTTTCTCTGTTTTTTCTTTTAAGAGGGAAATGATATTTTCCACAGTTGGATGAGAAATATCTGTTTGACAGTTTAATGATGAATGAAGATTCTGTAATATAAATATAAGTATTATTGGTAAATACATAATTTATATTTTGTCCTAAAAACATAAAATTATTCTAACAATTATTCCATTTCTTCATATGTAACGGTATAATCACATTTTACTTGACACCCATTTTTTACAGGATGTCCTCCCGGGCATGGTGTTTCTTCTTTTCCTGTGTATCTAGCACACATCCCACATTTTTTAGGAGGACAACCAAAAGGTTCACTCCCACAACCAGAGTTATTCATATCCTTATTGCAGTCACTTTCTTCACAGGGTCTTGTACCTCCACATCCCCCAGACGTTAAACCAATACATTTCCCTTTTTTGTCATTAAAGCAGAAAGTATATTCAGGAGTTAAACAATAACACGAATATCCTTTGGGGCTACACATTTTCTGGTAGTCCGGGGGATTAGCGCGAGGACAAGATTCATAAACACAATCACACCCGGGAGAATTTGAAGCAGCATAGGTTTTTGCGGAAATCACTATTGCAAAAGTGCCAATAACTATAAATAGAGCAGTGCTTAAACAAGCAGGATACTTATTAATAAAGTACATAATACGCATGGGGAATCTCCTTATTTTTTTGGTTTTGGGTTGGCACTACTACTTTATTATTCAATTTTCCAATAAATATAGTTTAGCATTTTTTTTTTTTTAATGTCAAGCATTTTGCAGAAAATTTTTTAAATTTTTTCCATAAATTTTTACAAATAAAGTAACACAGGCGGACTGCCTGTGGTGTAGAGGCGGGTTTCAAACCCGCCCCCGGGTGATAGAACACCCCTATTTTTGTATCAGTTACTTCGACAGGCTCAGCAACCAAGAGATAGAGTAGCACAGGCATCCTGCCTGTGTGATGTGAAAATATAAATGGGCAGGTTTAGAACCTGCCTACAGTATTTTGAAATGTAGGTGAGGTTTTTAAAAAGTGGTGTTGGCGTCTCGCCGAAACAAGAAAGGGGGAGCGAGACGCTCCCCCCACTTTAAAGAGTAGCACAGGCATCCTGCCTGTGGAATTTATCATTACGATATGGAGATGTTGTATATCGTTAGTAATAAACGATATAAAAAATAGTAACACTATTTCGTGAAAATCTTTTTAATATCTAAGGTAGAACTTATAGTCGTTCCACCAGATTTGTCTAACTCTCCAGATGGTTTTACCATAGATATCGGACAATATAGCAG
>JAOABG010000117.1 GCA_026418475.1 bacterium | reverse complement strand
ACTTTAGCATTATCTTTATTTTTTATTTTTAGTACAAGCCTATCCTATGCAAATCCAGTAGAAGAAAAAAAACAGTTAGAACAAAAACTACAAGAAACAAAAAAAGAATATAATCAGGTTATGGAAGAAATTGGTCAAATAGAATCTAAAATTGAAGAAATAGATGCTGAAGCCTATGAAATTAGCCTTGAAATAAAGAAGAATGAGGATGAAATAAAGAAAATAAATGAGCAACTTCTTCAAAAACAAGAAGAAATAAAGAAGGCAGAACTTGAATTTGAAAATAGAAAAAAGACAGCAGACGAAAGAATAAAAAACATGTATATGAATGGTGCTGAAAATTATATTGAGTTAATACTTGGTTTTACAAGTTTTAGTGACTTACTTTCAAGAATAGAAATGGTAAAGACAGTAATGCAGTTTGACCTTAATGCACTGGATGAAATTAATAAGGGAATTCAGGAATTAAATAATAAAAAACAAGAACTTGAACTTTCAAAAGAAAAAATTGAAGAACTAAAGTATCAAAATGAAGAGAAATTAAAGGTTATAAATCAGAAGAAGATAGAACAACAAAAATTAATAGCTCAACTTGAAAGCAAAAAGAAACAATATGCTAACCAAATGAAAAAATACCAAGCAAAGATATTTCAGCTCTACAACCAAATAAATAATAAGACAAAAACATCTACATCAAGAGGTAGTATAGCAGCCTCCTCAAATGAAATAGTATCTTTTGCATTAAATTTTTTAGGCACTCCATATGTCTGGGGTGGTAATACTCCATCAGGTTTTGATTGTTCTGGCTACGTTAAATATGTATATGCTCATTTTGGTATTAATCTTCCAAGAAGAGCATCAGAACAGGCAACAGTTGGACAAACAGTTAGCCTTGATGAGGCACAACCAGGAGATTTAGTCTTTTTCTATAGTCCAATAAGTCACGTTGGAATCTATTTAGGAGATGGAATGTTTGTACACGCACCACGAACAGGGGACGTTGTAAAAATAGCACCACTTGCAGGAAGAAAATTGACCTTAATAAAACGTATAAAATAAGAAATAAGCAATAGGACTATTCCTATTGCTTATTTCTTTGATACATACTACTAACACTCCCAAGTAGGTCGTGTATAAAGTTTGAGCCTCTACTTATCAATATACCTGTTAATATAGCTCCTAAATATTTTATTGTAAGTGGTCTTCCTAAGTATGAAAAAATATCTACATTTGCAGAAATAGCAATTAAAACACCTACTGCTGTTGCACCTATTCTATCATAATTTATTTTATCTTTTGTTTTAATTAGTTTTAGTGTTTCCCATATTGCTTCAGTAAAAAGAGCCAATAAAATAATATCCTGCATACAAACACCTTAAATATTGTTCTTTTTAAAGTATATTTTATACACTATAATTTTATAACAAATGAAATATGAAATTTTTATTGACTCATCCTTCATTTTGTGGTATTTTAATATGGAAAGTAACTCCATATTCCCTCATTCCCCATATCCGGATCTATTCCGGATTTATTTTTTTAAATCAAATGCCACGAATAATTTCGTGGCATTTGATTTATACCTTAATTTATAATATAAATCTTATTAAACTATTACATCTACAATTGTTATATTAGTTTGTTTGGATAAATCAATTTCAACAGGTTGAATAGAATTTCCCTTTTCGTCATAAATAATTCTAACTACTGGTTTATCTGGTAATCCCTTATTATGTCTTACCACAAATCCCTCAAGTCCATTTGAAAGCTTAACACATACTCCAAGAGGATATATTGAAAAATTATTTTTAAATATCTTTACAAGCTCTGCATCAAAAAAAGTACCGCTTCCACCTAATATGAATTCATAGGCTTCGTTTGCTAAAAATCCCTTTCTATACACTCTATCACTTACAATTGCATCATATACATCACTTATACAACCTATCCTTGCAAACATTGAAATATTTTCTCCCTTTAGTTTATTAGGATAGCCTGAACCATCAAATCTTTCGTGATGCTCAAGTACAACAAGCTTTCCTCTTTCATTGATATAATTTATGTTCTTTACAATATCGTACCCATAAATAGTGTGTTTCTTCATTATTTCAAATTCTTTTTCTGTTAGTCTTCCCTTTTTATTTAATATCTCTGTTGGTATTTTAGTTTTACCTATATCGTGGAGTAGTGCTCCCATACCTAAATCCAAAAGCATATTTCTTGTATAGTTGAGATTTACTCCAAAAAATAAGGCTAATACACAAGTATTTAAAGAGTGTATAAAGGTGTAATTGTCAAAAGTTTTTAGCTCCATTAAATAAGTAGAGTTTATATCCTTATTCTCAAGCAGATATTCTACTATATTTAAAATAGTATCCATTGTGTTTCTTACTTCATTTACATTATTATATTGAAGCTTAGAAAAAACAGTTGAAACAGATTTTACAGCTTGAGATTTTAATTGTAAAAACTCAGCATCTTGCCCCTTTAAATCTTCTAAATGCTCATCCTTTATATATAAAAACTCTACACCAATACCTTTTAACCTTTTTATAT
>JAOABG010000116.1 GCA_026418475.1 bacterium | reverse complement strand
TCCAATTTTGTTCCACAAAGCATTCTAAAGGATATATTGATTAAAATGGATAAATTAAGAAGGGAGGATTAGTTTATGGAAGCGATGGAACTACATCAGGTTCTGAATATCCAAAAAATCGCTTTAGTTCTATCTATGCTTTTCACTATTTCAACTGTTTTACTATTAGTTTTAAATGTTTTTATGTCTGAAAGAGTTAAAGTTAATTTATCTAAGCAGGTAAGGAAAGAAAAAATAAGTTTCTCTAATGAAGATATAACTTTACCAAGCTTTGAAAAGACAGCTACTAAACAAAGTAAATCTTTGGATACTTCTGAATTGTTATCAAATGTTGAACAGAAAAAAGATACACAGAAAGAACGAAAGTCTATGTTTGATCTAAAAGATTTATGAATATACTTATTACTAATGATGATGGTTACAATTCAGAGGGTCTGATCTCACTTTACCAATCTTTTGGTAAAGATGAAAATAATATTCTTGATAGATTGATTGTTGTTGCTCCTGATAGGGAAAGAAGCGTAAGTGGACATTCTATAACCTATCAGATTCCAGTCAGAATAAAAGAGATATATAAAGATGGCAAAATGGAAATTTATAGCTGTACTGGTTCTCCAGCTGACTGTGTGATAATAGCCCGCGGATATCTAGAAAATAAAATAGATTTGATTATATCTGGAATAAATAGAGGAGCAAATATGGGAATGGATCTAACTGTATCTGGTACATTCTCTGCTGTCACTGAGGGATTTATATATGGTATACCTGGCATAGCAGTTAGTCTATTTCAGTATGATGATCCTGACTATACTTTTGCCAGCATTTTTATATATGATTTTGTAAGCAGATATAAAAATTTTATAGAAAAGTTTAAAAATCTCTTGTTAAATATTAATATTCCTCCATTTGTCAATCTGAAAAGGGATATGCCTCCTTTGGTAACATACCAGAGTCAATTTAGACATGTTGCTTACTTAGAGTCCAGACATGACCCGAGGCAAAATCTTTATTTCTGGATATACTGGAAGAGACATAAATTTGAACCACAAAGAGATTTCAAACAAAAAATTGTTGAATATTTTGATAATAATGTGGAAATAAGCGACATTGAAGCAATATATAACAATTGCATTTCTATAACACCCATATTATTAGATTTTAATATTGTGAGAAATAAATATAAATTTATTCAAAATGATTTTGAAGATTTTTATAAGGAAGTGAAAAATGTACTTCAGGATTTGTCTCTGAAATCCTATGAATTTACTTTTTCTAAAATTAATTATTTGATTATTGAAAAAGATAAATGATTTGTTGAAGAAAGGAGTATATTTGTTTGTATGTTTAAAAGGGTAGTAGTTCTGTTTATTTGCTTTGTTTTGGTTTTTTCTTTTGCTCAATATTATATACTTACTGATGTTGGTAGGGGAGTAGAGAAAATAGAGGTGGATTTATTAACTCCAGAGCCCATATATGTTCAGGATTCTCCAAATATGAAGGTTTATGTTATAAAATTTAAAGATAGCAATTTTCCTGTTGCTTCTGGTATGAGTGGAAGTCCATTAATTTCAAATGGTAAAGTAATTGGTGCTCTTTTTGCTGGATATTCATTCCAAAGGGAGCCACTTGCATTTGTTATTCCTATTGAATACATGGATAAAATAAGAGATAACTATACTGAAATTAATAATTCAATTGGTTTTGGAAATATCTCATCAAAATCTATACCATTGCTTATTACTTTGCCTGATGAAAAATCTTTCAATCTATTTTCGAAGGATTTGAAAGACGTTTTTTCATCCAATACGGTTTTCAATTTTTTTTCATCTCAAATTATGGACCCCAAAAATAATGATGGAGTTATAAGAGAAGGTAGTAGTATAAGTATTGCTTTTGTTGATGGAGATATAAAGATATTTGGTACAGGAACGTTAACAAAGATTGATAAAGACGGATATTTTGTTGCCTTTGGACATTCTATGTTTAATTTGGGAAGTATTAGTATGCCCGTTTATGAATCTAAAGTTATAACTGTGGTAAATAGGTATGATGATTCTTTTAAGCTATCTGCCATAACAAATAGGAAAATAGGATCTATTATTTTTGATAGTAATTATGGGATTTTAGGTAAAATAGGGCAAGATAGTAAAATGGTACCACTGAATATGGAAATATCAGTTTCAAATAAAAGAATAAAGAACTATTCCTGTTATGTTGTTGATAATCAAAGGATTATGTATGTTTTGAGTTTGGTTGCTTTTTATAACGCTATTAAGGATTATGTTCAATCTGATTTGCCGTATGAATTTTATATGAGTTTGGGATTTATTAATGGTAGAGTTCAGAACATAACCATACCCTCTATTAATACCCCTATTGAAAAATTGTTACCATTGTTGTATGAGTATCTGAATTTTATTTCTAATATTCCTGCTCAGGATAATAGAGTTAGCTTTATAAAGTTTTCACTAAATATTAATCCTCAAAATTTGGGTATAATAAACAATATTTCTATATCAAATAAGGAAGACAATAATATTAGTTTTGATATAAATTATTT
>JAOABG010000115.1 GCA_026418475.1 bacterium | reverse complement strand
TTTCTTGTCTCCTAACATTACTATCACTTGCCATTAACCCAATATAAGGCTTTAAACCAGTTTCCTTTTCAAATTTAATAAATGGGTTCTTTTTTAGATAATCACAACACAAGTCGGAAATTTTAAATGGAGCGTTTAATAAAAACTTCCATTTTTTGGGTATCTTTTTATTAGCTCGTTTAATACTTTCTTCTGTTAATCTATAATTTCTAATGCTATATATATGTTCAGAAATTTCTTTACTAATAACTGGATACCCATATTTTTCTATCACTTCCTTTAAAGAAAGCTTTGGTCTTATAGTAATTACATTATCAATAGTGTTAACAAATTTAATAATATCAGGGTATTCATTGCCAGTGTTACAAAAAACTGCTGGTACATCAGGGAACTCACTCCTAACTAAATGCAGTAATACAGTGCTGTCTTTCCCACCAGAAAAAGAAACATAAACTTTCTTATTGTTCCTATAATAAAATTCTCTTATACGAACAAGAGATAATTGGATTTTTAAATCTAAATCATACTGCTGTTTCATCATTAATTCTTCTTTTGTCATATAACGTCCTACTTTTTATTATCATGTGTTTTATTTAATATACATTCAACACATTTCACACTTCCATAATCTGGACATTCATTGCATTTATAATTCATCTTATTCCTCCCAACTAAATTTTGGTAATTCCTCTAATAGCTGTTCAATCGTAGGTGCTGGGCGTTTCCCTTGCTTAACATCATTTAAAGCCTGATAACAATATAGATAACAACTGTCCATCCACAAAGCAAACCTTATGCACTCTGCCTGCCATGGAGATGGATACCCAGCTCTCATTGTACAAGTAATTCTATTGTCATACCCTTTCTCTTGTGCTTTCATGTTTATAAAATTATCAATTATTTGTTCATATTGTTGAATAATATTTTCTTCTGCCATCTGATTTTGTTGAGGCTCTTCTATTAATTCCCAACTCATTGTGTCAATGTTTAGTCTGTATTTGAAAATATCAGGCGGTTCTTGAAAATCATCTGGAACTTCAATACAACCTGTTCTATAATCGTTAAGTTCTCTGAATGTAACATACCTATTTTGCTCATCTAATTCTAAATATTTCATATTATCACCTCTGAATTGGTTGTAATCCTAACATAACTCTTTTTACGTTTTCTTGGTTTAGTTTTGTTTTGTATACTCTCACATCTGAAAATCTCAAGTGCCCTGTATGAAAATACGACCTCCCGATTTGCTCTATTGTCTTCTGTGTTGGAGTAGTTCCTGATGCATTACTTCTCGATGAAGGCTCTGCTTTTCCATTTATGTAAAAAGAAACATCGCTTGCATTAACAGGGAAACCGCTTGTATTTATAACAATTGCATAGTTGTTCCAAGAGTTTCTTAAGCTTCCTAAATTTGTTCCACCAGTAGCATTGTTCCAAAAATTATAATATCCACCATTTGAATATTGACAATACAACCAACCGTTTGCTCCATCTGTTGTAGTTCTATAAACACCAAAATTAAAATATTGTGTGCTATTAGCATTTGTTTCTGAAAACAAAATAGGATAAATCCAACAACTCGTAAAGTATGCCCACCCAATGACTGTTACGTTTCCACCTGTTATATAAGTTGTATCACTTTTATTTAAATTCCCAGAAGTGCCATCCATTGTGGTGCTTCTGAAACAGTTGATATTATTTATATTCTGTCCATTAAAATCCCATCTTGAGCTATCATATGAATAATCCGTATTTAATATTAGTTCTTTATTATTACATAACCTGAACCATCTAATTAGATTAGGATGCATTAGCTCCCCCCAAAGACAGCATTTATTAATCTCCACTTGCTTGAATACCATAAAAACTCAAACATATCAATTGCATTTGCTGTTGTAGTTAAAAGTCCAGATGTTGATACACCGCCTAAGTCAATGTTTGTTCCATTAACTCCAGTCCAACTTCTATTTCCTGTACTATCCTGATGAATGAAGATTGTTAAAAAATGAGCTTTACTTGTATCTGAAGGATTTGCTACCCCAAATTGAATTGACGCTCCTAATGTTACCTTTTGGACAAAACCGTTGGAGTAATCGAAGTTAAAAGCAGTGGTTTTTGTCCCATTGTCATAAATAGTTAAATTACCAAAACTTGCCCCGCTTTCTATTGTGATGTTCCCACTTCCAAGTAATGATTGATTATTTATTGTTTTGATATTAGTCCCAGAAACAAGAGTATTTTGTTTTTGGGATAATAAAGTATCTACTTCTGTTTCTGTATAATATTTGTCATCATGATTATGAGAATAGGAAATCCAACCTCCAGATGAAGAGTTATAAACTAAGATGTCATTATTTTGAACCCCTGTAGTATCTACATCAGCTAAGGATGAAAGAGATAAAACGCCAAGCCATTTCCATTGACTACCAGTGCTTCTGTAAAAACCAGCTTTTTTCTTAAACGGAAATATACCACTATCGTTTTTAACAAGAAAAACTTTATTTGTATGTTCTGATGGGTCAGGAAGGTCTGCATAGTAATCAACTTCTGTCCAGTTCCCACCACCAATCCCTCCAGACTTATAGATACCATCATCTGCTAAAAACTTGGTTCCATCTCCTAACTCTGTTATCTTTTTTAGCGCTTGTCTATTT
>JAOABG010000114.1 GCA_026418475.1 bacterium | reverse complement strand
ATATTATCTGGCCATTATTACCATGTTCAGATATTATTATTCCGTTAATTGTCCCTGGGCAGTTGATTGATAGAGTTGTGTTTGGCATCATATATATTATACCATTAAAGTTTATTTGTCCTGTGTTGGGGATTGTTATATTGGCTCGTGAGATTATTATTCCTGAACCGTAGAACGGTTGTAATGTTATTGGAGTTATTGTGTCGATTATTATTATTTTACTTTTGAATGGATTTGTGGGGGATGATTGTGGAAAGTTGGATGAGCTATTTACTATATGGTCTGCCATGTTTTTCATTTCATCTAAAGTCATTCCAAAAATGTTATTAAAAGTTACTATACTATAATTAGTTACATAGTTTATTGAGTGTGGTAGAATAGCGCTTTGATTTTGAACAGTTGGTGTTCCAGTACCTGATGGACCTGCAATATTTATTGATGAAGAAATCAATCTTGTTCTTGATTGTAGTATGACATTTGATACTGAGCTCCATATTATAGTTGATTCATATGGAACATTTATAGCTATTCTTCTTATTAGAAAAGCTATTGTCTTGTTTGAAATCACTTCATTTGTTTCCCTCCTTATTATCGATCCTTGGGAATATATTGCCCATATTGTTCCAGGTGGTTTATTATAGAAAGAGGATACATCTTGTATTCTATCTCTATTAATTTCATATCTTCCTCTAAGTCTATTTGTTCTGGAAAAAATTTCTATGGTTCTTACTATTCCTATGGTTGGGTTTTCTGAGTCATTGCTGGTTGGATTGAATGCTGTTACTGGTTGTGTTGTTTGTCTCCTAAAGAATGCAAGTGCTTCTACTGCTCCTGCTTTGGCAACTTCATAAGCCCTTAGATCAGTGTTCTCTGTTATTTTTGATAATTTTTTGTTATTGTTTATATGATTTGTTAAAGAAAGTATAATAACATTTAGGAGTAAAACTGATAATAGTAGTATTTGTACCAATGCACTACCTTTTTGCTTTAGCATTTTGGATCCCCCTTACATTGCTGTTTGATATTTATATATTTTTGTTTGATATTTAATATTTAAAAGATAAAATTTTACCATCATTATATTATATTATTCTATTTTTTAAAAAAGACAACAATAGTTTTACATTTTTTTTACTTTTTTAAAAATATGTTAATAAGAATATAAAAAAAGATTAATAAAAGGTATAAAATATATATGGTATAATTTTATCCACTGTGGGGCTAGTGAGTTTATCTATTTGTCAAGTAAACCCTATTGTTGGGGACCTGAAATATAATTTCGAAAAAGTTGTCTCTTTTATTGAAAGATGTGAAAATTCAAAAATAATTTGTTTCCCAGAATTATGTTTAACAGGCTATCCACCAGAGGATATGCTTTTCTATCCTCATTTTATTGAGGATCAGTATCAATATTTAGAAAAGATAAAAAAGTATTCTAATAATAAAATAATAGTGATAGGTTTTGTTGGTTTCACTGATAGTGTTTACAATTCTGCTGCAGTAGTAGAAAACCATAATATTTGGGTATATAACAAGATTCATTTACCGAATTATGGTGTTTTTGATGAACAGAGATATTTTAAAAAAGGCGATAATATCTTGATAATTGAGTCTAGGGAGGGTATAAAAGTAGGTTTAACTATTTGTGAAGATATATGGTATCCAGCTGATCCTTTGTTATCATTGGCCTCCATAGGTGCAGATTTAGTGATAAACATTTCTGCTTCTCCATATCATGTTATGAAGCCTGTATTGAGAGAGAACATGTTAAAAATCAGGGCTTCTGATTACGGTGTTTTCATTGCTTATTGTAATTTGGTTGGAGGACAGGATGAGCTGGTATTTGATGGGACATCTTCTGTTATATCAAATAGAGGGGAAACGATTTGCAGAGCTCCGTCATTCAGAGAATATTTGCTCGATTGTTATATTTCTATAGAAGATTTGAGAGCTTCAAGGTTTAATAGTATCCGAAGAAATCTTCATAAGGCTGGTATGAATTACACTGTTATAAAAACTGAATTGAGCTTAGTATCAGAAAATAAGAAAGATGAGAACAAATGTTATAAATTTTTTGATAGAGAGCAAGAGATTTTTGAAGCTTGTGTATTGGGAACAAGAGACTATATCGTTAAAAATGGCTTCAATAAAGTTATAGTTGCTATGTCTGGAGGTATTGACTCATCTCTTGTTAGTTGTATTGCTTATGAGGCCGTGGGCCCCAAAAATGTATTGGGTATTTCTATGCCAAGTATGTTTTCTTCAAGTCATTCTGTTGAGGATGCTGAGTTTCTCGCAAAATCTCTGGGAATAAACTTTGAAATTATTCCAATATCCGATATTTATGACAGTTTTATTCATGGTTTGAGTGATATTTATGAAAAGTTTGGTAACAAATCTTTCACTGTTGCGGAAGAGAACCTTCAAGCCAGAATTAGAGGGAATATAATAATGACATTGTCTAACAAGTTTGGTTATTTAGTTTTAGCCTGTGGTAATAAAAGTGAGATGAGTGTTGGCTATGCCACATTGTATGGTGATTTGGCAGGAGGATTTGCTCCAATAAAAGATTTATACAAAACTGAAGTTTATAAAGTTTCCAAGTGGTATAATTCAAGGAATTTGGTTATACCAGACAGGGTTTTTACTAAACCTCCATCTGCTGAGTTAAGACCTGATCA
>JAOABG010000113.1 GCA_026418475.1 bacterium | reverse complement strand
CGTTGGTGGTGGTTGTTTCGAACCCGATGTACTTGTATTGATAAATCAAAATGGTAAATTTGTTCCAAAAACCATATCAACGGTGAAGGTTGGGGAATTCGTTGTTAGTTTAGCAGAAAGTAATATAGTTTTTAGAAAAGTAAGAAAAATTCACAAGCATACTGGAAAATTCGAAATAATACAAATAGAAACTAATACTGGATATATTTTTAGGGGAACTTCTAATCATCCAATAATAGTGGAAAATAGATTGATAAAAATGGGACTATTAAAAGAGGGGGATAAAATAGAAATTTTTAGTAAAGAAGGAAAAATGGAAGAGGAATACATAGCAAGAATGAGAAAAGAGGTTATAGAAGGTGAGGTATATACCTTAGAACTGGAAGATGATTTCCTTAACCATCAAAATTTCCTTGTAAGTGATATGAATTCAAGTGGCACTTATATGTATGTTCATAGTGGTTATGTTAATAATGGATTAAAAATTGTTGCGTTGGTCAGCCAAAATATTATAAATTTATTGATTTTTTCTTTTATATATAGTTCAAATGCTTACGGTAATGATGTTGTTATAGAAAAATAGGTAATAATAAATATACAATTTATTTGTAAGCTGATAATATATTTATGAACTCTTTTAAGAAGTTTTTATAATCATCTACTATTCCAAAATGTGAATATTTGAATATTGGTGCTTCTGGATCTGTGTTTACTGCTATTATAAATTTTGATTTATTCATTCCTGCTATATGTTGGCTTGCTCCTGAGATACCTATGGCAATATAAAGTTCTGGAGAGACTGTTTTTCCTGTTTGCCCTATTTGGTATTGGGGGTCTGTCCAACCTGAATCCACGGCGGCTCTTGATGCTCCGACTGCTCCCCCCAATAGGTTTGCTAATTCTTTTAGTAATTCAAATCCTTCTTTGCTACCCAAGCCTCTTCCTCCACTAATAACTATTTTTGCATCTTCTAGTTTTATGGCTGTTTCTGTTTTTATTCTTTCTATTAGTATAAGATCATAGAAATCATTGTTAAGTTTTATTTCTATTTCTTCATATTCATTATTTTTTTCTTTGTTTGGAATTGTATTACTATATGATTTTATTGTTATAAATACGGGTTTGTTTAGAGGATTAGTCAATGCTAATACTTTACCACCGAAAATAGATGATACAAAAGTTAAATCTTCATTAATATCTTCTGCTTGTGAGATTATACTTCCATTACATTTTGTTCCTATATATGGTATTACTTCTGAAAATATTATATTTGCAGGTGATATAATAAATTGTGATTTATCTAATTTCAAACTATCTAATTTCATGTCTTCAGTTAGAATTTTAGTTATAACGTTTGGAATATAGAAATCCGAGGAATCAAAGGATATTTTAAAATTTACTATTTTATCCCAACATGATAAATATGAACTGTAATTTTCAAGATAGTATTTAAAATCATTGAAATATTTATTGAAATCAAATTGAAAATTAAAAAGTATCAATTTGGATGGATAGCTGGTTTTTTCTTTAAGTTTCCAAGCAAATGAGGAAACTGTTTCGAGATACTTATGGTTTTCTTCCAGCATTAAAAGTCCTGTGATCATATAATTTTTAGTTCCTTAAGTTTTTGATATAGTTTTTGTGCTTTTTCATAACTATCTTTGCCTTCTATAATTTGACATTCCACTTTTGTTGTTGGCTGTTCTAATTTTTCAATTTTTACTGAATTTGAATATTGGCCTTTTATTTCTTCTACGAAGATAGGTTTTTTTGAAGCGAGCATAATCTCTTTGACTTTAGGGTATCTGGGTTGATTTTCACTATGTGTTGTGATACTTACTACAACATCTTTGCTTGTTTTTAATACTATATACCCATTATCAACAAGTTTATATATTTTCCAAAAATTGTCTTGATATTCTATTTTGTAAGAAAAAGTTATTAAATTGAGGTTGAGAATTGAAGCTAAAGTGGGGGCAAACGTTCTTTGCCCCCAATCTGCAGATTCGAATCCTGTTAGTATTAAGTTGTACTTTTTACTCATGATATAATCTGCAATTATTTTTGCTGTATTTGTTGCATCTATAAACTCTTGGGAATTTAGAAGTACAAATGCTTTGTCGGCTCCCATTGCCAAAGCTTTCTTAATTGGTTGGGAGTAATCAAGGTCTGTCAAAGTAAGCACGTCTACCTCGAAATTATGTTTTTCTTTTAGTTTTAGAGCCACTTCTAAAGCATTTTCATCATAACTACTAATTACTATTGGATTATCTTCTACTATTTGCGTTTTCAAGTCATAATCAATTTTAAATTTAGATGGTGGTATATCGGGATCTACCACTAATTTTAAAAGTACTAATACTTTCATTTTACATTGTTGTTTCTGTGTTTTCTTTGTTTGTTTCAGTAGGGGTTGTTTCTTGGTTTCCTGCTGTTGTTTCTTGATTTTGTGTTTCTGTTGTTTGAATTTCTTGGTTAGTTACATTAGTTGTGGTTTGTGTTTCTTGGGTATTGACATTTTGTTGAGTGGTTTCTTGTGTGGCAGTTACTGTTGTAGTTGTTTGTTGTTGATTTTGTTGTGGTTGATTGCATGCCTGTAAAACAAAAAACAACAAAATTAGTGATATTATTAATGCTATTCTCATTTTCTTTTACCTCCTTACTTTTGATCATATGCAGTAATAAAGTAATATGACGC
>JAOABG010000112.1 GCA_026418475.1 bacterium | reverse complement strand
AGATGTGTATAAGAGACAGGCCACAACCTCAACCACAGCCTCAGCCTCAACCATATCCACAACCTCAACCTCAGCCGACTTACCCTCCATATAATCCGACCACTACCAATCCTACAACTTCTCCAACTATAAATCCTCCAACTTCTGACTCAAGTGAATTTAATTGGATTAATGTCGCTCTTATTTCACTGGCTTCTATTATTGTTATTACGATTATTGTTATAGGTTTATATTGGTTATATAAAATACTTAATACTTCGACTCAAACTGTTGAAAAGCAGGAAACTCAGGATATGTTGATTACTGTTGATAAATTTTCTTCCCAATCTGAAAAAATAATAGAGAAGATTAATCCAATAGATTATTCTAAAATTAATTTTAATAGTAAAATAGAAGAAATAAATAGGGATTTGAAAATGAAGAAGTATGGCAATATTTTTGTAAACCTTGTTATAGTTGGACAGTATATGGTCCATAAAATAAACAAACTAATGAATGAAAATAATCTTAGGGATTCTATAGATAAGCTGAATTTCATAGGTAAGAGTGATGTTTCAAGGGATATTATGCAAGTTTATACGGAAATCATAGGGTTGAGTTTATATGATTTCGATGAAAATAATCCAAGTAAAATATCAGAAGATGAAATAGAAAAAAGAGTCACAAAACTAATAGAACAAATAAAATATTTGAATAATACTATAAATACCCTAAAGGTTTGAAGTAATTGAGAAATCTGTTCTTAACTAACAAGGATAGTTTAATTGTTTTTGTAGTTTTAATTATTTTGTATTATTTGTAATATTTTTGAGATTGTATTTTCTATTTTTATTTTTTCTTGTTTTCCTGTTTCCATGTTTTTGATTGTTATTTCATCGTTTTTTAATTCTTCTTCACCTATGAATATGAAATAATTTATTTTCAATTTATTTGCGGTTTTTAGGGCTTTTGATAAGTTATCAAACTTTGTTAGGTGTATTTCTATATTTTGGTTCTTTTTAATTATTTTATCTATTATTTTTGAATATATGTTTGATATTATTTTATCTGCTTTTTCGGAGAGTGATACGATGTTTATTTTAAATTTTTCTTCTAGTAATTTGTTTATGTATTTTTTTTCTTTTAGTAGGTTTGTTAGTCTTTCTAATCCTCCTGCGAATCCCACTGCTGGTATATCGTATTTACCTTGGCTTATGTGGTTTACTAAGTAGTCATATCTTCCTCCTCCAGCCAAGTCAATGTTGTTGTGTTTTACTTCAAAAACTGTTCTATTATAATAATCTAGACCTCTAACTAATAGAGAGTTTTGTATTATTGGTATGTTTTGACTATTTAGAATTTCTGATAGTTTACTAAAGTGTTCTTTACAATTTAGGCAGAGATGTTCTGATGATTTGGGTGAGTCTTGAGATATCTCTTTACATGTTGTATTTTTACAATCCAGAATTCTTAGCGGGTTTTCTTCCAATCTTCTTTGACAGTCTGAACAGAGTTTATCTTTAAAATTTATGAAATAACCATATATTTTGTTTTTATATTTCGGTCTGCAATCTTTACATCCTATGCTGTTTATATGTATTTCTATCTCCAAGTTGAATATAGTTTTATATATATTGTAAGCTATTAGTATTGTTTCAAAGTCTGCTATGGGTTTATCTATTCCAAAGAATTCTATACCAAATTGTGTTGCTTGTCTATACCTATCTTTTTGTGGTTTCTCGTATCTAAATATATTTCCAAAATAGTAAAGTTTTATTATTGGTTGATTGATCAGATTATTTTGTATTATTGCTCTTACTACTGGTGCTGTTATTTCTGGTCGTAAAGCTAATTGTCTTCCTTTTTTATCAAGAAATTCGTACATTTCTTTAGCAACGATGTCACTTGATATTCCTGCACTTCTTTTAAAAAGCTCTACATTTTCAAAAATGGGAGTTTCTATTGGTTCATAACCAAATTTTTCCAAAAAAGATAATATTTGGTTTATAACCTGTTTTCTTATTTGGCTTTCTGGATAAATATAATCATTTGTTCCTTTGGGTTTTTCTATCATATGTTAATAAATTACTACGTATCTTTTTTTTAACCTTTTTGGATTTTAATAAAAGGATAATTGATAATATTTATTGAAGTAAATAAATGAAGAAATCAAACGGGAGAAAAAGCCTATGGTTGACGAGAAAGGTTTGTCTTTTTGGATAAGTAAAGAGGATACTTTAGCAACTGAGGATGGTATAGAAATAAAAGAGATGTGGGTTGCTATGGGGCCTCAGCATCCTTCTACCCATGGTATACTTCAGCTATTGGTTAAACTTGATGGAGAGATAATTTTGGAGCTCAAACCTGTTATAGGGTATCTTCATAGGAGTATGGAAAGGATAGCTGAAAGTTTGACTTATGTCCAAGGGGTTCATATAACTGATAGGCAGGATTATATATCTGCTATGAATATGAATTTACCTATTTGTTTAGCGGTTGATGAGCTTTTGGGAATCATTCCTTCAAGGAAGGCACAGGCTCTCAGAACATTGGCGGTTGAATTAAATAGACTTGCTAGTCATCTTTTATGGTATGGGTTGATTGCTCTTGATGCTGGTGCTGTGACTCCTTTCTTATGGGCTTTTGAATTGAGAGAAAATATTTTGGCTATTTTTGAAAAATTGGTTGGAGCTAGGTTAACTCTACACTATATTAGACCATCTGGGGTTGCCTATGAT
>JAOABG010000111.1 GCA_026418475.1 bacterium | reverse complement strand
GTTGGAACTCAACAATCCATATCCAACCTTTACCAATGCTGTAGCCAAAGCAGATGGATTCATAGTTAAATAAGCAGCAAACCTATCAGCATAGTATTCTCTTAACCTTGAGAGATACAAAACTATATACTCACTAACAATATAAATAATATAAGTTACAAGGGCAATCATATATAACGGTGCTCCATTCCTTCTTGAAGATTGCCCCATTTCTAAAGCAATTCTATAAATATAGTAAAGTAGGATCGGAATAATTGCAGCAAGAGTCATAAAAACAAAATCATAGTGGAAAACATGGCCAAATTCATGAGCCAAGACAGCTTTAGCTTCCTCCTCATCCATTATATCAAGTAATCCCCTACTTATAATTACCCTCGCATTAGAAGGAAAATTACCATATGTAAAAGCAGTAGGTGTATAATCATCAATTATACCAATCCTTGGAAGTCTTACACCTTTATCATTGAAAGTTTTCTTGACAAACTCAGCAATAGATTTAGGCAACTCGTCAACACTAACAAAATCACATCTATAAAGCCATGTCAACATAAAATCATATATAATAGGAGAGATAAAAAACTGTATTAGAATAAATAACAGTGTTATAATAAAAGAAATAGTTAATCCCCAAATACCAGATATTCCCGAAAAGAAAACAATCATTGACGTGAGAATAAAAACAGCAAAATACATAAGCAAAAGAATTGCACTTGAAATAAGTGCAAACATTTCCCTCACCTCCCAATTAAATATCTCTAGTTATTTATTTTTGTAAATCAAAAAATACTTCCTTCTAGCAAAAATTCAAAATATAAGAACAGTATATATGTCACCGTATTTCACAGGTTCTGGAGAGAATTTTAAAGCATTGCCAAGTATTTTTAGAGCGTTATCAAGAGATTGTTTGTCCTTAGCAAATAACTTCATCACCAATTCACCACTTCTTACAAATTCACCAGAAGATTTCTCAATAATTACACCTGCATTGTTGTCCACAATATCCCCTAAGCTTTTTCTGCTTAATCCAAGTTCTCCAGCAGCCAAACCAATGAGATAAGTATCAAAATGTATGTATCCATCAAGATTTGAATAGACCGAATATTCAATCTTCGGATCAAAATAATGATAAGGATCCTCAATTATAGAAACATCCCCATTTTGATTTTGTATTACCTCTGCAAGTTTCTCCAAAGCTTTTCCAGTATTTATTATATTCTCAATATACCCAAAATCATGTTCCAATGATAACTCTCTAAGATCTGAACCTAATTTTAATGAATCATAATTATTATAAATATAATTGGCGATGTTAATAACATTAAAACAAACATTTCTCAATTTTGGATAGTGATTATAATTCCCTTTGAGAAAATCTACAGCGGATATAACTTCAATATAGTTTCCAATATATCTATTGAGAGGTTCATTCATATCTGTTATAATAGCGGAAGAGACCTTGTTAAAATTTTTAGCAATACTAAGCATAGTTTTGGCCAATTCCAAAGCGTCTTTATACTCACTCATAAAAGCTCCATTACCAACCTTTACGTCCAAGATTATTACATCAGAATTTGCAGCAATTTTTTTACTCATTATACTCGAAGCTATAAGAGGAATACTCTCAACGTTAGCTGTCACATCTCTTAAGGCATATATTTTTTTATCTGCAGGTGCCAAATTGAGCGGTTGACAAATAAATGCCCCAACATTCTTAAGAGCATCCGTCATCTCATTTATCTCCAAATTCGTCCTCATATTAGGTATCGACTCCAACTTATCTATGGTTCCACCGGTATGTCCCAGAGCTCTACCAGATAACTTAGGAACCTTATATCCTAAACAGGCAAGAATAGGAATAACTATTAAGCTAACAGTATCACCAACACCACCTGTGGAATGTTTATCTATTTTCAAACCCTGAACGTTACTAAAATCCATTATTGAACCTGTATCAACCATTGACTTAGTGAAAGCAAACAACTCATTTGAATCCATACCATGTATAGCAATACTCGTCAAAAAAGCAGACATTTGATAATCAGGGATATCTCCTTCATAATATCCTTTAACCATAAAATTAACTTCTTGATTACTCAATGTATAACCCATCCTTTTTTTTCTCAAAATTTCATATACAACACTCATAATTTACTCCTCTTTTCTAATTATCGGTATTTTCCCAAGGGAAAGTGTTATAATCAACAGAATTCGTAGTCTTAGTAGTAGTTGTGAAAGTTTTAGTAGTAGTGGTAGTTGCATAAGTCTCAGAAAAGGTTTTATTATTAGTTGTCGTTTTGATAGTATCTCTGTCCTTTTTAATATCTTTCAAGAATTTTTGGGAACCATTGGTTTTAGAATAATATTTGTAAGCCGCAAGAATAGATTTTTTCCATATCTCTGCAGGTAATGTTGCTCCGTAGACATTATATAAAGGTGAATAATCGTCATTACCAACCCATACAACGCAGGTAAAATCATCAGTAAATCCTGCAAACCAAGCATCCCTGTGATCACTTGTTGTTCCTGTTTTACCATAGCAATTTACATTTTGTATTTTAGCAGAGTAACCAGTTCCCTTTTCAACAACAGCTTTCATCAATATTTTCATATCTTCAGCAACTTGATAAGGTAAAACCTGTTTATAATTAATCTTAGAAAAAAAAATAACACCACCATATCTATCTTCCACCTTAGAAACAAAAGTAGGCTCAACAAGATAACCATTATTTGCTATAACAGAGGTAAAAGTAGCAACCTCAAGAGGGGTTAATACAGAAG
>JAOABG010000110.1 GCA_026418475.1 bacterium | reverse complement strand
GTTAGAGGATCCATGTAGAAGAGTTTTGGATGATTTGAAAATGACACCTGACAAAATAGACAGGATACTTCTTGTTGGTGGTTCAACTCGTATGCCTATGGTTCAAGAATTTGTCAGGAGATTTTTTGGTAAAGAACCTGCAAAAGATATAAACCCAGATGAAGCTGTTGCGATAGGTGCTGCTATACAGGCTTCAATAATCAAAGGAGAAACAAAAGATATAGTCTTGGTTGATATAACACCTTTATCTTTAGGTGTGGAAGTAATGGGTGGGATGATGCATCCGTTGATACCAAGGAACACCCCGATACCAACTCAAAAATCAGAGATATTTACCACACCGGCAGATTTTCAAACAACTGTTGAGGTACATGTTCTTCAAGGGGAAAGGACCATGGCTCGCGATAATATATCTTTGGGTAGGTTTATTTTGTCTGATATTCCGCCTGCTCCAAGAGGTGTCCCTCAAATAGAGGTTACTTTTGAAATAGATGCGAATGGTATTTTAAATGTTACTGCAAAAGATAAAGCAACTGGAAAATCACAAAAAATAACTATTACTGGTGCAACTAAGCTTTCAAAAGAAGATATAGATAGAATGGTCAAAGATGCTCAACAATATGCTGAACAGGATAGGAAATATAAAGAATTGGTGGAAGCAAGAAATAGATTGGATCATATTGTTTATCTTTCTGAGAAATCTTTGAGAGAGTATCCCAATGCCGACGCAAACTTAAAGTCTGAGCTTGAAAAAGAAATTGAGGAATCAAAGAAAGTTATGAATGCTGAAGATGTAATAGCAATAAATAGGCAGTATGATAAGTTACAAATGCTGCTATCTAAGTTTACACAGGCTGCCTACGCTCCTGCAGGTGCCTCAGCTTCTACAGGACAGACAACTTCAACAGAAAATCAACAGCAAAACTATAAAATAGAGGATTAACTGTAATGTTTGTGATAAAACCTACTTTGAACAGAGGGGTTTTATGCCCCTCTGTTTTTATTTTTATGACGTTTTTAATAAATTTTAAGATAGGTCTTACTTTTGGTTTTTTATTCATGATTTTTTATCTTAACTGTTCATCTATCCAAGCTTTTTTCTAACTTTTTCCTAACTATTATCCTATTGGTTAGCCAGTATTTTTATTTTTATCCAAAATTTTATTTTCTGAAGGTTGGAAAGGTTTTAAAAAATAATAATTTATTTAATGTTAATATAATATTTGAATTTGCCAAGAAATTTGGTAGTATTTTTTTAAGGGAGGAAATATATGGGTAATTTTATTACCAATAGTGGAAAAGTTTCAATGAAAGAGAGAATAGAGGTTTTGGTATCTAACAGTAAGAAAATGAAGTTCCTTGTAGGTTTTTTCTATTTTTCAGGTATCTCTGACTTGTATCATTCACTTTTTCATGTTAGTCATAAACTTCAGGAGGAACATATACAAATTCTTGTTGGGCTGAGCATCGATAAAGGAATACATGGGATACATGAAATTTCAAAGAAGCAAGATCCTATTCATAAACTTTCTATTGATAAAATCAAAGAGGATTTATTTAATTCATTAAGAATTGCTTTTACCCATAAAGATATGGATAGAAAAGATTTATATGATCAAATTGATTTTTTTATCAAATTGTTAAAAGAAAGAAAGATAGTTATAAGGAAGACTAAAAATCCAAATCATGCAAAGTTATACTTATTCAAGATGGAAGACTCGATTTCTAAGGTTATTCCTAATTTATTTATTACTGGTAGTAGTAATTTAACAAGAGCTGGGTTAGAGTCACAGGATGAGTTCAATGTAGAGGTTAAGGATTATGGTTTTTCTGAAGCTGAAGAATATTTTGACAGATTGTGGCGCGATTCTGTGGAAATTGGTCCAGAGGATGTAAACAAGATAATAAAAGTAATAGAAAATGAGACATTTTTTAGGAAGATTTCTCCATTTGAAGCTTATGCTTATGTTTTGAAAAGTTATATAGATTCTTTTGAAGGTATTGAACTAGGTAGAGATATTATTTATTTGCTAGAGAAAAAGGGGTATAAAGTGTATGATTATCAGTTGGATGCTGTTAAGCAGGCTGTGGTGAATTGTAATTTACATAATGGTGTTTTGATTGCTGATGTTGTGGGATTGGGAAAGACTATTATTGCTTGTATAGTTGCCAAGTTGCTAGGTAAGCGGGGGATGGTTATCTGCCCACCTCATCTCATAGGGGATGAAAATAAGAATTCTGGATGGAGGAAATATCTGTCTGATTTTGAAATTTGGGATTGGGAAGTTAGAAGCTTGGGTAAGCTACCAGAAGCTCTGGAATTTGTTAAAAATAACCCTGATATTCAGACTATCATTGTTGATGAGGCTCATAGGTTTAGGAATGAAGATACAGAAAGCTACCATTATTTGCGAGAAATTTGTAGGGGTAAAGTTGTTATTCTCCTTTCAGCTACACCGTTCAATAATCGTCCATCTGACATTTTTTCGTTGATAAAGTTGTTTACCATTCCCAAGAAATCTTCCATAGTTTTTGATGAAAATTTGAAAGCCAAATTTGATTACTACCAAGATTTGTTTAAAAAACTGTCGTATATTAAAAACTACTATAATAGTAAAGAAAAATCTAAAAATATTCAAAGGGTTTATCAAGAGATTTTTAACGAAAGTGTAGTTGATATTAAGAAAGTTTTGAAAAAGTCTGAGGAATTGGCAAAGGATATGAGAAGTATTCTTGAACCGGTTGTTATAAGAAGAAACAGATTAGATTTAAAATATTATCAGCAAAGTATTGATTTACCTGTTGTTAAGGATCCAGAGGCAGTGTTTTTTGAATTAACTCCTGAACAATCACAATTTTATGATGAGGTTATAAAGTGTTTCGATGTTGTTTGGGATGGAGGTGAGTTCAAAGG
>JAOABG010000010.1 GCA_026418475.1 bacterium | reverse complement strand
GTCCTTTTTCATCAGCATAAATATATGGCAAATTGATCTCGGTTTCAAGCTTAATAGACAACTCTTTTTTAGCATTTTCTGCAGCTTCCCTAATTCTTTGCATTGAAGATTTCTCATTATGTAAATCTATTCCGTATTCTTTTTTGAACTCTTCTAAAATCCATTCCATTATTTTGTGATCCCAATCGTCTCCACCCAAGTGATTGTCTCCAGAAGTGGCTTTTACCTGGAATACCCCCTGTCCAATTTCCAGAACTGATACGTCAAATGTTCCACCACCCAAGTCAAACACTAAGACAGTCAAAACTTGATCCTGTTTATCCAGTCCGTAGGCTAAAGCTGCCGCAGTTGGCTCATTAATTATTCTCAGTACATTAAGGCCTGCAATAACACCAGCATTTTTAGTGGCTTCTCTCTGAGGATTATTAAAATAAGCGGGAACGGTGATAACTGCATCTTGTATTGGTTCACCCAAGTAAGCTTCTGCATCTCTCTTCAATTTTTGCAATATAAAAGCAGAGATCTGCTCAGGAGTATATTCCTTTGACTCTATTTTCACTTTATGATCTGAACCCATCTTTCTCTTTATGGATATAACCGTATTTTCTGGATTAAGTATTGCCTGCCTTTTTGCATGTTCTCCTACTATTATTTCGTTTCCTTTGAAAGCAACAACCGATGGAGTCAATCTGGATCCCTCTGCATTTGGTATAACCACCACATTTCCAGAACTATCTTTGTAAGATATTACTGAGTTGGTGGTTCCCAAATCTATACCTACTGCTTTTGGCATATTTTCATCACCTCCAAATTTTATTTATACAAATTTTTTAAAAAATCCTTCTTTTTTTTACTAAACTTTTTTTTAAAAAGTTCTTATAAAAAAACTTTATAATGTTATTTTAAATTTTTTATAATTCTATTTTTAGGATTTTTTTCTAAAAACCAATGACAAATATTTTACATTCTTTTTGACAATAAAATAAAAATAATCATCTTTATACTTAATATCAACACCTTTTTTATTACAATAGTTATCATTAACATAAAAATCTTTTAATTCATCCCTTTGTATCCTTAAAGTTATTCCATTCAAAGATATAGGATTATTAAGTTCTATGATAAACTTTTCAGACATGTTTTTCAAATCATATTCTGTTCCCAAAAATCTGAAAAAAAACTCTGTATACTCTCTCATTGTTTGAGTCTGAAGAATAGAATTGGAAACCAAATTATCGATATAGTCAATAAAATAATAATACTCCCTAGGATAAACAAGAACATCATAAGGATGAGTATAATATAATCTAACAGTATTATTCTGTATCACATAATCAACTAGATATTTCAGAAAATTTTTTATCTCCAAACTGGATATCCTATTCTTTTTCATCTCACCAAGAGAAACTATAGTCTTATAAGGCATAATCGGAAAAGCCAATACCTTATCAGAAACCATTATATTTTCATAAAACGTCAGGTTGGGTTGACTACCCATGTCCCCAACATAATAGTAACAAATCATACCAAGTTCTTCCAATATTCTGGTACTGATAGGCTGTGGGTAAACTCCATTGGGAGCAGAGTATTCAACAATATTATAACCAACTATATCTTTCAAACACTTATTATTCTTCTCTATATGCTCCTTTATAAAAGTTCTAAGATCAATTTTATCAGATTCATATAGTATCATATTTGAAAAATAATTGTGAGCCCAACCTCCATGAGAACCAACTTCTCCATACCGAGATAATATTTTAACATATTCTCTACCTTTTCCAAAAGCATCAAACCCCAACCTATCACCCTCCTTATCTCTAAAATCGCCAGCTGTTATATGAAAGGACGATTTGATATTACCTCTCAAATAAGCATTATTATACATAAATTCTATTGCTTTCCAATCTGAATTTGCATCCACATGATAGTTAAGTATAATGGTAGGAATACCATTACAAAGATTCAAAATATGGTTTACCTTACAGACCTTATATAAAAAAGTTTTTAAATTAATCCTTAAAATTAAATCGTCAGAATTCGCTTTCAAATAACCCAAAGGAGTATTAACATAATAAATACTACCATCATAATATTTCTTTAGAACTATAAAAGGTAAACCATAAATTTTTGTCCTGGATAATTCTCTATAATCATCATCCTTTATTTCCACATTAGAAACATAATATTTTTTTATAGGGTATTTATATCCTACTATAATTCCGTTATCCAACCTACATTCAGGGAAACCCAAAAATTTAGGCTCCAAAATTTCTACCTGATCCAAAAGGTAAGCTCTGTTACCATACTTTTCATATGTTGCATAATTTAAACCAAGAATATCACTAAATACACAGCTACTTAAATACTTACCAGCCCTGTTTTTTATTCCTACATCATAAGATATGAAAACATTTACACCCCTTTTCAATAACTTCTGAACAATAAAATAAAAATCGTAAGGAATATATTGATTAACCCTATCAGGTAAAATTATTCCTTCTAGATTTTTGTTATCAAAAACAATAGACTGATTATTTAAAATCCTATAAATACTTACAGTTTTGAAATTTACTCCTTCCTCTCTTAGAGACTGCTCAAAAGACAAAAGAGAATACCTATAAGTTCTATAAAAATCGGGATTATATAAGATCATAACAGGATAATAAGAATTTACGGAAAACGAATTTGATATAAGTAATAAAAAAAAATATATACTAAGGAATAATAATAGAACTAATCTCTGAATGTATATAACCATAAATCTTAACATTACCAGATATTATTATTTTCCGCTTTGCTATCACAGATTTAATTTTTCCAATATTACCCACTAAAACACCATCTGAAAGATTAATATTACCTTGACAAAAAAGATTATTTAATACCCAAACATTTCCCCTTAAATATATATCTTTATCAGATACCACGTTACCATCTATTATGACATACTTTTCCTTTGAATCAATAATAAAATTTCCATCTAATTTAATATTACCAGATATAACTATTTTTTTATCTTCTTCTACAATTTGGTATTCTTTTTCAATATCAGAATCATATTTCGAAATTATTTTAGGTGAAAAAATTTTTTTAAAATAAACTTTTGAAAAAATGAATATCTTCTTGGAAGCAAAAATCATACCCTGAACATCTGTCTCAGAATTAATATAAATTTCTCCATCAACATGCAAAAAATTTAAAACCTTTATATTAGAATTCACATATACGTTACCAATAACTATTAGATTATTAAAAAAACAACCACTATGTATATAAAGATCACCGAAGACAACAAGCTCCTTGGAAAAAAAGTGTTCCCCTTTTAATTCCAAATTGCCAACATTTATTGTAACAAAATCAATTTTATTACTGCATAAATTACAACTACTTAAGTTTTTTGTAATTAAAAATTTATCTTTGCCTTTATCAAAACAGAACTCCATTTCAAAAAACAAATCCTTTTCAATCTTTTTTAAATCCTCAAAAGAATTAATACCTTTTAAATTATTTGATAGTGTGCAGAGTAACAATCTTAGGTAGCTATCACCCCAAAAAGCAGGATCCCTAGAATAGAAAAGATCTATATCCAAATTCTTTTCCTTTTTTCTTATTAACTCATAAAAAGGTAAAATAAAAGGAATCAATAACAGAATTACAAATAAAAGAATTAAGGTAACCATATCAAACTTTAAAGCACCACTTAAAATATCAAGAAATTTTTCTAACATAATCAACTATTTTCTAAATCTCTCAGTTTTGTGCCAAATTATTTTTCTATTATAAATCAAATCAAACAAGGCATCAATAAAACCTAAAGAAGAATAAAAAAGGTTAAACACAAAAGAAAAGAAGAAAAGAGGAAGTATTCTAACACTATAAATTCTCATATCCAAAAAAGCAGCAGCAGCAATCTGAAAAAAAGGAGCAAAATTACCATATGAATTATAAGCAAAAACAGCTAAAAGAAATAAATAAGCCGAAAATAAAACCATATCCCCCACAAAAAATAGGAACAATGAACCCAAAAAACCAAAAACAATCAAAATTGGAATAGTATAAACACAAAGGAGTAAAATACCATCAATTTTTTGCCAAATATTCAATTTTTTAGAACTTAAAACTTTCCAAAAGTACCTAAAAAGAACCTGATTGTGACCTCTAGACCACCTCCTTATCTGCTTGGCTCTAACATACCAATCTTCAGGAGACTCCTCGTAGCACTCCAACCTATTTGCATAGGCAACTTTATAACCATTCAAATACATTTTAAAAGTCAATTCCGTATCTTCTGCTAAAATATTGGGATCAAATTTACCTAAACTTATAAATAAATCTTTCCTAAATGCACCAACTGTTCCACCGTATTGTGGTATGAGATTCAGGTTGTACCTAGCTTGCTGATCAACCTGATAACCACCTGACCTTTCTAAATCAAGTATCATGGTTAATAAATTTGTTCCATAATTTATGGGAACCACTCTACCCATTACTGCCCCAACCTCAGGATCTATGAAAAATTTGACCATATCCTTAATCTGACCCTTAGGAACAATATAATCAGCATCATAAACAATAATTATCTGGCCATTTGCAAAATCAACAGCTTCATTGAGAGCGTTTTGCTTTCCTCTATTACCATTATACCTGTGTAGTGGCTTTATAAAGCTGTACTTACTGGCATACTCATCCAATATACCTTTAGTATTATCAGTAGAATGATCGTTTATTGGTATTATTTCCATTCTATCTTTAGGGTAGTCAGAATTTATTAAAGATTTCATTATACCATGAATAACCCTCTCTTCATTATGCATAGGAATCAAAACACTAACCATCGGCAAATCACTATCAATAATATCATGATAATATATCCTCTGACTACCAAACATCCTATTCAAAGTAAAAAAAATATGTCTAAAAGAATATACTGTCAGAACAATCATCAAAAACAATAAATATACTTTTACTATATCTTTTATTAATCCAACTACGTAAACTTCCATAAACTTGTATCCTTATAGATAAATTTTAAGATCAGAGATACATACAAAGAATAGAAAGATACTACATATACAAAATCGAGTAACGGACCAAAAGTAAAAAACAAGTTAGCAAAATAAAGATAAGAAAATTTATTAAGAATTAATAAAAAAACATAGTATCTCAAATATCCAAACACCACAGAATAGAGAATAATAAATGCAGAAAATAGAATATTAAAAACCAATTGTATCAAATTTACAGTAACTAAAGAAAGTATAAGTGAATTAATAGAAACTATAAAAAAATTAATACCCAAATGTAGTAAAATATATAAAATAGAAAATTCTCTAACAGTATAAGGGAAATACTTATAGAAGAATAAAAAATAAAACACAGAAGAAAACAAGGGAAAAACGAAAAATACATACCATACAAAAAAAGGTAGAATTTTTCTTCTGTAATAATAAAGCACCAAACCCATAATCCCAAAAAATACTAATACAAAAATAAAATCGTAAATATTTGGATACCTACCTTCAACAAATAGATACTTCAAGCTTAAAGTATACTTTTCAAAGAATTTAAATGAAAAACTTTCGATCTTATAATCTTGTAAATGATTAGCTAAAAAGTTAATAAAAAAATTATTGAAATCGTCATAAATATAGATACCAAAATAAAAATTGAAAATCAAAAGAACTAAACAACTTAGAATAAAAAGGAAAATATTAATAGAAATTCTACGGCCATATCGATGAAAATAGACATATTTCATAATAGCTTTTTTCATCTTCAAAAACTCAGAATCAAAATCAGTACTCATAAAATACCCCTACCATGAAACCAGGTTTTCTGTAAGTATCCTTTAAATGTAGATAATTATATTCAACTATCAATCCTCTATCAACTGATAACCATGTTCTATAACTTAACTGATAAAATTCAAAATCTTTATCGAAAGTTAATGAAAAGGGATAAAAATTTACCAAGTAAGATTGGTTACCATAGTTATAATTCATATATATCCAAGATTTTTTTTCAGATCCCAAGCCCAGACTAAAAAAATTGCTTGAAGAAGAAGTACCTCCAGGATTTACATTATTATTGAACCTCTTATAAGAAAAAATACCATACCTAAAATAGTAATTAATCCCATAATGAAAAGTAAAATCTTCATAACGATTATGATAACTTATATACGTTACACCTAAACTAAACACCATATTTCTCTCTTTACCGATTTTATAATTAAACTCATTATCCAATCTAAACTTGGGTAAATAATCACTCTTAGTTCCAAAGGAAACAGCAGAATATGTATAAAGATCTCTACTCCAATCCTTGTACATACCCAGCACAAATAAAGAAGATTTGCTATCTTTATTATGGAAGTAATACTCAAAAAAATTAGTCTGATCCTCATCTACCCTCTTAAAGTATCTGATACCATAAGTTTTGCTATCTCCATAATCCTCAATCGGTTTAAAATAGTCATAATAATAAAAATACTCAAATCTACTATGTGAGAAAACCAGAGAAAGGATAAAAGTTACAAATAACAAAAAATGCAAGAACTTCATAACCTGATATAATAAACTTCTTCAAACATTGATACTCTTCCTCTTACTTATTTTTCTACATTTCTTTTTGCCTTCGACTTCAAAGTCATTACTAGAGAAATTTTCAAAGATTTCGAAAGATCTGTCCCTAAGCAAGAAGAAGTGTCTTTTCTAACATACAAATCTGTTTTTTATCTTTTTTCAATAAACTCAAAGAGATCAAATTCGCTACTGGAGAAAAACTTATCCCAAAAAATCTTATCTCTGAAATGTATAAATCAAATACTTAATACAGTGCTCTAGAACTATCTCAAGAACTTTCTTTATAAAAACTTTCACTGACTTCTAAACATTACAAGCAGATATCGAAGTTTAAAGGATTAAAAACACTTATAACCAGAAATTAAACACCAAGCAACCTTTGAATTCGTATAGAGCAATGTCTGGAAGAGAAAAAACAGAAATAGAAATTGATCTAGGGAAGGATAAAAGTAGATTCGAAGAATAATAAAGAAAATGCTCGAATTATCTGGGGTATGGAATAATTCACAAAGATAAAAAACAAAATATACTTGGTAAAGAAAAGTAAACTGTTGGATCTCGTATTGACAGATTTTGGGATATTATTTCATTGATTGTTGGGTAATGTAGAAGAGAGAAATTATGAAAAAGGAAATGAAAACCTGGAAAACTGTAACTGATGACCCTGATATTTCTGTAGTTATACTTCTTAGGAAGTTGTTATAAAGTAAACTACTGTTGGTGAGAAGTAGAAGCATAAGAGTGAAAAAAAGGTTACCCAAAGCGTATACGATTATAGTTTTGAAGAAATTAACTTTTAACCTATTGGATTTAATAAGCAATACTGAAGAAACTTTACACTTCTAGGAATATGTATCTAATAACTTCGGAACTTTTCTCGAAAGAAAATAAATAGGAAAGTTTGTTTTTCGTATAATCACATATGAAAATGGAATGTTACAAATCATTTATATAGACTAGAAAGCTAGATCAGAAAAAAGCACACTTGGAGCTAGACAAAAGATTGTTTTTGAAAATATACAAAGGTATAACGCTATTTCGGAATCCGGCAGTGGATCCCTTTATGTATGTTAATTAACAACACACATCTTATTAATTGATTCCACTATTTGGTTAACTGGCTCTCTGTTTAATCTATTATCAATAATTAACTTTTTATTACGTCGTGTGGTTTAATTTCATATATGGCAGACCTGACGGATGGTGTTATTAGTGATAATATTTTTGATGCAATGCCGCCGGTAAAATTCAGTAATCCTTTTAGTTTTTTCAGTGAGGATGAAGATACTCCTTTTATTACATGAGTAACATTTGACCATATGGAGGGTTTTTTATTTTGATTATTTTCTATTCTTTCAAGTCTGGCTACGGCTCTATCTATCAATTTTCGACTAAAATCTGTTAATATATTTTTGGCTTTATTTTCAAAATTTTTGTGGATAATAGCTAGTCGGGATTGCCAATTAGGAGTGTTATTAAGTACTATCTCTTTTGCTCTTTGTCTGATTTTATTTCTATCTATTTGGGGTTTTTTATCAACTTTTTGCTGCTTAACTGCTTGCGAATTTTGGATGTTGATTTCATTTTGTAGTAATTGTTGTTCTTTTTGCTGTATTTGTTGATTAAGTTCATTTCTTAGTTCAGAGATTTCTCTATTGATACTGATTTGTCCTTCAATAGCTGCATTAAAGTCTAGGTCAGCTACGAGTCCTATCCCTAGATCCACAAAGGTGTTAAATGTTACATTCCAATTTTTGGTGTTTATACGAGCTTCTGTGCCGGCTCCAACTGAAAATCCCTTTCCGATTCCTGCTTCAATACCTATGCTTCCTTTGATATATCCATCACTGTTTTCAGCTTGGACATGAAAATCAGCACCGACTGAGACTGAGGCTTGAGCAGATACGTGGAGTCCACCTTTGGAGACTATTTCATCTTTGTCGCGTGCTACTCCATAGCCAAATTTTGCACCTACTTCGGCTCTGGCTTCTTTGTACTTCTTAACTCCTGCAGATATGCCCGAATCTTGAACTTTTAGTCCTTTTTCTATTCCTTCCTCTATTCTGGCACTTGCTCCTATGCTAGCTTCTCCGTAAATACCTCTTCCAGCTATAACTTCGGCGCTTCCTTTTGCTTCAACACCTGCACCTACCTCAGCCTTTCCATAAGCTGATACGTCTCCTCTTCTTACTTCTACTTTCGAGGAGACATTGCCTCTGGCTCCTGCTCTTGCTTCAACTCTACCATATAAACCTGTATCACTGATGGTACCTCTTCCTAAGATTTCTGCATATCCTTCGGCTTTCCCAGAAATTTCTCCTCTTATGCTGGTGTTTCCCAGTGATACCTCAGCAGAACGTTTACCTTCTATTTCTCTCCTTACACCAGTTTGCCAATCGAAATTGTGTATATTGCTATTTATTTGATTACTTTCTATTTGATTACTCTCTATTTGATTACTTTCTTCTCTGTGATTATACCTTGCATGGGATGTATTGTTAGGGTGATTTATACTAGGAATAGAAGGTGAGTAATATGGAGTAGGGGGAACATATTCAGGACTGGAATATTCAGGCAAAAATAAAACACTGTTCATACCAGGGGTAACATATCTACCATAATCGTTCAAAACTCTATGCCATTCATACGAATCTTCACCACCTAGGAGGATAAATAACAGCTCAAGCAAAATCCATTGCAATTGTATCCTTAGCTTTGCATCATTTTGTATATTTAGGTTATTTTGAACATCTATATTTTGAATGTTTATATTTATATTATTATATATGTTTACTTGGTTCGAGGTGGTATGAAAATAATACATATTAACTGATGTAGTGTAATTATTGTTAGTAATCTTCATTATTCAGTTTCCCCCCTTTTATGATTGTGCTAATAAATTTAATATTCACATTAGAAAAAAAATTAAATAGATGTTGCCTATTATTTTACATTTTTTTTACATTTTAGCATTTTTCTAACTAGTTTTTTTTGTCAAGATAAACTGTTAAGTGATTCGATAATCAAATTGTGTATTCTCTCTAGTTTAAGTGCTCTAGATCCCTTTATGAAAATTAATTTTTTTTCCCCCTTGTATAAATCCAAACAGTCTATAAAACTATGATTAAGAATATTATCAACATCTCGAGCGAAGAAAAATCTGGAATATTCTTTTTTAAATTGATAAAAATTCTCTCCTATTAGGTATATTTCCACATTATTGGGATAACTATTGAGTCTTTTTAATACAAGTTGATGATAAAATTTAGTTTTTGGTCCAAGTTCCAGCATATCTCCAATAAAAAGTAAAATTCTACTATAATAATTGAACATTTTTTCAACAGTTTTCAGATTTTCTAATAATGAAAGGTAGTTGCTATTATAGTAATCTGCTATGATGTTAAATCTGGTATCGAAATAAAACCTATTGTTTTCTATGGAATTTAGTACTATTCTGCTCGTATTTCTTATAACTTCCAATATGACTTGATTTTTCTGAAAACGATAGTTAGTATTACTGATAAACTTATCGAAAAGTTTAAGAGAAACAAGAAAATTGTATAGAATTGGCAGCGATACAATTCCTTCAACCTTTAAATTATAAATTCTTCTATCATAAGAAATGGCAAATAGAGTTTCCTTTTTTATGGGATCAATAGAAAAATTTCTAATCATATATTGCCTGTTAGGTAAATAATCATAATTATGATAATTCGTATAGGTATCTTTAATTTTGCTGGGTAAAATAAAGTATCTGTTATGTTTATAGAGATAATTTGTAAGTTCGGTTTCTGCTTTTATAACTCCTTTGATATTTTTGACGAACTCCAGATGTTCTGGACCGATTGAAGTAATGACCCCGTAGTCAGGATCGGAAATAGAACACAGATATTCTATTTGGCCGAATCCCCTCATGCCCATTTCAAGAACCAAAACTTGAGTATCTTCTGTTATCCTAAGAGTAGTCAAAGGAACACCAATCTCATTATTAAAACTTTTTTCGGAAGCTATAACAGTATATCCGGCAAACTCAAAGATATTTTTTATTAAGTTTTTAGTTGTTGTTTTTCCGGCTGAACCAGCGACCGCAATTACATTGAAATCTCCTGATATACTTCTTCTTTTACTCAGAACCAGTTTGGCTATCTCACCCAAGAACTCTATAGTATTATCTACCAAAATAAAAGTTGTTGATCTACTAATCTTTGGTGGAATCTTTGATAAATCTTGAACAACAAAAAACTTTGTACCTTTATTATATACTTCTTCTATAAAATCATGTCCATCGAATTTCTGTCCTTTTATACATATGAAAATTCCTCTAGAGCCATTATTAAGTTTTCTACTATCTGTAAAAATCTGCTCAATAGTACTTTCTCTATAGTTTAGAATATCTCTGAACTTGCAATTATCCAGTACTTCTTTGAGTTTTAGCTTTATCATTTTATTTTTATTCTTACTTTTCTTCTTCTAGCTGATCTATACCTTTTTCTTCTTTCAGAATCTTCATTTCATAGGCCTTTACAAAGGGCAAGTAGATTAGAGCAGAAATAGATATATTGACAAAATTTAATATTATTGCTTTGTAATCGGTAGTACACAAGAAAGCTCCAAGGGGAGAAGGGAACATCCAAGGAGCTTCTATATACGGTCTAGTTACCAATCCATAATAGAAAACAAGGAAGCTTATTGTACCTAACACTAATGGTGTAACTATAAAAGGTATAAAAAAATAGGGATTAAGGACTATAGGTAGACCGAATAACAAAGGCTCATTTATGTTGAAAATAGAAGGAATAATAGCACCTTTAGCTATACTTCTTAAATAACTCGATTTTGAGAATAACAGAACAATATTTAATCCCAGAGTACTACCTGCCCCACCAATCCATATAAACCATTGAAAAAAAGGATATGCAGTTATATACACTGGTTGCAATTGATTCAGGATTAGTTCTGCATTTTTTACTAAATATCCCTGCCACAGAGACAAAAAAACACTGTTTATCAACGATATACCATGTATACCCAAAAAATTAGTCAAATGTAAAAATATATTCGTTATCCAGACAACAATTAAATTATCACCATACTTCTCAAAGGGAAATAACAAAGATTTTAAAAATTCATTTAACTTAAAAAAAGCTGCAAATATCGAAATTACAAAGATTGTTATAAAGAAGGGAAATATCGAATTTAGACTATTTCTGATGTAATCAGGAACAGATCTATCTACGAATATCTCTATTCTAATACTGTTGAAAATGTAACAAGACAATAAAGAAATCACTATGGTAGAAAACATATTCTTAACCCCTAAAGAAGAAATAAAATCCATTCCATTCAGACTTTCCCAATCAAGATATATCAGAGCAGAAACCCAAAAACACGTAGACGAAAGGATTGAATACAGGATTCTATCTTTGCCATAATAACTGGCATAGTTATAACCTATCGAAAAGGACAAATACAATGAAATAAGACCCATAGTGAGTAAATAGAGTTTTCTGTAAAAATCTAAATAATAAGGAAGAAAGTTATACTGTTTCATGAAGACAAAAATAAGAAGAAAAAAACTACCAACTATTATTATGGGTATAATGTTAATCATAGAATTCCTCAGTATTATGACGAAAGGAAAAGCAGAAAATTTCTCTATATAATGTAAAAAACTTATCAGTTTTTTATATTCCATTCTTTCCAAAAATAGTAGTTAGTTTTATAATCTTCGTTAGTTTTTTCTAGGAACATCCTAACAGACTTAGGTATAAAGTCATATATCAATCTACTAAACATATTTATACCTAGCTTTTCCAATATTTTCTTATTACCATAAGTTTGATAGAATTTCATTAAGTTCGTAACAGATTCCTTTTTATTCTGTATTCTTCTTTCGGTTGAAAGTGGATGAAGATGTATAGTAACTGCATGAGGATTGAAAAGAATCTTACCTCCCATTTTATTAACCCTATAACCTAACTCAATATCTTCGAAACCGTAGGAAATAAAGCTTGTATTAAACATTCCTGCTTTTATGAAACATTCTCGTTTTCCTGATAAATTACCTGTTAGAAATTTATACCATTCTAATTCCCTTAACTTTAGATTCCTTCTACTCCTATTACTAAATTTGTAACTGAATAATTCCATAAGTTCTTTAGGATTTTTTATTTTCTCTATATTTTTTAAAGTTTTTAAATATTCCTCTTCTTTTTTTGTTCTAAGTTCTAAACCCACGACGAAATAACCAAACTTTAGAAACTTTAGATGTTGCTCGATTAATCCGGGGTGAGGTATCATGTCTGCATCAATAAATAGTACATAATCTGTTTGGGATAAATATAACCCTAAGTTCCTAGCTATGGATTTGGTTCCTCCACTTTTAATCTCAACAACCTTCAAAATATACTTTGAATTGATTTTGAAATTTTTGTGACTCGAATCAGAAGTATTTACTACTATTACATGAAAACCATCTATAGTTTGAAAGTTTAAAAGATATAATATTTTTTCCAAAATCTCTGTTATACCCTTAGTTGGAATTATGACAGTTATCACTACTTTTTAGAATGATTTAATTTAATATAGTTGGCTGTCTTGTTTTTATGAAGTAATCCCACCTATCCTCGATATATTTTATAACTACACTTTCATTATAAAAAGTAACAAATTTATATATATCATTAAGGTTTTTTATGATATCCAAACTATATTTTGTTTTTCGAATAAATTCAATATATTTTCTCTTCCCATAAGAACAGATTAGAAAAGATGTGAAAGCGATCGAATTTTCATAAAAAGCTTTCACTGCTTCTGCTGAATCAAAACGAGGATATAACAGATTTTCAAGCGGTATTTTAACAGAAGGATGAATAACTATTTCTTCTAAGCCTGTTAGTAATCTGTATTCATTATACTGAGCAACTCCTTCTTGTATAAATTTTGTTCTATAGTCGATAGCATTCTCTTTCCAATATAGGCACAAGATTAGGTGAGTTATTTCATGAGGTAATACCCTTTGGATGAGAAAAGAATCTCTTTCATGAGCATATATTGCAAAGATTGGAGTAGAAGAGAAAAATTCAAAGACAAAGGCACCCGTAGACCAGTCAGGAACTAGATTATAAGACTTGTATACATCATCCGTAGGAGCTAGATATATAGGCACCTTATAGTTCAGTCTTAGAAGTTCATCCGATCTAAATTCAAAAAAACTCACTATATTCTCATAATATATGTCTAGCAATTTACTTAATATCAACCCTAACTGATGATTTGTATAATACAATCTGAAGTATTTTAATTCAAGGGTTTTGTATTGCAAGTTAGTATTGTCATTAACATGTGGGCTAATAATCTGATGATTAGAAAAAGTAGATTTAAAACTATTTACATCTATTATATTGGTTTCTTTATTCTTTTTAAGGACTATTTTATCTTTGTTATCTTCACATATTCCATCAAGCAAGTATTTGTTTCTTGATCTATCAAAGTATTTTGGATCAACTTTTATTTCGATTCTGGTCTTTATGATATCTATGACTTTTTGATCTACCCAAACATAATTCCCTTCTACAACAAAGAGAGAGGGATCAATGGGAATGTTAAAGATGTATAGATAATAGTTGGAAGCATATGAGAATAAAAGTAATGAAAAAATAAAAGGCAAAATATTGTATATTCTGGACATTGATATCTCTATATATTTTTTAGTATTTTATGAGGGAAAAGTAATCATATCCTTTGATTTTTTCTCTTCCTCCGAGAAAAGAAAGTTCGATTATAAAAGCAAAGCCTACCACTATACCTTTGAGGTTTTCAACGAGCTTCTTTGTAGCTTCGGCCGTCCCTCCTGTAGCTATCAGATCATCAACTATCAAAACTCTTTCTCCTTCTTTAATCAAATCTGTGTGTATTTCCAATATCTCCTCTCCGTATTCTAGTTGGTAAGCAGCAGAAAGCTTTTCAGAAGGTAGTTTACCTTGTTTTCTTACAGGGACAACTCCAGCTGACAATTTGTAAGCAACGGCGGAACCAACGATATATCCTCTTGCTTCTATTGGAACGACTATGTCTACTCCTTTATCTACGTAATAATTTGCTATTGAATCAACAACATACTGAAAAGCTTTTTTATCTCTTAGAAGTGGAGTAATATCTTTGAAGTTTATTCCTGGCTTAGGGAAGTTAGGTATTTCTCTAATTAAGTTCTTTACATAGTCTATCGTCTCTATCATGGCTCATCCTCCTCTTACTCCCATAGAAATCATTCTTTACATTAAATTTATTCAACGAAATAAAGATATTCCTTTTTTGCAGATTGAAAAAATAATTTAAAAAAATAATTTTTAGGGAGGGAAAGTTAGGGAAGAGGAGAATAATTTATTAGTAGTAGGTGTGGGCCCCTAGCTCAACGGCAGAGCATGCGGCTCATAACCGCAGGGTTCTAGGTTCGAATCCTGGGGGGCCCAAAAACCAAAAGTGATAGTACCCATTAACCACCCAATAGCACAAGCAAAGCTATCCATACTAAGAAACAAGGATACCTCCCCAGATCTGTTTAGAAAATCGCTGGAAGAACTATCATACATATTCGTATTTTACTGCTTTGAAAAAGCAGAATTAGAAACAGTAACAATTCAAACCCCCCTTGACGAAGCCATGGGATTTAAACTTAAAGAAAAATACATAGTAATACCCATCCTAAGAGCAGGATTAGGTCTCTTACCCGCCTTTACAAAACTTATACCAGATATCATAGTTGGAATAATAGGTCTATCCAGAGATGAGAATACTCTAGAACCTACCCAGTACTACACAAACCTACCATCTGACCTGTCTGATTTCGTCGGTATAATCCTAGAGCCTATGATAGCCACAGGAGGAAGTATTAACAAAGCAATAGAAATACTTATACAAAGAAAAATCCAGAAGATAAAAGTATGTTCTATAATAGCCTATGAAAAATCCATAATAAAGCTCAATGAAAATTTTCCGTTCATAGAGTTTTTTGTTTTATCGATTGATAAGTCCCTAAACTCGCAAGGATATATAGTTCCTGGATTGGGTGACGCAGGAGACAGAACTTTCGGTACACTTGTAAACTGTCAAGCAGATTTAATAGGAAAATAAAAAATATATAAACTCTATAAGTCTAATTCCTACATGCCTATACGTAAAAAATATGTTAATTTTTTATATTTTTTTTTGATAGTCTTTACAGAGATGCTATACAAACAAACAATAGAGAAGAAAATATTTTCTATGAAGTTAGTATAACTACGGATATAGTAAACATCAAGTTTGACTCAGAGAGAATAAAGGTAAAACCAGGTCAAGAGATGAAAAAAATAATCAAAGAAGAGGGTAAGGATATCGGGGAAAAAATAATTCAAAAATTTTGGGATGCTCTAGGCAAGGGAAAAAATCAAAGTCAAAACAACATAAAAACCGAAGATAACGGAAATAATATATCTAATACTCCAGAGAAAAAAAGCCAGGCAAGATTTGGTATTAGTATCGATCCCCTGATAAATATAAGAGGTACAGAAATAGAAGCAGGATTCAAAAACAAAAGTAGGAATAAATGAATATAAAACAGAAGCACAATTTATAGTAACAACAGATAAAGAAATAAAAACAAAAATTTCTCTACCAACCGATACAAAAATAGACATAAAATATCAGCATAAAAAAGATGGAAATATAAAAGAGGTTAGCATATTTCATAACTTAATACAAGGACAAATATCGGCAAAATATACAGAAGTAGAAAATACACAAGGGAGCGAAAAAAAGTTAGGAGTGAATACATCATTTCGTTTCAATGATGTAAATTTAAATACTTATGTTTCATTAACAAAGAAAAATGAACAAACAGGATACATAATGGGAGCATCAATAGAAGGAAATGTTGGTAATAATTCCCGGTTCAATATAACAGCACAATACGGATCCAAAACAGAAGATAGACAAATACGAGCAGGATTCAATATGTTATTTTAGCACTGATTAAGAACTAATTTTTATCGTAGATAGCCCTTTTAAGAATTCCCTTATTTTGCCCATTAACTCCATTCTATGATCTTGATTTTCCATGTAAAACTTGTCATCAGTATCAATAACCATTATAGGGATATCCAGATTGAACTTGTTATGGTAAAGAAACTCATCATAATAATGATTTAGACCACGTATATAATCAATGGATATTCCATCCTTCTGGAGCTCTATCTCTCTAGATCTTTGAAGTATCCTTTTGTAGAGTGTTTCAGGTTTTGCTCGTAGGTACAGAATGAAAGTTGGCTTTTTCAGTAGCTTTTCTACCAAAAAATCAAACCACTTAGTATAACTATTCCACTCTCTATCGTTCATATAACCATGATCGTACAAATATCTTGCAAAGACATATCTATCTGAATAAACAGACCTTTCAAGCAACAGATTTTCGGTGGTATTGTTTTGAGCTTCCATATGTCTTATAGCTCTTATGGTGAAAAATTCCCATTGAGTAGAATAAGCCCATCTTTTTTTATCTTGATAAAACAGATCTAAAAAATTATTTTCATACCAGGGTTCATCTACAGGTATGAAACCTAGCTCATGCGAAATAATGTTCAAAACGGTACTTTTGTAAGCTCCAATGTTTCCGTCGATTACTGCAAACACTCTACATCCCCCCATACTATCACTTCCTTTTAATATACAGATTAAATAAAAATTTACGAAAACCTATCGATTTTTATTCGTAGTTTTGTTGATATTTTACCGAAATTTTTTGTAAAAAACTTTTTACTTGATTTCAGCGTCTAAAAAGCAGCTTGTTGAATCTAAAAATATCTCTAGCTATCTTGAACTTAAACTCCCTCTCATAATTATCACCCAAAATATTTATAATAGAATTTTTTAAATCTAAACTATAAATTGGTGTATCAGAAGCATAACATACATAAAAATATTTTCTGAGCTTGTATAACTCCTGAATAGGATAACTGATCGGTTCTGGGTTTAGAACTAAAAAAACCCTACCATATGATTTGTAGGTATCTATTAATTCTACTAAATTCATTAGATCTTCTTTTTCTATACTACAACAGTGTTCAACTCTGAGAATTGTGTTTTTATGACTTAGTACTTTGGTAGCGATCTCTTTCGATAAGAACTTGAAGGCAAATTTCCCAACACAGTGAAAGGCAAGATAAATGTAACTTAAATCCGTAAATTTAGTACCTATCAATTTTAGAACCTCAAAGAATTCTTTCTCGTCCAGAAATAGATTTTTCTTATCAGCGATTTCCCAGGCTGTGCTTGACGAAAAAGTTCCGTCTATAAAAAATTTTATTCCCAGGACTTTGTTTTCTCGCAACACCTCTGGAGAACTTAAGAAAAATTTGCTATCTAGCAAAAAGAAAATCTCTAAACCTTTAAAATCTTGCCAATTCAAGCTTGAATAAAAGTTATAAAAATATTCAGTCGTAAAAGCATCGATAGTCTTATGTATATCATTCTTGAGAAATTCATTGATAACAATCATGAAATCTACTTTCTCTTTTAGGTAATCTAGCACTACCCTATCAATTATACTGAATAATTCTTCTTTCAATATCATGGAATCAAGTACCCCACATTTATCTTTAAACTTATCATTTATAACAAAGGTATGATAATCTTTTGATTTTACCAGAATCGGAAAATTAAACCTATTTATAATCTGTATTAATTCGCTATTTACATTACAATTAGGTATATCAGTTACAACCAGTATATCTCTTTTTTGTAGATATTCTAATTTACTATTTTTTATGAGATTGTGGAAAGTACTATAGGTAATAGAAATATTCGAAAGCTTTTGGAGTAGGAGTATGGGATGGGAATGGGGATCAGTTATTAGGTGAGGTAGGTAAGCCCGGTTCTGTCCTTGGTTAGCCATTTGTCTTAAGTACAGATCACTCTGTACTTTTTGCGGCTCAAGGCCTTGCTCAGGGTGGGGTTTACCAACCTTAGTATCACTACTAAGGTTCGTGGGCTTTTACCCCACGGTTTCACCTGTATGTGGGATTTCCCACATAGTCTGGTTTCTGTGGCACTTTCCATCTGCGTCTGGGATTTCCCCAGCACCCTTAAGTTTAGAGCCGGGACTTTCCTCAGTGTAACTATCCTCAGTCACACTGCGGCTAACTTCCCCTACCCCACCTACTACAACACTATCGACAATATATGAATTTTCAAACCTCGTTTCGGGCCAAATTATTGAATCTCTTATATATCCAGAAACAACACTATTTCTCCCCAAGACAACAATACCTTCAAAGACCGTATTATCTCCTATTCTTACACCACTATCTAAAACAATTAGCGTATTATCTTTTTGAACTATCTTTGATTCTATAAAAGGATGCCTAAAATTTGCTAATTCTCTATTCGCACGAAAATAGTTAGTTATATTACCAATATCTATCCAATAAGATTTGTCAAGAAACTTGGGATTTTTACTAACATCAACACCTAAAAACTTAGCACCACTATTCAACAAATTAGCAAAAACTTGGGTTCCAAAATCATAATATTCATCCGATAAAATATAATCAAAGATTTCAGGACTAAATACATAAACACCTGTATTAGCCAGATAAGAAATAGGATTGGTCTTGGGCTTTTCTTGAAAAGCCAAGATATTATTATTTTCATCTACTAAAGCAACACCAAATTCGGAAGGATCATCTACCTTGAATAACCCAATCGTGGCCACTGCTCCAGAAGAAATATGCTTACTTATTAATACATCCAAATCAAAATCAAATATATCGTCACAACCTATAACGATAAAATTTTGATTTTCGAAAAAATCTTGTATTTTTTTCACAGGGCCAGCTGTACCAGATAATTTATCCTCCTTTAACACAAATAAGTTCGCATCTTTAAATTTCTTCTTGAAAACATCTTCAGCGTACTCCTCTACCAATTCAGCTTTGTAACTTACGTTTATAGCAAATTCTCTTATTCCATAGTGATACAGGAATTTGACTACATATTCGATTGATGGTAGGTTATTTACATATACCAGCGGTTTAGGTAAAGTATAGGTGAGGGGACGTAATCTTGTCCCCTCACCTCCAGCTAAAATCATTGCCTTCATACTATGCTCCTAAAGCCTTTGACCATCTTAATACAAAATCATTATTATCCTGTATCTTCTTAAAATACATATCTCTCCACATTGCATTTATTTTTTGGTTTGTATCAAAATACATTTTCCACAAGTTAGCAACGTGATTTTTTTCGTTTAACATTTCTGACCATATTATTTGCTCAACTTCTCTTCTTATGGCTTGTTCGATTGCCCACTTGTTGTAGTAGTCCGCTTGCATCTGCTTCCTTATCTCACCGGCTTGCTGATCTAATTGGGTTATTTGTTGACCTATTTGATTATTTATATTGGATATTTCTTGTGAAAGTAGGTCCATTTGACCTTTCAGAATAGAAATTAGATTTCTTTTCTCTGAAATTTTTTGAGCTATTTGTTCGGCTTCTTCTGGTGTAGACGGTTGAGATGAAAGCAAGTCTTCTATTTCTTTCTGTAGCTTTTTTATATTGTTATTTAAAGCTTCAATATTTTTTTGATAGTTTGCATTCATAGATTCCTGATATGACAGTAACTGTTTCTTTAAACTTTCCAACTGATCTAACGATATCTGGTAGTTATTTCTTATTTCTTGTTGAAGAGCTTCAATATTTCTTTCCTCTTCTTTCTTTTGGTTCAAAAGTTCTCTTTTTCTAGCATCTAAAACATTAATCTGGTTCATTAGAGATTGTCTTTGCATATTCAGGTTTTCTAATATTATCTGGTCTGAAACCTGTAAATACTGCTTCAGGTTATCATCACTAATATTTCTTGAAGAATATCTATCCTTTACTTTTTTTATTTCTTCTTCTATTTTCTTTAATTCATTTTCTTTTTGATTTATGATTTGATCTATTTTTTTTATTATTTCATCCTTTGATTCTTGAGAAGTAAAGACGTCTGAAATTGTTTGGTCAGTTATTTCAGTTTGGCTATCTTTTGAAAGTTTTTCTTGATGAGTATCTGGTACTACATTTTTCGATTCAACAAATATATCTCTTAGAGTATTTGCGCTTGTTCCTGGTTGAATTGGATTAACCATCTTTTTCCCTCCCTATCAGTTCTATATTTCCACTATAGACATAAAAGGTACCTTCAATCTTATTATATAATATTGTAAAAAAAATGTAAAAATTTTACTATTTTTTGATAACATCAAGGATCGTTTTTGCTACTAATTCGATTGTATCAGTTGTATTTTTAGTAGAACTAGGTAGACATAGACCTCTGCTATATATCTCAAATGCATTCCTATAGAAATCTATCGGATTTGCATTATCTAGATAAATTTTTGTGAAATCTCTGTAAAAGTCCATCAAAGGTAGAGGGTAAAATATCCTCCTAGTGGGAATACCGTATTGCTCCAATTTTTTTTGCAAATCCGGTATATCCAGATTTCTAAATAAACAACTAATTAGCCAATAATTAGAAATATTGTAATCTTTTATTTTTTGGAATTCTACATAATCCGACAAGTAGTGAGTATAAATTTTAAAGAATTCTCTTTTTAGCATGAGAAAATAGTCTAATTTTTCAAGTTGTGCCAATACTATGGCAGCTTCTATATTTGTCATTCTATAATTAAACCCCATATCTTCATGATAATAACCTTTTGATTCATTTCTTGCTTGAAGAGTTAGAAATCTTATGTATTCTATGTCTTCTTTTGAAGTTGAAAATATAGCTCCACCGGAGGAAGCAGTGATAACCTTGTTTGCGTTGAAACTAAAAACACCAAAATCACTTAAAGTCCCACATTTTTTACCTTTATAATAACTACCAAGAGCTTCAGCAGAATCTTCTATTACTATTAGCTCATATTCTGTAGATATAGCTCTGATCTCATCCATGTCTACAGGATTCCCATATAGATGAACAGGAATGATAAATTTTATGTCAATTCCTCTAGATCTACAAATTTTTATCAAATCATCTACTTTGGAAATATCAATATTCCAGGTTTCATATTCAACATCTACGAATACAGGAATTAGGTTATTATAGAGAACTGCATGGGCAGTGGCGGCAAAAGTGAGTGCTGGAAGTATAACCCCGACTCTTTCTTTAATCTTGTTCTTCTTCATAGAATACAAGATGGAAAGATGTAAACCGGCAGTTCCACAATAAGTGGCACTTACATACCCCCCTAGATATTCACCTAATTTCTCTTCAAATATTTTTATTAAATGTCCTCTAGTAGAAATAAACCCACTTTCCAAGGCATCTATAACGTACTTCTTTTCCAGTTCACCTATATTCGGATTATCTAAATAAACTTTGGTGCCTATGTTCAACATAGTTAAATAGATTATTGTATACTGTATCCAAGTTTTTTCTTAAATTATCAACTTCACAAGTTATAAAAATTTCTCTATTTAAACAAAAAACTCTATCTGTGTAGTTACTAACCATATCTATATCGTGACTAACTATGATTATGGTTTTCTTTTTTTTGAATGACATTATTATTTCATAGAAGTTTTTTCTACTGTTTTCGTCTACGAAATTGGTTGGTTCGTCCAAGATCAGAATTTTAGGATCATTGACAATTGCTCGGGCAAAAAGAACTCTCTGAAATTGACCACCAGATAATTCAGAAATTACCCTATTCCTGAACTCAAAAGCATCTACTACTTTAAGAATACTATTAATCTTTTGATCAATATCTTTTGGATATGGTAAAAGAAGACCGGGATACATAGCTAGTTTAACAAACTCAAAAGCAGTTATGGGAACATTTCTATCGACAGATGAGAACTGAGGCAAATATCCTATATCTTTCCTTCTTGAAGCAGGATCATCATCAAAAACCTTAATAACTCCAGAAGATGGCCTTAGAAAACCTAGAATCAACTTGAGTAGAGTAGTTTTACCACCGCCGTTTGGACCTAGAATTGTTATTACTTCTCCTTCATAAATAGAAAATGTTACATTCTTCAATACTTCTTCATTCCCATTATAAGAAAAAGATACACCTTCAAACAACAAAACTCTTCTCATCCAAAATTCTCTAATTTCATCTGAGGCTCTCTAATTTCACAAACTCCTCATAGATATTGATGGAATTACTATTGAAGATAGTGAAATTTATGTTATTCAACTCCTTTTTTATGTAGTTGATTACTTTTTTATCGTAGTAAACTGGTAAAATTATATGAACATTTTGCTTGTATGATCTTATCCTTCTTATTAAATCTTGTAGATATCTCGGTGAAATATCTTCCTCATTTTTAAACAAAGGAATTATATTCACTCCATAATCTCTACTTATATAACCAAATTCGTTGTGATACGAAAAAATAATAATTCTCTTCTGTTTAAACGAAGAATGTAGTCTTTTGTCAAGATCATCGTATCTCCTATACAATTTGCTATAATTCTGGTATAATTCATTCCTATTGATCTTTTGGTTTGAATAGAGATAATTATAGATTATTTGAATGATTTTTTTACAATTCTTAACAGATATCCAGATATGTGGATCACTATTATAGATTTCCAAATAATTGCTTAATATTATCTTATCCTTTATATTTGTAATTTTTAGTACTTCTCTATCCAACTCAAGCGTACCGATAAGAAACAAAGCTTTCGAATCTTTTATCATCTTGAACTTAGAAGGCTTTATATCGAAGTGATGATGATCAAAAGAAGAATCTATCAGGACATTATATTTCCACTTATTTTTATTTTCGTGTCCCACTATTTCGTAGTAGAATCCTAATAAAGGATTGATACTGAAAGTAATTATTTCTTTAGAGAAAACTGTGCCCAAAAAAAATAAAAATAAAAAGGTTATAATTTTTATATATTTGACTGTATTCATAATATAAAACTTAGCATTCTACTTGCAATAAACGATGATAATAGGGCTGTAGAAACTGATAGCAAGATAGATATAACGGTAAATTTAAGACCTATTTCCCTAACCTGAACAGCAATTGTGGAAATACATGGAGTATACAATAGAATAAAGATGGAAAATACGAAAATTTGTAGATCATTCATTATAGACTTTATGTTTTCTGTTCCCAAAGCAGAATATAGCATAACTAAGGCATACTCTTTAGCTAACAAGCCAAAAATTAGGGGTATTCCAGTTTCTTTAGGTAATCCTAGTAAGCTTACCGTGACGAAGGAAAAAATATTATTTATGTGCTTATCTAGTTGAAAGTAAGAAAGATAATTCAGGATTATAGTTCCTAGGATTAGTATTGGCCATGCAGTAAAAACAAAAGTTCTAAACCTGAGCCAAATCTTCATTCCAACTAACTTTATAGAAGGAATCCTATAGGGAGGAATATGAATCATGAAGTGATGTAAACTGAATCTAGATAATTTATTTATTAAAAACAATACTCCAACGATTACGATAAGGCTAAATAAATATAAAGATAATCCCCAAAGAACCCCCAACGTTCCGGTAACTAAAGCCATTATCACAACAGTTCTAGCAGAGCAAGGAACAAATGGAATAACTATACCCGCAAGAATTCTCTCGTTATATTTTGTTAATCCCCGTAAGCTCATTATAGCACTTACATTACATCCCAATCCTAGAACAAAACTTAGTACACTCCTACCCGAAATACCTAGAGGTCTTAACAATCCGTCTATTAAATACATCATCCTAGGTATATATCCACTATCTTCCAATATGCTTATAAAAAGTAAGAAAGGGACTAGGTATGGTATGACGATACCTATACCCCCTAATAAACCATCTTTAAAACCTGTGATAAGGGGAGCTAACAAACCATAACTTTTAGCCCACTGGTCAACCATATCTGAAATAGGATCAGTAACAATGTCTATCTTATCAGCAATAAAATTCCCTATAAAATAAGCAAGATAAAAAGCACAAAATAGAACCATAACTAATATCGAATATCCCCAAAACCTATGAAGAACAAATTTATCTATTATATCCTCGAAAGTAGGTTTGGGTCTACTTGTACTAAAAACATAAGAAGAAATCGACATTATTATGTTACTTTTTAATTTCAGTATTTCATCTCTTACATTAGCTAGGGATATCAAATTAGGAGCATATTTTTCAATATTCATCAAACAAGCTGGTACTAATTTACATTTTTCAAAGTGGCAATTGGTAGCATCAAAAATTTCTTTTACCATACTTTTCCATAGCTTTTTATAGGCTTCTACAACCTTAGGCAATTCTTCCTTACTGAAAGAAGCTCTGTAAAACAAATCGTTACCTTCTTTTATGAAACCACCAAAACTAGTAGTATCACTGCTTTCTAAGTAATCACTCTTATCTAAAATTGCTATGAGTTTTAAGATGCACTTCAACGTATTCTCTCCTTTTATGGCTACTGTTGGTATAACAGGAATACCAAGAAAATTCTCTAAAAGCTTAATATCTATTTCTACTCCCTTTATTCTTGCTTCATCGAACATGTTAAGAGCAATAACCATAGGAATATCAAGCGTTAAGAGATCTAAAGTGAGTAATAGAGCATGGGGTAAAGAAACAGCCTCTACTATTTGTATAATTCCATCTATTTTGAATTCTTCTCTTACGTTTGTTATTATTTCAAAGGTTACTTTCTCTGCTAGATCAGAATAATTCAAAGAATATATTCCCGGTAAGTCTATCAGTTCTATTTCGTAGTTTTTGATGAAAATAGTTCTTACATGATATTCAACTGTAGTATCGTAGTAGTTTGCAGTATTAACCTTATGGACTGATAAGGAATTGAAAAATGTACTTTTTCCACTATTGGGTTGTCCTACAAGTGCAATTCTTATTTTTTTTACCCTTTTTAAATTCCTTTTTAAGTCTATTGTTATTTTTTGTATTACTCCCAACTCACATTCTTTGCAACCCTTTGGAAGATTTTTCTCAGTATTAATTTTCTTTGTCATCTTTTACCTCTTCTAGGATTATATCTTGCAAGATATCAATGGCAATAGCTAGTTTCCTATTGAAACCTACGACCTCTAAATAAAAATTTTTGTTATCAGAAGAAATATCGATCACTTTTATTATTGTGTTTTCTATTAGTCCATAGTTCATGTAGTAGGGTTTATCACGGATTATCTGTTTTATTTTGTATATTTTACCCCTCTGGATTGGGTCCACCAAATTAGATGGGCTGTGCAGGACTCGAACCTGCAACCCCTGGATTAAGAGTCCAATGCTCTACCAATTGAGCTAACAGCCCTCATATTTATTATTCTACAAATTTTGTTCTTTTACTTTCCTATTTCTTAAAGTTTTGTAAAAAATAGGCAATACAGACAAAACAACTATAGCCAATATGATCAGGTGAACATACTTCTTAATGTTCGGTATGGATGAGCCCAAGAAATATCCTAACAAGACCAAACTGTATACCCATATGAAAGCACTCAGAACGTTATACAAAGAATACGTAAAGAAATTCATTTTTACCATCCCAGCAAGGAATGGAACAAAACCTCTGAAAAATGGAATAAAACGAGCAAAAATGATAGCAAAAGCACCATGTTTTGAATAAAATTCCTGGGTTCTATTTAGATGATGTGAATATTTTTTCAGCAAATTAGACAATACTTTGTCTGCTAAAAAGTAACCCGCAAAATATGCAAAATAATTACCCATTATCGCAGCTACTGTACAACCAACCAGGGTAAAGTTTAGATCAATGATTTTTGCTGCAGCTATTATGCCCAATGCAAAAAGTAGAGAATCTCCTGGTAAAAAAAATCCTAAAAATATACCCGTTTCGATAAATATTATCAAAAAAACTAAGGGTAACCCACCGACTTTTATGTAAAAATTTACTGTCTCTAGAACTGAAGCTTCCATACTATATACGTTCTTCAAACCCATTAAACCATCCTTTATATACAAGGTAAAGCAACCTGAAAAAAGTATAATAATAAACAATGAGAGTACAAAATTTTAAACTGTTTGACAGTAATTCCAAGCAAAATGAGATAATGAAAAATTTAAACGTTTATCAGAAAGAAGCTGTTATCAGTACAGATGGTCCCCATCTAGTTCTTGCTGGACCAGGAACCGGTAAAACCACTGTAATAACCTATAAAACTATCTTCCTCATAAAAGAAAAAAATGTAAATCCAGAAAAATTGTTGATTCTGACTTTTACAAACAAAGCAGCAGAAGAAATGCAGAAAAGAATAAAAAAATATATAAACTCAACTATCCCTTACATAGGAACTTTTCACTCAGTTATCATAAAACTACTCAAACAAATCATGCCTATTCGAACAACAATGTACCATCTAGAAGATAAAATAAACATCATAGACGAAGAAGATAAAATAGAAGTAATCAAGAATATATTGTCCAACAGAAAAACTAAGAAAAAGATAACTCCGTATATCCTTTCAAATATTATATCCTGTGTAAAAAATAAAAAAGATATCCCACTTTCTCCAGAAACACAGGAATTAATAGAAGAATATAACTTCTTCTTAAAAAAAATAAACAGTTTGGATTTTGACGATATAATACTTTGTATTAACAATATTCTTCTAGAAAGAAGAGATATAAAACAAAGAATATCATCGATGTTTGAATATATCATTGTTGACGAGTATCAGGATATAAATCAGACTCAATTCGAGTTTTTGCTTCATCTTACAGAATCAAACAGAAATATATTTGTAGTAGGAGATGACGATCAAAGTATATATAGTTTTAGGAACGCAGAGGTTCAAATAATGCTAGACTTCCCTAAATACTATCTCAATCCAAAAATAATTAATCTAGAATATAACTACAGATCAGCTTCTGAGATAATCAAAACCTACTCAAGGTTAATATCTTATAACATCAACAGATTCCCTAAAAATATAAAACCTATAAAAGATATAACTGGATCAGTGGATATAAAAATATTTAGAGAAGAAGAAAAAGAATATGAATATATATGTCAAAACATTCTATCAAATAAAAATAAATCAATTGCAATACTATGTAGAACAAACGACATATGTAAAGAATTTGAAAAAAACATCATCAAAAGGGGAATAAATGCTAAGTTTGTAAGTGGCTACGATTTCTTCGAACGAAAAGAAATTAAAAATCTTATATCTTTCCTCAAGATCATAAATAACCCCAAAGATGATATCAGCTTTATAAGAGTACTTAAAAATTATTTCAGGCTTAAAAACTCAGAAATAAAAAAAATAACAAAGCAAATTGAAGAAAAAAATGTAATAGACATATTAGAACAGGAAAGGTATGACATATACAAAGAAGTACAAGAAATGATAGAAAAATCTGATCAACCTGTAATCGAAATACTAGATGAAATAATGCTTAAATATGAAAAGAATCAGGATTCTAACTTATTAAAAATTTTTGCTCAATTTGTAGAAAATTTCTGTAAAAACAACGAAAAGAATGATGTGGAAAATTTTTTAAATTACATAACTTTGATAAGAATGAACAGGGAGCATAAGATAGAAACTAAGGACAGAGTTTTGATTATGACTATGCATTCCTCAAAGGGATTGGAATTCGACGTAGTATTTGTCTGCTCCGTTAAACAAGGAGTTATACCTCATTTTAAAACTCACGAAAAAGAAAAAGAAGAAGAAAGAAGATTGTTATATGTTGCTATGTCCAGAGCACGAGAAAAACTTTTTATTACTACTACCACTCCCCCCTCTGAATTCATTCTACCCTTACTCAAGTAGTTCCCTAAGTAAAACTAATCTTTTTGTTATATAATGACATTATCATATACATAAAAAATCCCAACCTTGTTTTTGTCCCTATCAAGATAAATATTGATCGGAGAAGAAAATTTCTCATTGTAAATTATATCATTTTCATTGAATATCATATTTTGATAAATCTTCCTATCCTTATCTATTGTTGAAATACTGAAAATTGACTTAATTATATCTATACAAGTAAAGATTTTTATTTATCAAATTGTAATACAATAGGTTTGGAGAGATTATATGAAGGGACTGTCAAAGGAATACATATTTATACTAGGTAATATGAAGTAGAACTTATTGCCCATTACATGAATAGTATCTCTTTTTTATTATTGTAAGCAACATGACGCATAACCTTTATATCACTTAAAATCCTATATCCTATAGAATTTGCTTTCAAATCCACGTATACTATTAGTGTTCCTTTGGCTTTATAAAGCATATATGTATAAATTAGTTCCCCCATATTATTAATCTTTGCATCGATAAACTTGTACTCTGTTTTTGCTAATTTTAAGTTATCGTATATAAATTTTTCTATACTAGTTACATGAAAGGAAAACAAAGTACTAATAAAAGCTATAAAAATTAATAGTAGATATCTCTTGTTTTTGGGCATTTTTTGTCCTCCCTTTATTTGTATAATAAAAAATTAATAGGAGCTCCTGTGCAAACCTTATTTATTAGCTATACCCCATTTCACTGAAGGCCACCATTACCATACTTTTATAATTTTTCCGTCCTTGGTTTTTGCAATATCCTTCCACTTTGTTTTCTTTGTATACCGTTCCCAGTTCTATTACCCCTATATTTTATCAGCATTGAGATCGAAAAATTTTGCTCTGCTCCTGTCAAAAATCTTTTTAAGAATATTTATCCCTTGACTGACATCCGGCATATTGTTACCGTCTAAATCTACTACTAGCGGATCTCCTGCATCCCAAGCGCCGGTATCACCACTGCCAATGTCTCCACCAATATTATCCTCATACGTAATATAGTAATCAGTGGTAGTTACATCTTCCCTATAAAAGTCTTGAGTTGTTATAGGAATTACATCTCCCTCTTCATATGTATTAACAAAGTTAGGTAATCTATCATGGATCACTTGCATTTCGTTCTTTGTTATATTACCTTCTTTAATATATGCAAAGAGATTAATTAAAATAAAAATACGTTACAAAAATTAAATTTTAAATCTCCATAGGTATAAATTAAAAAGGTAATATATCATAGATTATAGAAATAACTAAGTATGATCAACTATGTCATATTCCTAGCTTTCACTATATTTACTTTTTTACTTTCACACCTAACTTTAAGAGCAGAAAAAGAAAAATTACAAATAATAAAAAATTCAAAAAAAATATTGGTATTTGTTTCTATATATTTCTTAATCTTTCTTATGATTATAGCATATTCGATTTTTTCAGGAAAAATAAAAAACTTATTAGGTATAGATTTCGTTGGAGGTACACTAACAGAGATAATAATATCTACAGATGTAACTGATCAACAGATAAGAGATGTTTATAAAAAATATAATGTTGATCCAACAATACAAAATGTAATTCTTGAAGAAAAACTTGAAAATAAGAGATTAATAGTTATAAAAACCAAACCAATCGAAGAAATACAGAAAAATAAAATAAACAAAGAACTTCAGGGATTAGGAGCAGAAATAAGAAGAACCGAAAACGTAAGTTCAACTATAGGAAAAGAAACATTGATAAATGCTGTAATAGCACTTATTATAGCCTTAATAGCACAAGTAATTTACATAGCTATTAGATTCGGAAATAATATACTATACGGAATTATAGCAGATATAGGTCTCCTACATGACTTTACTGTAATGCTAGGAGTATATATAACTCTTGGAATGCTAGGATTTGCAGGATTTGAAATAAATACCATATTCCTTGCAGCAGCTCTTACAGTCATAGGATACTCAGTAATGGATAGTATAGTAATATTTGACAGAATAAGGGAAAATCTGAAAATAGAAATTAAACAAAATCAAAAAATTTCGCTAGAAAAATTTGATATAATAATAAATAACTCAATCATACAGACATTAGTTAGGTCTGTTTTCACTTCAATGACCCTCCTTCTTACTCTATGGGGAATAGTTTTTCTGGGAGGAGAAACACTTAGAAGCTTTGCAATTGCATTGTCAGTAGGTACACTAAGCGGAACATTTTCCTCAATATTCATAGCTGCTCCGCTAGTATCCATATTCAAAAATAAAATCCTACCTAAAGATATTCAGCTACTAACTGAAGAAAAGCCACCAAAAGTAGAATCATTAACACAAAATATCATGTCAATATTTGCTCATCAGCAAGAAGAAGAAATAATAAGTAAACCTAATACAACACCCCAACACGATCAACTAACAAAAGAAAAGAGAAAAATAAAAGAAAGGTATCTAAAAAGTAGAATAGTAAAAAGAAACAACAAAGAACAAGGTTAAACCCCAAAATTTATATCTCAATAGGCACTAAATTTTATAAACTCTAACTTTACCATTTTTCAAGGCATATACAAAATATTTTCCATCTCTAGATATTTTTATATGCCCCCATATCTCATCAGAAATAACCTTTTTTAAATTATAGTCATTTTCTTTTTTACCAACATATACATCCATTCTCATGCTCTTAGGTTTCAAATCACTAATAATAATAGAAGAAGAATCACGCGATATAAAGTTATAAGAAGGTGGAAAGTTTATTTCACGTTGCAAGTATATCTTTTGTAAATTATAGTCATACAGAGAATAGTAAATTTTATTATTTTTCTTTATTCCATACAATATATAGTCATGAGAAAAACTAAGGCTACTAAATGTCTGTCCTTCATCTACTTTATTTAAACTTAAATCTTTGTCAGTTATACCCAGGTACTGACCTCCTCCTTTGTTAGCTATAAATGCTACTTTTTGATGATTAAGAATCACAAAGTTTATAGGATTAAACTTATCTTTAAAATTCGTAAGATTAAACCCTGTATTTATAAACTTTATATTTTTTTCTTGTCCTTGAAACTCTAACCTAACAATGAAGTCATCAGTTGCGTTTTGTTTTTCATCCATATAGTAACCTGTTGTATAAATATTAGGACCTTCAGACCATATTAGTCCAAAAAATCTAAAAGAATTTCTACCATATTCCACCTTGGAAAGTTCAGTATATGAATAGTCTGACATATTTATTACCGCAAGCGTGGTTAATTTATTTCCAATCAAAAACAACATTTTATCTTCATTGTCAAACATATACTGCTGTATACTGTACATTGGAATATCCATAACATGTATTTTGTCATTCTCGAAATTTATAAAATACAACTTATAATTTTTGTTCTTCTTTTTTAGGTTTATGTCTACTATTGGAGCTA
>JAOABG010000109.1 GCA_026418475.1 bacterium | reverse complement strand
TGCGGTTTCCCATGGGTAGTCCTGCATGGGCAGAACATGTACATCAGGGATTAATCTCTCCCGACCCGTTCTTTTCTTTACCTGTCCACCCAACACAGTTATATGAAATCATAATGTGGATTATTATGGCTTTTATTCTCATTACCATCCGTAATCGGAAACCCCGAAAAGGGACTATTATCCTTTCCTTTTTTGCCCTGTATTTTCTGATGCGGTTTATAGAGGATTTTGTCCGTGCAGACTATAACAAAATCCTCTGGAGTTTTGACCTCATGCAACTTCTCGCCCTGTTTGTCATCCCCCTATCCCTCCTCGGTATTCTTCTCCTCTACCGAGACAAAGTGTTATCCCTCTTTTTCCGGAAAAAGAACAAAGCCATGAATGTATCCACACAGAACTAATAAAATCTTACATCTATAAAGCATAATTGTATATTCGTGTTCATCTATGTCATTTACAATTATGTAGGGGCAGACCTATGCGTCTGCCCTTATGACCATGTATCCATACTATTCAGGGCGGACACACAGGTCCGCCCCTACAACACACAGGCAAGATGCCTGTGCTACTTTGTTCATAAAAATTCATGGAAAGAAACTTTAAAAATATTTTCTAAAATGCTTGACATTACAAAAAAAAGATAAACTATATGTGTTAGAAAATTGAACAAAGTATGTATACCAAATCAAAAAGAAATCCCTAAAAAAAGGAGACTTACTATGAACATTGTAAATTCTATTAAAAGTTATCCATTTACTATTATATTTGTTTTGATTATTCTCATCGGCATTTTAACTTTAATACTAAATGAAAGAATTTATGCAACAACAAAAAGTAATGATTGTCGATGTGTTAGCACAGGTAATTGTGATTATAATTTCCACTACGCTCTTTATGGATACTTTAAATGTGGTTTAGGATTAGATAAAAAATGTGCCTGTAATGGTCCTGAAAAATTCACGCATTGTGATTATCCATCAAAAACAATATGTAAAATTCCTAATGGTCCGACAGGTTGTAACAATGAATGTGTTAACTCTACACATTGTAATAATGCATGTGTAGATGAGTGCATTGGGTGTGTTACAAGAAAACGCCATGGTTGTAATGGGGCATACGCTCCTTGTGGAGATTGTCATTATTATCCGACATATTTCTAAACACAAATTATAAAAAATTTTTTAGGTAAGAAAGAGAAAAATAATGCATTATTCTCCTCTTATTAATATTTTATTATCAATAATATTTCTAATTATCCCCCATACTATCATGGGATTAGAATTGTGTGAAACTTCATTCGATGATGAAAATGTAAGATATATCATCAACTTGTGTAGAACAAGATTAAATATTAATTCTCTGAAGTGCACCTATACATCAATATGGATAATAACTGACCTACAGAAAAAATTACTTGAAAAAAAAGGACTATCAACAAGCAATATTCCAAGTAATTTAGATTTTGACTTTATTTTTCAAAATGGAAATTTTGTTAAAATTCATCACAGTACCTTAAAAGAAAAAACGGAGGAAGTAATTGAGAAACCCAATAATTTGCTTGAATTATTAGTCCAAAAATTTAACCCACATCAAAAAAAATCTATAGGTCAATCACAACAGATTGTTCAGGACTTACATTATTATTACAAAGGAACATTAAAAATAAGAAAATGGTATTTTCGTGATAATTTTGGACGATATATATACTGGCAGTCCGCACCGGATAATTTCGATGATTTTTCCGTTTTCCTTGACCCAAGAATTTGTTTGGGATATTGTAAAGAAAAAGAACCAAGGGGAAATACATGGCCTTCCGGTTTATCATTCTATCTGAATGATTTCCTGAATAAACCCGGCAAATTTTATTTTTATAACTATAATGATTATAAAGTATTATGGCATGAAAGTACATACGAAAACTCTCTCACAAACAGTTCTGAACCTGTAAGCATAGAGATATGGATAGATACAAATGAAAATATCTGCAAAATTTCCTATACTTTCTTCCCAACACGGATAATACATAAGAAAGAGGTTAAAGAGTTAATAGGAGAAAATGTTAATTGTAATTATCCGAATATTACTTTCTGGGAATATCGTTTCTATGACTACAAAGAGTATGAAAACGGCATTCGCATTCCAATGAAAACCACCATTTCCCAATATATATTTAATGAAGAAAATCCTTCTGCCCTTGGAATAAGAGCAAAATACTTTGATGAATTTGAAAAAACAGGAAAAATAGATAACCTTAGGTTTTTAACAGATTTAAGTAAATGTGAAGATGCTACATTTTTCAGTGACCAAACAGAAATTTTAATACATCCTGAGAGTGTGGTGATAAATGAACCTATCCTTGAAGAAACATTCATTGCCCCGGAACCCGATATTCCTTTGTTTAAGTCTCCCGAAGAAGCTGAAGAGTTCCAAAAGAAAATTGCAGAAGAATGGACGAGAAAAAATAATTCACATAAAGAAAATAATTTTACCATCCCAAGTATCATCTTTATAGCAAGTTGTGTAATAATCACACTGGCAGGGATGTTTATCACCAAACGCTATTTTGGTTGGGGTACCTGATTCGTCATAAGAGAGAATATTGAATAGGATAATATAAAAACAATAATAAAAAAATATAAAAAGAGAAACTATCATGTTCCCATATCTATACTTTCTGGACTATAAAATTGAGTTATATAGTACCCTAAATTTTATGGGGATGTTTATATTAGTAACCATGGGAATACGCTGGAATTACAGATATGGTTCCAAATATCCAATCGGTTTGGGAATTCTATTTCTTATCGTTCCTTCTGCAGCCGTACTAGCTCGGTTATTCTTCTTTATGTTCTTAGCCTGCTCCAGTTCTAAAATGCAGTTTTTTAATCTAACCAGTGGAGGGTATATGGCATTAGGTACTATATTCGGGGGAATTATGGGGGCCCTTATATATTTTGAATTTAAGAAAATCCCCAAGATAGAAGGTATAGAGATTTTTATTCCTTACATTCCTATTGGAGGAATTTTCAGCAGGTTAGGTTGTTTTTGTACAGGCTGTTGTTACGGGACGATTACGAATTCCATCTTCGGATTGCGGTTTCCCATGGGGAGTCCCGCATGGGC
>JAOABG010000108.1 GCA_026418475.1 bacterium | reverse complement strand
CTTCTGAGAGCTTCACCCAAATCTCTGGCTCCACATACGAAAGGCACTACAAATTTATGTTTATTTATATGATTTTCGTAATCTGCTGGAGTTAGAACCTCACTTTCATCTATAAAATCTACTCCTATGCTTTCAAGTATTTGTGCTTCTGCAAAATGTCCTATTCTGACTTTTGCCATAACGGGTATACTTACTGCTTCCATAATTTTTAGTATCAATTCGGGGTCTGTCATTCTTGCCACTCCACCTTGAGCTCTTATATCTGCAGGGATCCTTTCCAGAGCCATTACTGCTACTGCACCTGCTTCTTCTGCTATTTTAGCCTGTTCAACTGATGAAACATCCATTATGACTCCACCTTTGAGCATTTGAGCAAATCCACTTTTTACTATCCATGATCCTGTGTTTTTCTTACCTATTTCATCATTACCGAATGGCTTATCCCATATTGGTATAAACATTTCTCTTACCTCCCAACCATTTATATATGTTTAAACTAATCTCTCCTATAATGTTATTTACTAATTGTCTACTTACCTGCTCAGAAAATTTGGACAATATTGTTATAATGTAATAATTTTTGTTTAATATTGATTTTTCTATATTTTCATCTAAAAATATTACTGCAGTGTCGTGTGATATGCCACTTATGTCACCAGTTTTATTAGATATTATGAGGGAATTGTTTAGAAATAGTGGTATTTTTTCTCTATATTGCTGTCTTGATAATATTTCCAAAAATAGAACGGTATTTGACCAATTTAGTATTCCTCCTTCTATTAGCTTTTGTAGTAGTGTGTTCATTTCTAAGGCTGTTGTAAAGTTTACAGGAGGATTTACTAAATCTACCATAAATTTTCTTTTTATGCAGGTTTTAGATAATCCAATTGAGTTGATAAAGTTATTTATTTCTTGAAAATTCGTTAGTTCTATTAATGTGTTACTTGCTGTATTATCTGAAATTATGAGAGATAAAGTTATTAAATCTATTAGCTTATATTTTTCTATTGATAGGTCTTTTATTATTCCCGCTCCTCCAACTTTTTTGTCTATGGGTATCATATTGTGCAGATTGACACAATTTTCCTGACATTTTCTCAGAATTAATAAGGACAGAGGTATTTTTACTAAACTTGCCGCAGGGAAAACTTCATCTTCATTAATGTTAAACACCTTTTCATTTGGCTTGTTTACACATATTCCAAACTTTATTGGATAGTTTTCTATAAAAGAAGGGATCAATTTATCCATCAGATTTTTATGACAATTCGAATAGTTCTAAGGTTTGATTTATTGCTTTTTCAATTTTTTCAACTACTAAATCTATTTGCTGATAAGTAATGTTATATGGAGGTTCTATTCTTATAACTTTGGGCTGATTGAGTGTATATGCTGTTATTATATTGTTTTGGATTAGATAAGAAAAGATTGCTGCTGCGTACTGTTCATCTTGAAGTTCTATACCTATCATTAATCCTCTTCCCCTTATTTCTTTTATTATTTCGGGTTTATTTATTTGTAATAGTTTATTCAAGAAATATTCACCTTTGTTTTTAACTTCTTCTGTAATATTATTTTTTAGTATGAACTCTATGGTTGATATGCAAGCTGCTAGAGCTAGCGGATTTGCTCCAAAAGTTGAAGTATGGAAAAGAGGATTTTCATCAAAAATTTTCCATGCTTTTTCATTTGAGACTATCGCTCCTATTGGTATTACTCCTCCACCTAAAGCTTTTGCAAGAACGAGTATATCAGGCTTGATGCTATATCTTTTGTGTTCAAAGAGTATTCCTGTTCTACCCATTCCTGTTTGGACTTCATCTATTATTAATAGACAATTGTGTATATCACAGAGTTCCCTGATTTGTGGAATGTAATTTTCAGGAGGTATTATTATCCCTCCTTCTCCTTGTATTGGCTCTATTATTACGGCTGCAGTATCATTATCTATGATTTTTTTGATATCTTCTATATCTCCATATTTTGTAAATGAGACATTTAGTAGTGGTGGTAAATTTTTCTTGTATATGTCCCTTCCACTTACTGAAAGTGCTGCGAGGGTTTTACCATGATAAGAGTTGTAAGTTGATATTATTTTGTTTTTTTTAGTTGAAGCGAGAGCAAGTTTTATTGCTCCTTCAACTGCTTCTGCTCCAGAGTTTGCAAAAAATACATATTCTAATCCACTCAAATTCGCAAGTAGATAAGCTGCTGCTGCATGGAGTGAACTAAGGAAAACTTTAGTGGACATACACTGTTTATCCATCTGTTCCTTTACTTTTTGTAAAACGTATTCGTTGTTATGTCCAAGAAGAATTGCTCCATACAAACCCAAACAGTCAATGTATTCTTCTGTTTTACTGTTGTTTTTAGTATAAACTTTTTCATTTTTTGTGTAGTATTCGACTTTTGCATAACCCGCTAATCTTAGTATTTTTGTAAGGCTTGGGTTTACATGTTTATAGTATATTGATGAGATAATTTCGGAGTCATCTGAGTTCAATATTTTTTGGGTTTCTTCTAAAATTTTTTCTGTCATATTTTAACTTTCTATTTCTAGCTCTAATGATGTTTTTATTCCACCAGGTAGGTTAAGGTTTATTTGGAATATACCGGTGGATTTTATTGGTTTTTCCAATTCTATTGAGTGTTTATCTATTTTGGAACCGGTTTTTTCTTGTAGGATGAGTGCTATTTTTTCTTTTGTTAATGCTTGATATAGTTTTCCATCTTTACCTGTTGGGAGTTTTACTGATATTCTTTGGTTGTCAAGTTTTTCTTTGATTTTTGAGGATGATTCTTTCTGTTTTTCTGTTTTTCTCTGGATAATTTTTTGTTGTTCTTCTATTGTTTTAAGTAATCCTTCTGTTACAGGTAAAGCGATTTTTTGAGGTATTAGGAAGTTCCTTGCGAAACCTGGTCTGACTTTAACCACTTGACCAGCTTTACCAAGATAATAGTAATCTTTTGTCAGTAATACTTCTATTGTTTTGGCCATAATATTTTACCTCCTTTATAGGATCCTTCTGTATAGTTCTTCTATATTTGGGGTTGATATTAGTATTGAAACCAGCTTTATTGTGTTTTGGATATCTCCTAATGAACATATTTGATATGGTGTGTGAATATATC
>JAOABG010000107.1 GCA_026418475.1 bacterium | reverse complement strand
ACATAATGGTATTATCAATTTTGAAACTAAAACAGGGGAAGAATCTAATACCCCAGGCACAACTTTTATCATAAAATTACCAAAATTATAACAAACTTTTGAATGAATCAGGTTAAATTCTTATCATTAACTTTGTAAATTAGATTAAATATTTAAATAAATTATAACGATATAAAATTATTTATATTGACATTATAACAATATTACAATATATAATAAATATGTTATAACAAATATAATTCATGTAATAAGGAGGATCTAAAATGGCTGTTCTGCGAAAATTGTCTGAATTTATTGAATTATCCATGATTGCTCATGCAAAATGGGACTATGAGACTTCTATGAACATTCTAAGGGGTAAGAAAAGAAAGCTAATACTTATTGCATTGGCAGTATTATTACCAATTCTTATTTATATGGTAGCTGATGCTGCGGATATCATCGGTGGCAAAAAGGCTTATGCTCCTGCATTTTATGCAACTAATGTATTTGTAATATCTATATTGATAGGTTTCTGTGCAGGTCTTATAACAGGGTGCATTGGTGCTGGAGGTGGATTTATTATCACACCTGCACTTATGGCTGCTGGAGTAAGAGGTATTCTTGCTGTTGGTACAGACCTATTTCACATATTTGCTAAAGCAATTATGGGTTCTGTGCTTCATAAAAAACTCGGAAACGTGAATGCAAAAATAGCAATAGCTTTCTTAGTTGGTTCTATTGGAGGCGCTACCTTAGGTGGATATCTTCAAAAACTCGTCTATTCAAAAGACCCTATTATGAGTGATGCCTTTTTAAGCATAATATATGCTTTAATCCTTGGCTCACTCGGCTGGTATGGTTTATCAGATTTAATAAAGAAAAGAAAATTAGCCCGCACACCTTTAGAAATGCGTCCACCAACAGAAGCAGAAAAGAGATTGGCTTTCAAACTTCAATCAATAAATCTTCCACCTACTATAAGATTTGATGAGGACATTGTGCCAGGTGGCAGAAAAATTTCAGGTGTGATCCTTGCGATGGGTGGTTTTGCTGTTGGATTTGTCTCCACATTAATGGGAGTTGGTGGAGGCTTTATTACCTTTCCATTATTTGTATATGTTTTTGGTATTTCTACTTTTACCACTGTAGGTACGGATATTTTTCAGATAATATTTACTGCAGGGTATGCAGGAATTTCTCAATATGCTATTTATGGTTTCGTATTTTATACACTTGCTATGGGATTACTCCTTGGTTCTCTCATCGGAATTCAAGTAGGAGCACTTACCACCAAAGTAGTAAGAGGAGTAACAATAAAAGGATTCTGGGTTACTACAATTCTTGCAGGCTTTATAAACAGGTTAACCGTAATCCCTAAGCAATTTAATGACCTCGGTATTATTAATATTCCTAAGTCATTAGCACAAGGCATTGAAACAGCAGGCTTTTTTATATTTTGGATTATTATTGCAATTTTCGTTGGATGGGTAATGCTAAGCTTCTTTAAAAACATAAAAACTTTTAGGGAGGAATAAAAATGATAATAAGAGATAAAAAACATTTTTCCATTGGTATAATATTAACTGCAGGTTTTATAGGAGTATTTCTTCTTATACTATCCCCCATCTTTGGGGATGGTAAAAATGGATTAGAATATTCAGATGATATCTTCAATAAACTTTCCAAGGGTTCATCTTATTTTATTCCTAAATTATCAAAAACAGTAGAACCATTCATAGGGAAACAATTCAATGTTACAGTAAAGTATCAAACTCCAGAGGATGCCCAAAGAATAGCCAAACTCTTTCTTGCAGCAGGTGCAAATACTGAACAGAAAGGTGATTCATTAACCATCCAAGGAGATATTGGAAATATACTTAATATTATTATAAGAGACTCGGACTTAATGTATAAAAACAAAGGTGAAGAAATCAGAAACACCTATGGATATGATGAAAAGAAGGTATTAAAAGACTGGTGGTTATCACTTAATCAAATCAGTAAAACATTTCAAACAAATAAATTGTTTGCAGAATCTAAGATCTTTGATGAAGTAAATAAAAAGGCTGTTGAACCGGCCTACAATTTCTATAAAATTGAAGCTGTAAAAGTCTCTGAAAAAGCATTAATTATGATATTACTTCTTTTTGGATATGTAATCTATACAATTTGGTGGGGCTATTCAATGTACCATTTGTTCGAAGGAATAGGACTTACAGCGAAAAAACCAAAAGTTAAAAAGGAGATTTAAAAAATCATCAATATAAAATAATTATTCTAAATATAACATACAACCATTACAAGTAAGCCTCTCAACAGAGGCTTACTTGTAAAAAATTTAAATAGATAAAAAAAATAAAACAGTATGATTTTATCTTCAAAAATAAGATATAATGAAAAAATATGGGATTTTTTGATTTTTTAAAATCTAAGGACAAAAAACATAAGAGGAAAGAAGAACTGAAAGAACTTCTCAAAGAAAAATATACATATTTTGAGAATGTGCTCAATATAAATAATCATGTTCTAAGCATAATGGCTGATCTTGAAGAAAAATTTTCCGGTGATTATCTTTTTGATATGCACTATATAAAAACGAATATGGATAACATCTCAAAAGGTGTTTTTAAAATGATTCAAAATCTTAATATTCTTGCAGATAACAAGTATTTACAATTAGAAAAAAATTACAAAGAAATTACAGAAAAAATCGAGAAATATATCACTTCAAGGGTAGAAATACCAATAACTGACTTTACTTTACCAATTGACTCCTTTGGAAAAGATGCAGTGAATATTGTTGGTGGCAAAATGGCACATCTTGCAGAATTAAAAAATAATATCAAACTATTGACTCCTGATGGATTTTCTATAACTTCATATGCTTTTATAAAATTTATAGAATACAATAAACTACAGAATGAAATTTCAAAAATTATTCAGGATGTAGATATTAATAAAATTGAAGATTTGGAATCATGTAGTAAAAAAATTCAGACATTAATAATAAATTCTGAAGTTCCTGAAGAGATAACACAGTCAATAAATTCAGCATATGATAGCTTATGCAAAAGAATAAACAAAAAATGTAATGTCTCTGTAAGAAGTAGCGCCATCCATGAAGACTCCGATTTTAGTTTCGCAGGACAGTACTCATCATTTTTAAATGTTCAACAAGATTTGATTCCTCAAAAATATAAAGAAGTGATA
>JAOABG010000106.1 GCA_026418475.1 bacterium | reverse complement strand
GTTTAGCTTCATCTATCGAAACATATCTGAGGAGTTCTTTCAGTATTGGGTCCTTTGCTGTATCTTTTACTGCTGTGAAAAGATAAAATGCTATGTTTTCTACCAGAAGTTGCATTCCGAGAAGCTTCAAAGATAAAAGTTTGGTATTCATTATATCAAGTAATATCTTTTTTGTATACTTGTTTGGTTGTGGAATATCCCCAAGATAGGACAGGTATCTTTGAAAAGCGGTAGCGTGTTTTGCTTCTTCTATCACCTGTGCGGCAAGAACCTTTTTGGCGTCAAAGTGTTCTACCATATCCAAAAGCTGCGCGGAAACTATCATTGCCACTATCTCTCCATAGTAGATCACCGAGAAAATGTTCAGAAGAGATCTACGATAGTTCTCTTCAAGCTCTGGTTTTCCGTATTTTTCAATAAGTTTGTCAAGAACTTCCGTATCATTCCAAAATTGCTTTTTCGAAGCCTCGTAAGACCTATGCAGTAAAGTATAAATTACCGAAAGGTTAGTAGAAAAAGGATCGAATTTCATATATATATTTTATGCATTTTTATATTAAAGTTGGTATTTCTTTTTTATTCTTTCATTTGCTATATTAATATATTTTTCGTTTATTTCATATCCTATATAATATCTCTTAAGGTTTAAAGGAGATAAAGCTAAGAATATCACATCTTTCTCATATTGAAGGGGAAAAGACTTTTTATACTGAGAATGATCTAAAAGAATCTATAAACAATATCTTTTGGTCTCTGAAGCCAGGAGGTAAATTGGCAATTATTGTTGGCGATAGCATAGTTAAGGGAAGTAAAATTCCTACAACCTCTATGACTCAAAAATTTTGTTGGGATGCAGAATTTGAGATACAAAAAATAATATCTAACCCACTTCTCGGGCTCGTAACAGAGCCATACGAGCGGAAACTATTATTATCTGTCAAAAGCCGCTATAAATAATCGGCAAATATTCGGGTATTGAAAAGAAATTGAATACTATATCAGGTCTTGTATTCCTCTATTCCAAAATTTTGTATAAATGATTTGGCGTAGGACTTATATCCTTTTTGATAATCTCTTGAAACATACTTGATATAGAATTCCATATCTTCTGAATTTAGCTGCCGAGCCAACCAATTTAAGTCTCCATCAAACTTTATACAATATCCGGCATAAAATGTATACTCTTCCTTTTCCCAAACTATAAAATTAGGCTTTGGGCTGAGTGGAGAAAAAAGTATTTTTTTACCCCAAGAATTATCAAGTCCCTGAGATCGTCCAAAAGCATACCAAGCTACCGGATTTTTTTTACCTTTGTCCCTTAACAGTAATCTATCTTTCATTGCCAAAAAATACCGATAAGTGTATGGATACAACTCTTTTAATTCTTCTTCTGGAATTATTGTATACTTTCCAGAAACCTTTTTATAAGGAAATATAATCCATCTGTTTTGTTCCTCGTTAGAAGATTTTAATACAGACACCTTTACTATTGGCTTTAATATAGCTTTCTCAACTATGAATGTTTGGCCATCTTTTAGCTTTATTACCGCTTTATCTCCTTCTATAATTGGATCTTTAAATATGTAAAGATCGTCAGCCAAAGTTGTTATTCCTACATGTATTTTTGCTATCTTTTTTAGCGGTACTCCCCTATCTTCTATTTCTTTGATTTTTTTCAGGGTTTCAGTATCCGCGAGGATCCATTTGTCTCGGTTAAGGTATGATAGATCAATTTCCCCAACATATTTGATGTCATTATTGTTCCACTCAAAATAGTATATCTTATTTTCTCTCCATTTTTTGTCTATCACTGTAATTGCTGAGTATGTTGTTGCATCTTTAAAGACTTGATAATATTTGAAATCTATTATTTTTTTTACGAGCTTTTTTTCTGTAAGGTATTGTCGTAATATCTTTGCCGCATCTGTTTTAAAATACGTGTTAGGGGTAATATAACCTAAGACGCCGGTTTCGTTCAAAAGTCTGATTCCAAGCTCAAAAAAAGCTATATAAACATCAGTAGAACCTATACGGCAAAATAACCATTCTTGCTGAATCTTTTTTCTATTATCTTTTTCCATATGCTGTATCCTAATGTATGGGGGATTTCCTACAACATAATCAAAAAAATTAAAATATTTCTTAACTTTACTCATATCTAAGCTATCTATATTCAATATATTCCATTTGACATCATATATTCCATATTTTCTAGCTTCTCTTTCCAGATTACTCTTACAGCTGAGGATAGCAAAGGGGTCAATATCAAATCCAAATATATTATTTTGCAGAAGATTTTTGATTTTTACAGAATCAAATTCTTTTGCAATACAATCTTCTATAAACCTTCTTACAACATTTATCAAAAAGGCTCCGGTTCCACAAGCGGGATCTATAATTTTTTTATCATAAATATCTTTAGTGTATTCGATATTATCTAAAATAATATCAACAATTTCAGATGGAGTATATATAATACCTTCTCTTTTTTCTCTTGTTATTCACAGGTATAATGGTATATTCTGTGACATTCTTATTAAATGTAACAATTAAATCTATTATAATTTTTTTTATGTTTGCAATGTATATACATGACGATGAGGAATTATTTCAGTATCCCCGAAAAGGTTTTCCTGAGGCTTTGAAGGAAAAGCTTTTCGAAATTGTAGATCTGTTTACTGATAAAGGACAGGAAAACAGAGAAACAGATGTACATACAATAGCACTTGACGGTAAGATAAAAGGGGTATTTGTAGTAGACAATATAGATTTTTTTATCAAAGCGAATGCGGACTTCACATTTTTGGAAACAAATTTCAAAATTGACAAACAGATACAGGAAAAGTTTGAAAAACTACTAGTTGCAACGAATAGTATCTCTATTCCCAAGGAACCATCAGACATTACTGAGTTTACGATAAAAGTAGAAGGATCAAAAAAATCCGAGAGCATATACCTCTCCGATATTGCAGAAGAAAATATAGAAGGCAGAATATCACCAACAGATTTCACAATATCCAAAAGAGCTGATCCTAAGACATATGAGCTTATATCTGAGCACTTTGAGGTTTCAAGATTAAAAAATGGAATAAAGTTTATTGAATTATTTTTTTCTATGTATCATCCTAAAAGAGGTCGGCAAGAAACAAGAAGCTTTAGACTTCCTTCTAAGCCCCCACTGTGTATCGTGAGATATATATACGAAAAGGATCTTGAACTTGTGTTTTTCCCAAGTGGTGATGTTGATGTAACGGTATCTGACCCAGATC
>JAOABG010000105.1 GCA_026418475.1 bacterium | reverse complement strand
TACTTATAGCAACAGAGTTTCCACAAACAGCCTTCAATAAAGAAAACAGAAAAGATTCAATATTTGGATTCTCAGAGACCAAACCCAGTTTCAGCTTAGACATAGATGATTTACCACCATTAACAAGAAGAAGAAAAATATTGTTTACAGAGTAGAAGGATGAAATGTTTAGTATGCGAAACAAACGTAAGAAATGACTATATTTTCTGTCCCAATTGTGGAGCACTTTTATCAACACAAACTTATCAATCCACAACGTATTCTTATTATTATCCACAAGTAGAACACCAGAAAATATCAGATAAAGTAATAATTGATAAAATAAATAGCCTATCAAGTAAAAGAGAATTTTATTTCAGATTGTTATTAACATTAGGTTTTTTCTCATTATTATTCATGTTTTCTTTTATTTGTTTTACAACAATGATGTATTCTGGTTATTTAAGAGGAGGAATTGGTGGATTGATAACGTGGTTCATAGCTTCAGTTTTATCAATATTTTTCAGTATTTTCATGTTGCTATTAATAAGGCAAATAGATTTATATGAGAAAGAACCATGGGGATTAATCATCTTTTCTTTTTTTTGGGGTGCCTTGGGATCAACAATATTATCACTCTTCATGAATGAAATAAACAATATAATCTTCAGTTCAATATTTGGTAGAGATATAGGTTCTATAATGACCGCTACAATAAGCGCACCAATATTTGAAGAATTTTTTAAATTATTGGTAATACCTATAATAATTATTTTATTCAGGGTTAATTTTAACAGTCCCATGGATGGATTGGTGTATATATTTGCCTCTTCTTTGGGATTCAAAATAGTCGAAGATTTGGTTTATGGAGCACAATTCACTGCACAAACCGGTGCAATATATGGTTTCATATTACTTGTCTTAGTAAGGTGGATAATGGGATTTTTAGGGCATCCTCTAATGTCAATGTTTTCTGGATTTGCTGTGGGTTTAGCAACAGTTACAAGTAACTTTTTTTTGAAATTGGTCTATATTACAATTGGATACTTATTATCAGTTGGTGCACACTTTGTATGGAATTTTATGGCTTCAGTGGGACCCAATTTATTGGGATGGTACGTCTGCTTATGGTTTCCTCTACAAACAACAATACTCATAATAATATTTATTTTTCTATATTTTATAGCTTTAAATATTGAAAAGAATATATTAAGAACAACACTTTATGAAGATGTAAAAAACGGTTTCTTAACAAGTGAAATAGTAGAAGAATTAACAGATTTCAGGTTGAGAAATATTAAAAAACAGTCACTAAGTAATGAACAGAAAAAACTGTATGAAATACTTATGCACGAACTGGCAATATACGCACTGCTAAAAAAACAATCCAATCAAAGTTTAGGAAATGAAATTCAAAAGACCCTACAAGAAAAAAAAGAAATCATAAACTATCTAAAGCCATATCTTATTGGAGGTGTGTCATGAAAAAAATAACTCTACAACTATTTGCATTCTTTTTAATACTATTCTTGAAAGCCTTTCCAAATACGGAAATAGTAAATCAGGAAATCTACAAAATAAATCAAATATTCAAACTTTATTATAATCAAAGATTTGAAGAATGTAAAAACTATTGCTATAACATCATATCTCAAGATATAGACAATAGTTCAGCATATGTTTTCTATTTTGCCTCGGCCTACCAATTGGAAAAGCTTCAAGAAATAATAAACGATACTGATAATAAATACATCAAATTTATCCAAGATTTTAACATTTCCAAAAAAAATGAAATAATAGAAACTCAAAAAGAATACCAATTGCTAACTATTTTTTCAGGTTATTCAAATATATTTTTATACTTTACATCAAAAGAAGGTTCATCCTATTTGGATGAGGCAATAAATACATTAAGGAAAAGCTTATTCTTCCCTGTCAGTTTCTCAAGCATATATACTGGATTGGGAATATCTTACTTTGAGAAAAAATTGAATGAAAGAGCAATATCTATGATAAATAAAGCTCTAAATATAAAAAGCTATGATGCAATAGCATTGGAATATTATGGCAAACTTCAAAACAGGCTTGGTAATTACTCACAAACAATATCAAAACTCAAAAACTACACGATTATAGAATATCCCGATTTGTTATATCAACTTGGGTTTGCATATGAAAAAAACAATGAAACAGATAAAGCATTAGAAACATATATGTTAGCGTATAAACATGATCCATATCTTCTTGGGCAAGGTTTTATAAGCTTAGTAAGAATAGGAGATATATATCTGTATGTAAAAAATGATAAAGAAAAAGCAATATCATACTACCAAGAAATTTTGAGAATACTTCCAGATAGTTTAGTTGCAAAAACCAAAATAGAAGAAGCCCAAAACTACAATCCTTCCAAAAAAGAGCAGAACAAAAAGAAATAATGTCTCCAATAGATAAATTAATAAATTCAAAACCATTTGAATACGAATATCATAATGATGATCTTTTTCTTTTATCAATGAAAGAATCTTTCAAAAATCAGTTCTCGAAATCCAATTTTTACAGAGATTTCATAAATATAAAGGGATTCCAAAATTTAAATATTGACAATATAACGGAGATTGATAATCTATGGGAATACAGACTGTTTATAAGCGTTTTCGTATTCAAGGAATTTGTTAATGAGGCAGACTTCCAAATAACTAACAACATAGAAGTGGAAATATTCTCATCAGGAACAGGGAATAAACCCTCAAGAATGGTATTGGACAGAATAACATTGGAAAGAATAAAAAAAATTGTTTTTAGTATCTACAGTGACTATGGATTAGTAGATTTAGAAAATCAATACAATTATTTATTTTTCACTTATGAAGATCTGAGCTTAGGAACAGCATTTTCAGATATATTATTATCGGAATTAGCACCCAAAATAAACCAAAAATTTTTCGTACTCAAAAGGAAAGACCAAGGGTTCCATTTTGATTTAGAAGGAACAATAAAAAAGCTCTTTGAGTTTCACAACAGTGGGCTTAAACTCAGAATACTTGGTTTCCCAGCATACATATATTACACAATACAAGAGCTAAAAAAAAGGAATATAAAATTCAATTTTGATGGTGTGGTTCTACCAGGAGGAGGATGGAAAACCCATAAACAAGAGATATCTATCTCTGAATTCAGAGAACTTGTAAAAGAATATTTAGGAATAAAAGAAGTCAGGGACCTTTATGGTATGGTAGAACACGGTATACCTTATGTAGATTGTGAATATCATAATAAACATATTCCGAGGTATTCCAGAGTTAGAACATTTAATCCATTAACAAAAAAATTCAATAAATATGATGAAATTGGACTAAT
>JAOABG010000104.1 GCA_026418475.1 bacterium | reverse complement strand
CCCATAATAAAAGCCATTAAAGACTTATATAAAGCACCTATATCCTCAAACATAACACCAAAACTCTTTAATATAGCAAGCAAAGATATTAAGAATCCCACTGTCTTCCATACACTATTGTTAAGTCTAATACCCAAATATATAACACAAGCAGAATACAATAACCAGAAAGATGCAACAAACATACTCGCAAAAATATCTCCATTTATAAATCCAGCTTTGTAAAATAAAGCCTCAATCTCCTGCCCAATACCCAGTAAAACAAAAATATTAAAAAATACAATACTAATATTGTAAAGATTTTTGTAATCAATGTTGTAAAGATTATTGTAATTAACAACATCAACACTATCAACAACATCAACACTTTGGCTTTTCATCATATATGAAGATCTAACCATTAAAAAAGCAGAACAACCAATCAAAAGTAAAAAAGAAATAAACCTCTGGTTTATAAAAGGTATTAAATTAGAAAGAACAACAAAATTAAAAATACTCCCGATCAGCTGAATTAAAACCATTATACCAATAAAAATAATAGAATTAACAAACAAAGAAGTATAAGTTATCCTCAAAATAAACTCATCAATATTAAAGTTTACTTTAATATAATCATACAAAATTATAAGAAAAGAAGCAAGAACAGCTAACAGAGCTGAAGATAAATACAATATACTTGCCCAATCCAAATTAATAGATTTAAAAACAGAAAACATAAAAACATAACCCAAAACAGTAATAATCCCTAAAAAAAGATACCTAACATCAATAAAAAAATCATTGATCCCAAATACAATTTCGGCTGCTCTCCTCAAAAAAAATGCAGGTAAAACTATAATCAAAAAAATAAGAAAAAATACAATACTCATATATGAATTAAAGATAATTGAACTTAATATTAAAACATTAAAAACAGCCAAACCTAAAGATCCAATAATGTAAAAACTATTTCTTAATACTGTGTACAAAACAAAAGTAGGGAAAGTATATAAAAAAGCAGAAAACAAAGAAATAATAAACAAAATAAAAGGAAAAGCAAAAATGAAAAAATATAGAGCCTCAATCAACCTTGTCAAAGAATCCCCTAACCAAACCCTAAAATAAGGGCTTAACCAAACAATCGCCAGAGTAAATAAAACAAGATTTACAAAAACCCCAAACAACCTGTCCAAAGAAAACCTACCCAATTTATCATAATTTAAAATATAAACTATCAAACAAGCTAAAACCATAAAAATCAAACCCAAAGTTGCTGGCAACTCAACCCTACCAAAACCAAATACACCAAGATAAATAAATAAACCCCAAAACGTGGATAAAATTAATGCTAAAGAATTATAAAGAAATATATCTCCCCTTCTTGAAAAGACTGAAAAAACAAGAGAATTAACAGCCAATACTAATAACCAATAACTATTGAAATATGGATCATACACAACCCAAGAAAAACCAATAAGAACCCAATAAATCAAAGCCAAACTCAAAAAAATATCCCCACTATAAGACCTAAAAAAACCATATAACACAATATTAACAATAAACAAAAATAGATTATATAATCCCACCCAAATAAAGCTATCACTGAGGCTAAAAGAAATATGAATTCCAACAAAATAAAAAACAATATTTAACCAAAAAATAAATCTCTGATCAGTATTGCCAACATGAGTTTTATTAATAACTGAATTAAATATTATACTAACCAAAAAAATGAAAAAATTAAAAACAGTGAAAAATAATGACCATAACAATAAAGAATAATCCTTCAAATTAACAACAATAGATAAATAAGTATATAAAAAGGCCAATAAAAAACTAACAAAGTTGGTATAACCAACAACATAAATACCCCTAAAAACAGAAATACCAAAAATAGCAAAATTCAATAAAGTTATATAAGTCAATAAAAATAAAGAGTTTAATGAGACACCAAAAAAGAAAATGGGGAAATAACCCCCAATAACAGAAACAAACATCAAAAATACAGACCGGCTAAGTACAGAAAAAATCAATAATAAAACAATAATACATATATGCAAAAATAAAGAAAGTCCCAAATCTACAGCATTATAGTACTTAGCAACAAAATTGGTAATAAACAGAATAGAAAAACCTGTTGAAGTCAATACTTCACTAAAAATTTTCTGCACTCTTTCTTTAACCAGGTATCCAGAAGTAATAAAACCAAATCCCAAAAGAGCACTGAAAATAAGCTTAGGTAAAAATCCCAATATATTCCAAACTTCCTTAAAAAAGTGTCCAAATGACAACAAAACAAAGACCAAAGCAAGGATTAAAAAAACTCTCCCCCCCAAAAAAAACTCAAAATTTTTCATACAAACACCTCCTATAAACTAGTTACTGATATACTTTTCAAGATCTTTCAATTGATTTCTATTACCTATACACACAATGGTATCATTTGGTAAAAATTTAAAATTATAAGGATCTGGATTAACAACAAATTCTTTACCTCTTATGACAGCAACAATAGAAGCCCCTGTTTTCTTTCTAACTTCCAATTCACTCAAAGTTTTATCAACAAAATAACTCTTATCAGATATCTTTAACCATTCAAATATTAGCTGCTTCTGAATGTATTCAACTTTGTCTTTACTAATCGTCTGATACAAAGCCTCAGTCAAAATAAGCCCCAACTTCTTAGCTTCCTCAGAAGTCAATGTGAATTCAAATAAAACATCCTCATCTTTAAGAAAATAAACCTGCTTTATCCCAGATTCATAAACAATAACCTGGATTTCACTATCAGCAGTTCTGATTATATATTTCCTACCTAAACCTGGTAAATCTACTTCCTCAAAGAAACTCATGAGAAAAATTTATTAAAAAATTCTTCTATACTCATCTTTCCTATGTCACCAATACCCTTCTGCCTAACAGTAACAGAATTTGTTTCCTTTTCCTTTTGACCAACGATAAGCATAAATGGTATTTTTTGGATCTCAGCTTGCCTTATTTTATAACCCAATTTCTCTGCATCCCTATTAATTTCAACCCTTATTTGCTTTTCCTTCAAATAATTAAATACTTCCTCTGAATAATCATTAAATTTTTGAGAAACAGGTAACACAATAACCTGAATGGGAGCTAACCACAAAGGAAACTCTCCACCATAATGCTCTATTAAAATACCAAAAAACCTTTCAAAAGAACCCAATATTGCTCTGTGTATCATAACAGGAACATGTTTTGAATTATCGGGACCAATGTAGTAAATACCAAACCTCTGAGGTAGATTAAAATCAAGCTGTATAGTTGAACATTGCCAAGTTCTTGACAAAGCATCTGTTATCTCAACATCTATTTTTGGCCCGTAAAAAGCACCCCTGTCTCTTATACACATCT
>JAOABG010000103.1 GCA_026418475.1 bacterium | reverse complement strand
TCCACATGGAGATAGCTCAGTTTATGAAGCATTAGTGAGAATGGCACAGGAATTCACGCTAACATATCCATTGGTATGGGGACAGGGAAATTTTGGTTCTATAGATGGTGATCCTGCAGCAGCCTACAGATATACCGAAGCACGTCTAACAGAAATCGGAACAATGATGTTAAAAGATATAGACTTAAATACTGTGGACTTTAGGTCCAATTTTGATGATTCAACCACAGAGCCCATAGTATTGCCATCTGCTTTTCCAAATCTCTTAGTAAATGGTTCGACTGGAATAGCTGTCGGAATGGTAACAAATATACCCCCCCATAATCTTAACGAAATAGAAGACAGCTGTATACTATTATTAGAAAAACCACAAGCAAATATAAAAGAAATAATCGAAATAATAAAAGGTCCCGATTTTCCAACAGGAGGAATAGTATACACCTCTAAAATAATCAAATCAATATATCAAACTGGTAAAGGTATACTAAAAATAGAAGGAAAGTACAAAATAGAAAATATACAGAAAAAAGAATATTTGGTAATATATGAGATTCCTTACTCAATCAATAAATCAAAATTGGTAAAAGAAATAGCTGAAGCCATAAAAGAAAAAAAGATACCCGAAGTAATAGATGTTATTGACCAAAGCAACAACAAAGAAATAAAAATACTCCTGGAGCTAAAACAACCATACAATGAAAAAAACATAGTAAACTACTTAAAAAATTTCACTTCATTCAGATCCACTTTTTATTGTTCATTCATAGCAGTTGATGGACATATACCCAAACAATATTCAATAACCGATTTAATAAAAAAATATATAGATCACAGAAAAGAGGTAAATATAAGAAAAGCCAAAGATTTATTAGAAAAAAATTCCCAAAAAGCTTTCCTACTCAAAGCACTAATAAAAGCAACCCAAAACATAGATAAATTGATTAAAATAATAAGAACCAGTCCAGATTACAAAACAGCACTCCTAAATCTAATGGCCCATCTACAAATCAATCATAAACAAGCAGAACATATCCTTAATCTTCAACTGCACAGACTAACCAAGCTAGAGACCAATAAACTCATGCAAGATTACAACCAAACAATACAGAAAATAAAAGAACTATCAGAAACCTTAGACAATGAAAACAAACTAAAAGAAATAATAAAACAGGAACTAATAGAAATAAAAAACAAATACGGCAAAGAAAGAAGAACCGAAATAGCACAATCTGATAACTTTAAACAGATAAAAATAGAAAAACCACAAACCACAGAAGATCTAATAGTATTAGGATTATCCAATGGATACCTAAACTCATTTAAATCCAACACCAAACCTGAAAAGCTATTTGGCAACATAAGCAATTATAACTATATAACATCAATTTTAGAAACAAACTCAAAACAAAAAATTGTAGTATTCCTATCAAATGGAAAATACACCCTTTTTGATCTTTCCAAGTTCATAGATAATTCGATATTCATCCCTAAATTTTATAAATCTGAAGACAATACAAAAGTAATATTCTTAACCACTTCTAAAAAACTCCAAAAACATCAAAAAGTTGTCATAGTAACCAAAAAAGGAATGGTGAAATCAATAAACACCAATGAAATAACAGACATATCAAGAATAAGTATCTACATTAAACTTGACCACGATGATGAAGTAATAAATATAATACCAGTTCAAGAAAATCAGACAATATTAGGTATAACCGAAATGGGATTCGCTTTCAAAATAAAAACCCAGGAAATTCCCGAATACTCAAAAACTGCCAAAGGAGTAAAAATAGTAACATTGAAAGAAAATGACAATATCTTCAATGCAGAATCAATAAATGATTTATATGAATGTCAAATCGTTTTTCTCACATCAAATGGATTCCTAACCTTTAGCTCAAATAACATAGAATACTTATCTCGGGGTAGAAACATAACCGAGAAAAATAGAATAATACCAAAACAGGAAAAGTCAAGCTTATCTTTACACTCAAGATTCGGACTATTTAGTACAGACAAAACAAAAAGAAACCTGGTTATTACTGAAAAAGAAATATTAATCCTCAACACCCTTGAAGAAAATAAAATACAAGAAGCCACATTAATAAACTACTTGGGAAATACATACTAAATATTATTTATAACCTGTATTTCCGAACCATTTTTAGTTTTAGCAACCCTAATTACGTAGTTAAACCTATCTTTTATTTCCTCTACATGAGTTATTATACCGAGTACCTTATCTGAATGATTATAAAAGTAATTTTCAAGATAATCAACAACATCATTAAGAGTGTCCATATCAAGTGTTCCAAACCCCTCATCAATAAACATACTCTTAACTTTATACTTAGAAGTACTCATAAGTTCACTAATCGCCATAGCAATAGAAAGAGATGCTAAAAATTTTTCGCCTCCAGATAAACTCCTGACATTCCTTTTCATACCATACCAATTATCCAAAATCTCTATATCGTCTTTGAAACCAATAACATATCTTCCCTCTGTAATCTCACCAAGTATAGAATTTGCTTTTTGAGATATAAGTTCAAAAACAACATTAAAAACAAAAGTTAAGAAATCCTTTTTTCTACCAGAACCCTCAAAGTCATCTTTCAAAAAGGAAATAATTCTGAAATCCTCACGAAGAGATTCTATTTTGTTATTTATTTCTTTTATCTCCTGCTCACTATTTTTAATAACCTGCAATGAAATCAATAATCTATTTACATTTTCATAATTATTTTCCAATTCATCATAGTATTTTGCAGTTAATTCCTGTAAAGAAGTATATTCTTGAATTATATCTTTTAGATTCTCCAAGATATTTTGTTTCATTCGTTTTATATTATTAATCTTAAAATCGATTTCTTTCTCCAATATAGATATTCCAAATTCTCTGAAACCAAGTTGAATTAACTCTTCCAAGTTTTCATGTATTCTATTCAAATTATCATCAATCTTTTCTTTCTTATTTCTAACTGATTTAACAGAATCCAATTTTTCATTGATCTTGCCAGAGATATTAAATAATTCCATAAAGTCGCTGTTCATTGATTCATGAGTTTTCTCAAAATTTTCACTAAACAAAATCTGTTGGATCTTATCATACTGTTCCATTTTAAACTTCTCTATAATTTTTTTTATTTTTTCCATTTTTTTGTTTAAGTCAGACAATAGACAATGAGAAAAGTAAATAGTTTTGAATGGAAGTTTTTTCAAAAAAGGAATATGAGTTTACAAATAATATTGCAGAAGTTGTGTTTAAAGGTGGAAATTTATTAAAATATTTGCATCAAAACTGCCCAGGATATAAAAATTATTTTACACAACTTGAAGCTGATAATATGCAAAGATACATCGAAAATTATTGGAGTAAGGAATCATTAGGTTTTCACCTAAATCCCTTATTT
>JAOABG010000102.1 GCA_026418475.1 bacterium | reverse complement strand
GAATTTGTATATGAGTTATGATAAAGATATTCTTCCTTTTTTTTATTATGGAGTGAATGAAATCTTTGCTAAAGATTATTTTTATTTCTCTTTTGGGTTTGATTATGTTTTTAAACAAATATTTAATTATACAAATATCAATGATAAGGGGGAAGAAGAAAATTTTGTTACCTATCCAACAATAGGTCTTGTTTACAGAATAGGAGGTTATACAAATACTTATTCTTTCTGTTGGCTTGATCATACCTTGGAACTGCGTTCCTTTATATTACCATTTAAAAATGGGAGAATGGGTGTTCCAATCAGTATGTCTTTAGTTTTTAGTATAAATAATCCTCAATGGAATGATTATACATTTTCAACCTTTGTCAATGTGGGGTTAGGATACTATCAATACTAAAAGGGGATAAAATATGTTGTATGTTGTAAGTGATAATATTATATATTCAGATGTTACTATGGAATTCTTTGAAACAGGAAAAGAATTAATAGATCTGGTTAGAAGAAATCCTACAGAAGAAAATCAAAACGAAAATGAAACCTTAAGAAATATAAGGAAAGATATTGGCGATTTAGCAGAAAATCAGAATGCCAACGCCATTATTGAGCAGAGTAATCCGTTCTTTTCTCTTCGTAGGTTGACTTTTATTATGACAAACGCATGTAATTTTAGGTGTTCTTATTGTTATGAAGATTTTTATGAAAATGGTAAGTTGAATAGTCCGAAGAATCAGATAATAAATATAAATAGTTGTATTAAATACGTAGAAAAAATAAGTAACATTTATAATAAAATTGAGAGTATATGTTTTTTTGGGGGAGAACCACTTCTGGAGCTAAATAATATTCAAAGTATTTGTAAGGAATTAAAAGAAAGAGGGTATAATATTCATTTTAGTATTATTACTAATGGTTCTATTTATAATGATAAGGTATATTCCCTTCTTAAAAACTATCAATTCAGTATTACTGTTAGTTTGGATGGACCAGAAGAATATCATAATCTGACAAGAATATCTAGAAATGGAGTGGGAACATATAAAAATGTAGTGAATAATATAAAAAATATGTTAACAGATGGGCTTCCTGTTTCGATTCAAGGAACACTTACCATGGAGCATATAGACAAAGGTTTTGGTATTATTGATTTTTCTAAGTTTTTAAAAAAAGAATTTAATATTAGTAATGCCCATATAGTACCTGTTCAATATGATGGTAATAGCCAAATTCAATGGAATAATAGTGCAATTGAAAAATTAATAAAATCATATTTAGATTATGATATATATAATATTAAAAAAATAGAAGAAGGCAGATACGAAGATATCCTTTTTTCATCTGCTTTTTTTGATGTTTTAATCGCAATAATAAATAAAAGAAGAAACTATCTTATTTGTCCTTCTGGAACAGAGCTTGCTGTTTCCACAGAAGGTGTTTTATATCCATGTTTTATGCTTGTTAATAAAGATTGCATAAGGCCTCTTGGTGATCTTAACACTCCTAATAAAATAATAAAGAATAATATATTAAATTATATTCAGGAAACAATGAAAGCTAATACTCGTTTTTGTCGCAGTTGTTATGCAAAAAATATATGTCATGGCTGTGTTGGAGCTAATGTAAATGAGAATAAATCTATTAATATACCATCACGTCTTTTATGTACATTGACTAAAGAAAGAGTAAAAAATGTAATTATTTATATAAATGATTTACAAAAAGATAAAAGACGATGGAAAAATTTTGTAGATAATTTTAATTTATGTTTTAGTTCAAAAAGGAATAATTATGAATGTTGAGAATAATTCTATACTAGTTCTTTCTGGAATAGCGAAAAATTATAAAGGCTTGTCTGTATTGAAAGATCTTAATATGGAGATTGATAGAGGAAATGTTGTCTCAATTGAAGGAAAGAATGGATGTGGTAAGACAACATTACTATCTATTATTTTGGGATTTGAAAAAGCAGACGCGGGTTTTGTAAAAGCTCAGAAACTAGGAGAAGGAATGTCTGGTTATGTTAATCGCCCTATTCTTTTTAGGAATATGACGATATTAGAAAATATAAAATATTTCTTTACACTATCAAATAAAAAAATAAAAGAAGAAGTAATTTTAGATTATTTAGATTATTTAAGTATTAAGGATATAAACAAAAAAGCAAAAGAATTATCTACCGGAATGCAAAAGAAAGTTGCTATTCTTCGTCATTTGCTTACTAAATCAGATTTGTTTGTTTTTGATGAGCCTTTTTCTGGTCTTGATGAGGAAAGCGTTGAAAAGATAAAAAATCTTTTTAGAAAAGAAATTGTAGAAAGACAGGCCTCTTTATTGTATACAAATCATCAAAAAGAAATAGTAGTTCATGAAAATCAGAAGAACTATATTCTTGAAAACGGTCTGTTGAAGGATAAAATATGATCAAATATTTTATAGAAAACAGAAAAATATATTTAGATTTGTTTGTCTGGATTTTTGTTTTCTTTTTTATCTCTTTTTTGTGTTGGTGCCAGGTTAGATTAGGAACAAACTTGGTCATTACACCAAGAGAATATTTACTCATAATCAATAATTTTTTGCTTTCTTTTTTTATTTTTTACATTATTGTTAATGAGATTTTGTATTTTTTTCAAGATTACTTGTACGGTTATATATATGTATATCTTGAGTCTTTGAAGAGTAGGAAAAGGTACTATGTTTTTAAACTAAAGGCTTCTGTTCTTAAGTGGCTAGTTATATATGGGCTAATAACATTATTATCATTAATGATTGCTCCTCAATTCAAGAGTGAAATAGGTATTCTTATCGAAAATACTACTATCGATATATGTAATTTGTATTCTCGCTATTTAATGCAACAAATCCCTTTTGTATTATTAATGATTCTGGTAATACAGTTAGGAGGGACGATTGTTATCATAAAAAATGATAGTATTTTTTTATCTCTAATGGCCGGTTGTGCTTTATTGGTTATTTCTGTTTTCTTGGAAGCTTATTTTCCTCTTTATAAGTACCTTATGTTCGGTGGTATTTCATGCTTTTTTGAATATGCTTCTATTCGATCAAAATTATGTGTATATGGTGTAAATGTGGCGTTTTTGTTGTTATGTAATATAGTTATGTATTATCTGAATGTATTTTTGCTGGAACGAAAGGACATATTATGGAGAATTTCTGTAAAGTAGAGTTTTTTAGTTTTTTTGTTGATATCCATTAAATTAAAGTTAATTTTTACTTTGTAATAGAGTGGTAGAAAAGGATAATTTAGTATATTCTTAGCCTCATGAATCTCCTTTCTTTCTACGATGCTTGCACCCTTTGTCCCCGTAACTGTGGGGTTAATCGAAATCGGGGGGAACGGGGTTTTTGTGGTGAAACGGCGGCCCTCCGAGTTGCTGTAGCGAATATTCATAAGGGAGAAGAGCCTCCTATTACTGGCCTGGGTGGGTC
>JAOABG010000101.1 GCA_026418475.1 bacterium | reverse complement strand
ATTTGGGTCTGCACTCAGTTAGTAGAAGCATCTCTTGATATCGATTTTGATTATTTATTTACAGAGGCATCAACTGCAGATTCTCTGATTCAGAGAATGGGAAGAGTCTGGAGGCATAGGAGTTATGATTATAGTGGTGATGAAAATATTATCATTGCAAAAGATATAAAATATAGGATATATGAAAAAATTTTGGTAGAAAAATCCATTGAAATGATTCAAGGCAAACTTGCAGAAGGATTTCTGCTATCTCAATCAAAAAGAGAAATTGTCAAAGAATTATATTCTGAGAAAAACTTAAATGAGTGGGGATCAAAATATCTTAGCGAATGGGAAAAATATGAAAAAATAATAAACTCTGAATGGAATTTTATTCTTAAGGAAAGTAAACAAAGGGCTTTCCGTGATGTAATGACTATAGAACTTATACCAGAAATATATAAAAACAAAATATGTTGTTACCTTAAATTAATGGAAAAAATTATTGAAAAAATAAAATTAGACAAAAATTTGGAAGAAAAAGAAAAGGAAGTAAAAATAAGATTTAAAAAAACAAAAATTTTAAAAAAAATCCAAGAATATAAAGTTCCGGTTCCTATATACCTTGTAAATCCAAGTGTTTTGAAAAGAATAATAGACTCTTCCAACCCAATTGATTCCAACCCAATTGAGTGGTTAGATAAGAACTACGAGATAGGCATATTGAATAAAAAATATGAATACAATATTGGCCTTGGTCTGACCGGCGAAGCAATCGAAGCCGAAGAAGAATCTGATATCTCAAATAACATAATATGATAAAAAACTTATGCCAAACCCAATAATCACCGGTACCCAAATCGCCTATTACACTATTTGTCACCGAAAACTCTGGCTGTTTAGTAAAAATATCACTATGGAGCACACAAGTGAACTCGTAGAAATTGGCAAAATCATTCATGAGAATTCATATTCAAGAAAACGAAAAGAAATAAATCTTGAAGGGATAAAGGTAGATCTGCTTGAGGCAAAAAGAGGAGTGATCCATGAGGTGAAAAAGTCAAAAAGTCTTGAAGAGAGTCACATTTGGCAATTGAAATATTATCTATATTACTTTAAGCAAATTGGTATTGAAATTGAAGGAATTATTGATTATCCCAAAATCAGGAGAAGAGAACGAATAGCTTTGACAGAAGAAGATATATCAAAAATTGGAGGAATTTTATTTGACATTCAGAACATTGTTGATGAGGATACACCACCCCCCATTATCCACAAACCTTACTGCAAAAAATGTAGCTATTATGAATTTTGTTATTGTTGAGGTTTTATGAAAGATTATTACATTTTCAAAAGCGGACGAATAAGTCGCAAAGATAATTCTATTTTTTTAGAAACTTCAGAAGTAAACATCCCCATACCAGTTAATGAGATTGATAGCCTTTACCTATTTGGCGAAATAGATTTCAATACAAAAGCCATAAATTTCCTTTCACAGCAGGGAATAGTTGTTCATATCTTTAACTATTACGGCTGGTGGCCGGGGAGTTTTTATCCAAGAGAAGAATTACTATCTGGTGATGTTATAGTACATCAAGTTGAACACTATCTTGATCAAAAAAAGCGACTTGCTATTGCAAAGGAATTTGTAAAAGGGGCAATACATGGTTTTATTTACAATTTAAAAAGGTATCCTCAGATTGATAATAATATATTTACACAACTTACTAGTTACCAGGAAAATATAGAGATGGCAACAGATATTCCTTCACTAATGGGATTAGAAGGTAATGCAAGGGATTATTATTATAGCGTATTTCCTCATATAATTAAACAAGAAATAGAATTTAAAAAAAGAGTTAAACATCCACCGGACAATATGATGAATGCTCTTATTTCTTTTGTTAATAGTCTTGTTTATACAGCGGTTGTAAAAGAGATTTATCGGACACAGCTTAATCCAACTATAAGTTATCTTCATGAACCTTCTTACCGAAGATTTTCTCTTTCCCTTGATGTGGCAGAAATATTTAAGCCAGTCTATGGAGACAGAATTATTTTCGATTTATTGAATAATCATCAATTAACAGAGAAACATTTTGATAAAGAATTAAATTATTGTTACTTAAAGGAGGATGGCCGAAAAATTGTGGTAAAAGCCTTTGATGAAAAGATGAAGACCACTGTTATACATAAGAAACTAAGGAAAAAAGTGAGTTATCAAAAAATTATAAGACTCGAGTTGTATAAGTTAATTAAACACATAATTGGAGAAGAACCATACAAATCTTTTAAAATATGGTGGTAATGATGTATTTGATTCTGGTTTACGACATCTCAACCGAAACAAAAGAAGGTAGAAAAAGACTTCCCAAGGTAATGAAAAAATGTCGTGAATATCTTCACCACACCCAAAAATCGGTATTCGAAGGCGAAATTACAGAGGCAAAATTCGTAAGTCTAAAAGTTGCTATCGAAAAATTGATAGATACTCAAGAAGATTATGTAGTCATGTATATTATTGAAAATAAAAATAATATACATAGAGAAAACATAGGTATCAATTTTGACCCCACAGATAATATATTGTAAATTCACTACTGCCACTTCGAGAAAACAATCTTGATTTCCGAGAAATAATAGGTGTATATTTCTTTATTAGATAAGGAATCAACATGTAACCATGAACGGGTTTTAGCCGCCAAATATGGGATTTAAAGAGACCGAAGCTTTGAGGAGTATCAAGAGGAAACAACGTTTTAGCCGCCAAATATGGGATTTAAAGCGTATTAGTAAGTCATGACGCAATAAGCGTAGGGCAGGTTTTAGCCGCCAAATATGGGATTTAAAGTGTTATTCGCTGTTATGAATATGCTGCGGCAGATTAGTTTTAGCCGCCAAATATGGGATTTAAAGTGAGATCAGGACTCTTCAATAAATCGCTCCGAGGAAGTTTTAGCCGCCAAATATGGGATTTAAAGATCCATGATCCAAGTGAATAGAGAAATCGTTCATCAGTTTTAGCCGCCAAATATGGGATTTAAAGCTCATGAAACAACTAGGGATGGTCGGCTATATCCGTGTTTTAGCCGCCAAATATGGGATTTAAAGGAAGCGATAAAAAAAGCAACAATGCAGGCGGCTATGAGTTTTAGCCGCCAAATATGGGATTTAAAGTCGGTATCTTCATCGCCTACAATCTCAACGTTAATTTGTTTTAGCCGCCAAATATGGGATTTAAAGCATAAATTGCATGCCGTATAAGGTCATCCCGCAGGCGTTTTAGCCGCCAAATATGGGATTTAAAGCTGAAAATCGTTCAGCTCCGGCCGTCGGTTATCGGCGTTTTAGCCGCCAAATATGGGATTTAAAGGGATACTGCCCGGAGATCTGCTGGGCAATATCCCCGGTTTTAGCCGCCAAATATGGGATTTAAAGATATCTAAGGTATCAAGGTAGTACGCTAGGACCTCAGTTTTAGCCGCCAAATATGGG
>JAOABG010000100.1 GCA_026418475.1 bacterium | reverse complement strand
TTCCCTCTTATTTGAGACCAATATTGTTAACTAACTCTTCTAATTTGAATTTAAACAATGGAACGTTGCATCTTTATATTGGTAATAACATACATTTAAATAAACCATACTATATTATTGATAACCAGAATTCAAATATTAATGGGCAGTTTGACCCAAATTTTATTCAGCATTTTAGTTTAAGTAATCCTAATATAAGTGTAGGATGGTATAATGGGCTTCTTGGGGGAAACAATGTTGGTATAATATTTAATTATGACCCTAAAGTAAGTCTGTCCAATAATCAACAAGTTTCTTATGCTATAGCATACAGGAACTTAGCTGATAATTTAAGAGATATAATAGTTAATAATTATTACGAAAGTTTACAAAAAGGTGATAAATTAACTAGTAAGGTGGAAATTGGTAATTACAATTTTTATGAAGTAATAGAAGGTGGTAAGCTCGGTTTTGAATCCAAAATATATGGTAAAAATATGATTATTCAGAAGGATTCAGGTTTGTATAAATATGGCGGGATAATTTCCATTGGTAAGATGATTTCAAATCAATCCGAATATGTGAACATTAATTATGAAGAAAAAAGCAATTATTTTGGGTATGGAGCTTATTTATTGAGAAATTTTGATAATAGTTATTTAATGGCGCTTTTCCATAGTACGAATATGAAATCAAAATATTTTGGATATACTGGTCTGGATTTGAGTTTGGAGGAAAAATATAAAAATAGTTTTAATTTAAGTAATGTTAAAATTGAATATGGATTTGGTAAAAAGGAGAAAATAGTTCTAGGGATATCTAGGACAGTAATTGATGATTATAGTTATGAAACGCAAGTTGTTAATCCTCTGTGGATAAGAAGAGTATCAGTAGAAGAACTGGAATCAACTGAAGGATACATTGGTTGGGATGCGTTTAAGAAAACAGAAAAAGACTCTTATTATTTTACCCTGAGATTTTGTCAAGTTCTATCAGGGGATTCAGTTTCTTCATATGAGGAAATTCAGGGTGTGTCTAAGCTTATATCTCAAAAATTACCCAGAAATAATTTGAAGATCGGAATGTATTACAACACTTCTTCTAACTTATTTTTGGGTTTGAAAGCAGAGATAAATAGTCATTACCAAAAATATGCTATAAAGGTCGGGAGAATTTTTTAGTTAATTCGTGTTGTTAGCTTAGTGCTATTATATTTATTGTTTTTTAATAAAGTTTTTCAGACAGAAAAGTTCTTTAAACAGATATAAAAGGGTTATTTACTTTTTCATGTTTTACTGTGGTTAACTCTCCGTGTCCAGGTAGGATGATCGTATCTTCAGGTAGTATGATTATTTTTTGTTTTATGCTGTTTATGAGAGTATTGAAACACCCTCCTATTAGGTCTGTTCGTCCTATTGATTCTCTGAAGATTGTATCTCCTGAAAATAGTATTTTATCTATTATCAGAGATATGCTTCCCTGTGTGTGACCAGGGGTATGGATAATTTCTATTTCAAACTCATCAATTCTTATTTTTCCTTCTTCTATGTGATTGTATTCGAATTCTGGTAGTTCTGTGAAGCCATATTCCCTATAGATTTGTTGAGATATTTTTATTTGTATATCATCGAGATTATTAAGTATTGGTTTTATATGTGTTTCTTTTATTAGATTTTTAACACCGCATATATGATCTACGTGGCCATGTGTTAAAATTACCCCAACTAATTTTAGATTATTCTTTTTTATAAAGTTTATTATGGGGTAGCTTATTGTGCAGTCTATTACTAAGACTTTATCGTTTTTGATTATACAGTAGTTATTGGTATAGAAGTCACTAAGTGTGAATCTAAATATGTTTGATAAGATCTGTTCCATTTTTACTTTTTGCTAAATACCAGTAATTGTGGAGTGAGATCTTGAATTATTTCATAGCAATATTGATACCTTTTCTTTGGATCTTTTTCTATCATTTTTCTTATTATTTTTTCGATGTCTGGAGGTATGTAAGAGTCCTGTGAGTATATATTTGTGCTTATTGGATTATTGAACATATGTGCTTTAAAAACTGCATATATGTTTTCTGATGTTTCAAATGGTAGTTTCCCTGTTAGCATTTGGTATACTATTACTCCAAGTGAATATATATCACTTCTGTTGTCTATTTTTTGGTTTTTTATTTGTTCAGGAGATGTATACCAGGGTGTTCCGACGAAATCCTGGGTTAGATTAAGAGTTTTATCTATCTTTTTAGATATACCAAAATCTGTTATTTTGACTATGTTATTTTCTGTGATCAGTATATTATCTGGTTTAAGGTCTCTGTGAATTATCCCTTTTTGATGGGCATAGTCAAGTGATTCTAATATTTGGATCCATATGTTTAGGGCTTCGTTAAGGGGTAATTTTTTCCTTTCTTCTAATATTTTTGTTAGACTTTTCCCCTCTACATATTCGAAAGCTATGAACGGTTGTTCACTTTCTATATCATAATCCAGCATCCTTATTATGTTTGGATGCGTTAGTATTTTGTTGATTTCTACTTCATTGGATATTCTTTCTTTGAACCATATTTCAGATAGCAAATGTTTGTGTAGAAGTTTCAATGCCACAATAGATCTATTTTTTACGTTTTGAGCTTTATAGACTACTGATGTCGCGCCCACTCCTAATCTTTCCAATAGAATGTAGTCAGAGACTTTGGGATTATTCAGAGTTGATAAAGATAATTTTTCAACCTTTTTATCTTTGCTTCTTATTAGTTTGGTTAATTTATATTTGTTTTTGGTGTATAATAAGTATATTCCTCCAATTATTAAAAAGTAAAGGATTGTCATCAATACCCAGTATATATAGGGGTTAATTAATTTTTTTTCTAAAATTACTATTCTTGTGTATTCTGGATATCTATTTTTAATTGTTTCGGGGGTTATTTTGATTAATATGTCTTCTTTTTTATATGATTTATTTTTATCAAAGATAAGCTTTATTTCTGATACGAGTGTTTGGATTTTATTTATTTGGTTATCAACTTCTTCCTGATTTATTTGGTTGAATATGTATTCTTTTTCTTTTTCCAGGTTTATGGGAATTATTATTGAATTATTCAGATTTTGGTAGTTTTTAAATTCTAAACTATTTAGGAATACTTTATAGTTGAGAGTTTTTAGATCATTTATTTTTTGTGGTGTTGTATCGAATATTGGCAGTTTTACTGAGAATTTGGATGGTGGTAAATGAATCTTAAGATTAGTGCTTTCATTTATTTGTCCTGATATTTTGATAGATCTTAGATTTTGGTTTTCTGGGGTTATAGTTATGTAGATTTTTCCGGGGTTTAGATTTTCCAGTGAGACATATGATTGGTTTGAGATTGATTCTTTTATTTTATCAGTTAATATTTCTATGTTTGATGGTGCTTCATTATTTTTCAAATCTGCTATGTATATTGTTAGCTTAATTGATGGAATGTTGATGGGATTCTCATTTTGTTTTATATCAGATG